>NZ_JBQTCX010000001.1:0-349184 GCF_052663115.1 Niallia yueguangensis
CAGTTATAGAGTTATCTCTATAACTGTTTTCGTACTGTAGAATATGTTATAAGATAAAAATTAATAACAAGGATGATTATAAAACACTGTAATATCAATGATTTTTTATAATTATATTGCTCACATTTCGGCTTTTTTCCGTATGACTCTTAAGATTTATTGCGGATTTTTTCCAACACCACATCCAACTCATCAGGGCGCAATAGCTCGATCGGAGAATATCCTCCTTGCTCAAACTGTATCGAATCTGCCTCAACGAGCAATACATATTTATTATTTACCTTAGCCAAATGAATACTATCACCATAATCACTCAGCAATCCTTTCACGGCAATATGGTCAAGCTTCATCTTTAACTCCGCATCTGGTGAATGCTCAATAATTTGAGCGGTTGCTTCAACAACTTGTTCTGTGGTGAAACGTTCTTGCAATTCACGCTTTGGACTCGTAGCCCACACTTCCATCGCTGTTTCGAACTGCTCTTTTTCTTCACTTTCTGTATCATACGTTTCTTCAATATGGGTCTGTACCATTGTCATTACTTGCGATTTGATGATTTCTGGCATCGATTCTCCATATTCTACAAATTTCAGGAAATCCTCGAAATAGCGTGCATGGGAAGATTGATGGATTTTCAGTTCATTTTCCTCTATCATGCCTTCTTCTGGCATGTAGGGGTATTGTATGCTTTTCATATTTTTGGTGGTGATGGCCATTTCTACTTGTTTAATCATTGTTTTTTCGTCGGTAATGCTGGCAACTTTTGGTTCGAAATCACATTTCAAAATAAACAGAAACGGTTCATCAAAATATTTGCGTAATTTAGCGGTAGCTACAAGAAAAACACCGCCTCTAATGGCACTCGTATCAATATAGGTAGAGACAATTTTTTCAGCATTTTCTTGAAATGTTTCTCGTGTACTTGCTGCTCTGACCGCCTGAAATAGATTGTAATTAGGATTTGATGTTGCATCATGGCCTGGTTCCACAATGAACCTGCCTATTTTTGTTGGAGCGTTTTCTGATTTTGGATGGCGGTCTACTTTCCGTTTTGCAATCTTTTCAAGCTCACCATCTAAAAATTCTTTTAATGTACTGTCTTCGTAATCAGCATCATTTAATGTTTGAAAATGTTTATATTGTTTGATTGCTTTTTCATCTTTTCCTTCCACTGTCACTATATAAAAGGAAAGATGGATAATTTCAAAATCCATAACTCACCCTGCTTTCTAACATCAGCTATTAAGTATAGAGAAGGTTCAAACATAGGTCAATCTCTAATGAAACAAAAATTGGTTATGATGCGCTGAGAAAATAAAGAATAGGAAAAGAAATAATTGGCATAATGAAAAAGTAACCATTGTCGAGAATGGGAACCAACTTAAAGATCTTTACTTAACAGTTGGAGCTGAATTTCTAAAAGGGAAGTAGGTGGGAAAATTGGATATAAACAGAGCAAAGCAAATTCTTTCGTCTCCAGCAGAAATTGAAGTGCAATACAATGGTGTTTCTATCTGGATTGATGAAATTAAAGAAGCAAATGAAACAGCTATTGTACATTTAATCGGAGGAATGAAAGAACCAACTGAAGTAGATATAGCAAGCTTACAAGAAGTCGAGTAAAAAGAGAAATAAATATATTCCTAACAACTTTCAGCTTAGAATCATAGGACAATGAAAATAAGAATTGTTGTGATTATATGCTGTACTAAATGAACCATCTCCTTCATATATATACATAAGTGAAGGAGGTTTTTTTATGTCAAAAACGGCTGTATATTTAATTAACGGCTTTTTAGGGAGTGGGAAGACAAGTACATTATTAAAGTGTAAGGAGTATTTTAAAAAAAACAACAAAAAAATAGCGATTATCTTAAATGAGTTGGGGAATGCCAATGTAGAGAAGCATTTATTTGCAGATGAATCGTTATTCGAACTGTTGAATGGCTGTGTTTGCTGTTCGATTAAAGAGGATTTAAAAACCACCTTAACTGAATTAATGACGATTGTTAAGCAAGAAAAAATAGATGTAATCCTTTTAGAGGGAACTGGCGTGGCAAATCCTGGGGAAATAATCGAAACATTTGCAGAAAAACAATTTGCAGAGCATTTTACGATAGAACAAAGTATATGTGTGATTGACAGTGTCCATGTAACAGACTATATAAGCGTTTTTTCTAGTTCAAAAGAAGTAAGACAATTGCAGAAGGAACAAATGGAGAGGGGGAGTCTGCTTGTATTAAATAAAATGGACCAGCTTCCAAAAAAAGAGAAAATAGAAAAAATAAATAAACTTGTACGCAAATACAATCAAACAGCACCTATCGTCTATTCCACATATGGAGAAGGAGTGACTAATTATTTAGAAAACCATACATTTGTTCTTCCTGAAAACACCGGCGATATCCATTCAAACCATCTTCATTTAAAAGCAATTAAAATTGAACAACGTAAAGAATTATCAAAAAGAGACATAAAAGAATTGCTTTTAAAGCATAAAGATAAATTGATAAGAGCAAAAGGTACGGTTCAAAACTGTGATGATATGGAGTGGTATCATTTTCAATTTGCATCTGGTCAACTCATTTGGGAACAACTAAAAGATCATCCATCTTATGCTAGAGGACAAATTATTTTAATTGGTGAAGGATTAAAAGAACAGGATGTTCATTTATAGAAAGATGGAGAATATAGTAAACGAGAATAAAGCGTATTTTTTGGCTTTTAGTTAAATCATGCGTCTAGTTATAATGAGAAACTAGATGGCATATTGTTTAATAGAAGAAAAGACAAGCTTTTTGTGGTTTATCACGAATATAGAAGGGTTAAATAATAATAGAAGGAGTTTATATATGTCTATTCCAACATCGTTAAAAGATATCGTTATTTTTACATTATTCTTCTTAATGATGTCTTTATTCTTTTTTGGGAATGAGGCATTTATTCAATCAATCGGAATAGCGTTATCTGAAGATGGCAAAACAATTTTTATTCTTTTTTTAGGCATTTTTTTAGAAGCTTTGCCTTTTCTTTTATTAGGTGCTATCGCTTCGTCGGTTATTAATCTATTTATTTCAGAAAATATGATTGCAAAGTTTATTCCGAAGAATCCAGTAGCGGCAATAGGAATGGCGCTTTTAGCTGCGGTCATTACACCTGTTTGTGAATGCGCCATTATTCCTGTTGTCCGCAGGCTTATTCAAAAAGGAGTTCCTATTCATGTTGGTGTCGTATTATTAATGGGAGCCCCTATTTTAAATATTATTGTATTTGGCAGCACTTATTTTGCTTTTCAAAATAACCTGCAATTAGTATATGGGAGGTTCCTTGTTTGTATTGTAGCTGCTGTGGTCGTAAGTTCCCTTATATATTTTATTTTTGGAAAAGGAAATGTTTTGAAAATACAAAAGGATGATTTGATAAATACTGTCCAAGTAAATCGAAATAGAGGGGAATCGAAGTGGAAAGGAATACTTCATCATACATGTCATGAATTTTTTACGGTAGGCAAATATTTTATGATTGGTGCATTGTTTGCGAGTTTTGCTCAATTGTATGTGCAAGGTTCTGCAGTTGTACAAGCTGCGGAAACTTCTTTTCAAGGAACAGCTGTTATGATGGGACTAGCTTATGTCTTATCTTTATGTTCAGAGGCAGATGCATTTGTTGCCGCTTCCTTTGCGAAAATTTTCTCCGCACAAGCATTATTAGGATTTTTAGTATTTGGCCCCATTCTTGATTTGAAAAACACGTTTGTGATGTTGTCTTCCTTTAAGATAAAGTTTGTGATGTTGTTTATGTTTTTTGTGACAATCGTTGTATTTCTTTTATCGATTTTAGCAGGTAGTTTCCTTTCATTATAATCTTTGAATCAGAAAAAAGGAGGGGAGAAGAGAATGTTGAAAATAAGATGGAGTCCAAATTGGCAATTTTCGAATGAACTTCAAGGAATCATTTTAATTAGTTTTAGTTTACTTATTTTTAAATTATACGTTAAAAACACACTTACTTTGCTTATTGCTCCAAAAATGATTCCGTTTCTGCTATTTTCAATGGCAGCTTTATTTTTATTAGGTTTCTTTCGATTGTTAAACAGCAATCTACAAGGGGCAGATTGTGATTGTGATGTTTGTGATCAAAACACCTCTATAATTAAACTACTTGCTCCCTACCTTTTGTTTGTTAGTCCATTATTTTTCTTTTTTACTATTCAAGATTTTTCTATTAATAAAGAATTGTTATCCACTGCAGGGTATATTTCAGATACGAAGCAAGGTACAGAACAGGATTTAGAAAATATTATCGTAAATAAAAAACTGGTTGTGAATGATGAAAATTTTTTTATGGTTATGGATTTACTAAATAATAAACTGGATTCATTAGTTGGAACAGAAATAGAAATAAACGGTTTTATTTATAGAGAAGAAAATTTCTCCGCAAATGAAGCTGTTATTGCAAGACAATTGATGACCCATTGTGTTGCCGATACTTCTATTTATGGATATTTGTTATCAGGAGATGTGCAGTCATTAAAAACAGGCAGCTGGTATAAAGTATCTGCCATCATAAAAAAAGAAGAAAAAGATGGGGGTACGATGCCTGTATTGCAAATAAAAGGTGTAAAACAAATCGAAAAGCCGATAGAGCAGTATTTATATGATTTATAAGTAGATTAGTTCATTAGAAATGAACTAATCCCCTACTAATTGATAACAGATACTACCCTTCAAGAGTAAAACATTGTTAATTCATAGATTTTATTATTTCGCTAGTTGTTCGTATTTTCCCTATTCTAGGGAAGATAAAGTTTTTTACATGATCGTGCTCCTCTTGTGAAAATCCTGTCATAGCATCAATACTAAATATAAGATTATAACCATGCATAAATGCTTCTCGAGCTGTTGTATCTACACCAAGTCCTGTTGCTATCCCGCATAATACTATAGTATCTATTCCTCGGCGACGCAATTGCAAATCTAAGTCAGTTCCATAAAATGCTCCCCATTGTTTTTTAGTTACTATGTGATCTGATTTAGAAACGTTTAGTTCTTGAACAAATTCATCCCAACCATTAGGCATATTTAATGGTGGCGGAGCAATATCTAGTTTAGGGTGGGGTATATCTTTCATATCCTTGCTTGAAACACGAACCAAGGAGACAAAAGCACCTGTTTTGCGAAAAGAATCTGCTAGTGCAGAAGCATTATGAATAACTTGTTCTGCAGAATATGGAGCATATTGGTTTCCTAGCCATTTTTGTAAGTCAATTACAACTAATGCAGTTTTTTTTAGATCAATAAGATTTTCCATTTTCAAACACTCCCATACATTAATTAAGGACCTTATTGTTTTAAAATACAAACAATAGGTTTGACTATATGTTTATATTTTTGTACTATAAGTCAAATGGTGTCAAGTTAAGTGTTCTTAAGGATGATTATTACACAGGATATTGCTATAAAATTGTTAAGGAGCAAGGTTGCCTTTCTACATCAGTACAAGATATTGCAACTGATTATGGTATAAACAGATTATGCTATTTGTGAAGAACTAATTTTTAACAAAGAAAACAAAAAATCAAAAAATATTTATTGGAATTATCATAAAGAAACAGCAAAGATTAAGTTGAAAGATGGATAGAATCTTGCAACAAACATAAAAATACTTTAAAATTTAAGGAAACTGAATAGTGTCGGGAGCTTGAGGAATCAGGCTGAGAGGATGACTAATCTGTCATTGACCGAATGAACCTGTTGGATAATGCCAGCGCAGGGAGGTGTATATGTAATTGTGGAACAATATGATAAATACAGGTGTATATAATAAGCCATGTTCGAACTTTTCAAAACCTTATCGTTGGAGCGAGAGGGAAGGAAAGAATCAACCATGGCTTTTTTATTTGGAAAAAATACAATGTTAGAAATTAAGTACCTATTACACAAGAAAATGATAAAAAGTGAGGAATACATATGGAAGAAATAATGAAACCAGTTAATGTAGCAAACATGCTGACTAGATTAAGAGAAAGAGCTCCGCTTATTCATAATATGACGAATGTGGTCGTTACGAATTTTACAGCAAACGGTTTATTAGCTCTAGGAGCATCTCCAGTTATGGCATATGCAAAAGAAGAAGTGGCAGAGATGGCTACGATTGCAGATGCACTCGTGTTGAATATCGGAACATTAACGGCAGAAACGATTGAAAATATGATTATAGCTGGAAAAGCAGCTAATAAGGCAAATACACCGGTTATCCTGGATCCTGTTGGAGCAGGTGCTACTTCCTTTCGTACGGAAAGTGTACAGAAGATAATGAAAGAAATAAAGATTTCTTTATTGCGTGGCAATATTGCCGAAGTAGCAAATGTTGCCGGCATTAAAACGGCCATTAAAGGAGTAGATGCAATGGGAGTGATGGAAGATCCAATTAAGATAGCCAATGCCGCATCTGCAGCGATTCAAGCACCGGTTGTTATTACAGGCGAAAAAGATGTAGTTACAGATGGGGAAAATACTTATTTAATAGGCAATAGCCATCCGCTATTAACGAAAGTCACCGGTGCAGGCTGTTTGTTAACGTCAGTTATCGCTTCCTTTATTGCAGTGGAAAAAGATATTGTAGCTGCAAGTGTTGCTGGATTGGTTACTTATGGGGTGGCAGCAGAACTTGCTGCCAAACAGATTAAGGAGTATGGACCGGGAAGTTTGCAGATAGAATTATTAAATCAATTATATTTAATAAATGAAGAGCACATTGCCCATTTAAACAAGATCGAAAAGCTAGGAGGAGAATAAACAATGAGTATTCGAAAAGCATTAACGATTGCTGGATCAGATAGTGGCGGCGGTGCTGGCATACAAGCAGATCTTAAAACATTTCAAGAGTTAAATGTATTTGGAATGACAGCAATCACTGCTGTTACAGCACAAAATACTCTTGGTGTAGATGCTGTTTATCCGATGAGCCTTGAAGCAATTGAAAAACAAATAGATGCAGTAGCTACTGATATTGGAACAGATGCAGTAAAAACAGGTATGTTATTTAGTAGAGAAATCATTGAGCTGGTTGTGTCAAAAATAAAAAAATACAATTGGTCACAAATTGTAGTTGATCCCGTTATGATAGCAAAAGGGGGGGCTGCTTTGTTAAAGCAAGAAGCAATTGATGCAATGTGTCAGTATTTATTGCCGATTGCGACTGTCATTACTCCTAATATACCAGAAGCAGAAGAACTGACTGGAATTAGTATCAATACTTGGGATGATCGCAAATTAGCAGCAGAAAAATTATATGAGTTAGGGGCTAAAAATGTCATTATTAAAGGTGGACATGGAAGTGGTGACCTATTAATAGATTTATTATTCGATGGCAAAAACTATACGGAACTGCAATCAAAAAGATTTTCAACAAAAAATACGCATGGTACTGGCTGTACTTTTGCAGCAGCAACAGCGGCATGCTTAGCTAATGGTAAATCAATGGAAGAATCTTTTCGAATTGCAAAGGATTTTGTTTATTATGCCATTAAAGAGGATTTGCATATAGGGAATGGCCATGGACCAACAAACCATTGGGCGTATCAAAAACAGCAAAATCATTCAATGAAGTAATAATTGGGGAGACAATAGATGACCAAGTATAAGCAGGATTATATAAAGAATTTATTAAAAGTTTATTTTATTATGGGCAGCAATAATAGTGAATTAGATCCTGAATATGTATTAACAGAAGCGTTAAAAGCAGGAATCACGATATTCCAATTCAGAGAAAAAGGAGCAGGCTCACTAACTGGCTCAGAAAAAACAGCGTTGGCGAGAAAACTACAAAACAAATGTAAGGAATATAATGTTCCTTTTATTGTGAACGATGATGTAGACTTAGCGCTTCAGATTGGAGCAGATGGTGTTCATATTGGCCAAGAAGACGAAAAGGCAGAAGCAGTAAAAAAGAAAATAGGAAATAAAATAGTAGGTGTTTCTGCGCATACAGTAGAAGAAGTGAAATCTGCTATAAAAGCAGGGGCAGATTATGTTGGAATAGGTCCTATTTTTCCAACAAAAACAAAAAAGGATGCAGAGCCAGTCCAAGGAACAAGGTTACTAAAAGAATTGCAAAAAAATAAAATTCAAGTTCCAATAGTAGGGATTGGCGGAATTACAAATGATAACGCAGGTGAAGTAATTTGTGCAGGAGCGGATGGTGTTGCTGTTATTTCAGAGGTAAGTATGGCAGCTTATCCCTTTGAAAGTGCAAAAAACTTAGTAGAGACGGTAGCAGCAGAAAAGATTAAATCAGCAAAAAGCCAATAGGTTTTTTGCTGAATATAGACATTCACCCAACCGAATGATCAATTTGTGCATAAGATGTTTTGAAAGGAAGTGTTATTGTGATTAGTTTTGATTACAATATATCTGCTTCCCCGTTAACTTTATGAAGTAAGGTTAATGAGTATACAAAAAACAAAGGGAGATGTTCTTATGTACGGTTACGGATATGGCGGATACGGATATGGTGCTGGTGGATGCGGTTCAGGCTTCGCATTAATCGTTGTATTATTCATCTTATTGATTATCGTTGGTGCAACGTTTATTCACTAAATTGAAATGAGGGAAAGGCAGACAATTCTAGTGTCTGCTTTTTCTGTAATATTTTGAAAAAACTGAATTTTTAAAAATATTATTTTTTGGCTGTTTTCTAAAAGTTTGTTGCTATTTGATTAAGATGAAAAACCTTTAAATGTACTGAGCAGCCTGAATACACGTAGACTCCTGCGGGAAAAGCGAGATAGACGAGACCCTGCAGGAGCAAAGCGGCGAAGCGGCTCGACGCTCGCCCGCGGAAAGCGAAGTGTATTCAGGCTGCGGGTTAGATAGCAACAATCTATACGAAAAGGGCCTCATTTTTATCGTTCTTAACGGGTACGAGCGATTACTATTTTACGAGATATATTATTAAAATTGTTGGAATATCACTTTGTGTATTCAACTAAAATATTTTAATTTTTTTATTATAGTTTTTTTGTATTTTTATAGTAAAAAATGAAAAAAAGGAATGTTTTATACATAAATATTAGAAATATTTCTTTTTTTTGAAAATTAAATCTAAAAAGGATATTGACAGATAATATAATATCGGTAAAATAAAGTTATTAACGTGTTAGATTATATGACACTTAATGTTAGTATTTATACATAAAGGGGGAAGAAATCCTAATGGAACAGTTAGAATTTTTAATGAACAGCTTGTGGACGATGGTTGCTGCAATTTTAGTTATTTTTATGTTAGGTGGATTTATTTTACTTGAAGCTGGTTCCACAAGAATGAAAAATGCTGGTCATATTGCTGGTAAAACAATTTTCACTTTTGGTATTGCTTCTTTAGTATTTTGGGCGGTAGGATATGGTTTTATCTTTGGAGGAAACGGAAACTTTTTTGTTGGGTTGACTGATTTCTTCTATTCTGGAGCACAAGCAGATGGTGCAGGGCTTCAAACAACAGTATTTTTTGTTTTCCAATTGGCATTCGCAGGAATTTCTTTAACGATTGCGCTTGGTGGTTTTGCTGAACGTGCGAAATTATCTGTTTATCTTATTTTCTCAGTACTATTCTCAGCTTTAGTTTATCCTGTTGTTGCACACTGGATTTGGGGCGGCGGCTGGTTGTTCGAACACGGTAAACAAGACTTTGCTGGTTCAACAGTAGTGCATTTAACTGGTGCAATGGCTGCATTAGCTGCTACTATTTTATTAAAGCCTCGTATTGGTAAATACAATGCAGATGGTTCTGCAAACCCTATTTTTGGTCATAACCAAGTGTATACAGCATTAAGTGTTATTATTCTTTGGGTTGGCTGGTTTGGATTTAACGCAGGTAGTACGGTTTCTGTAGCAGACGGATTCTTTGGATTTGTTGCATTAAATACGAACTTAGCTGCAGCAGCTGGATCTGTTTCTGCTTTATTAATCTCTTGGATTGTATTAGGGAAATCTGATATATCTACTATGTTAAACGGTGCATTAGCTGGTTTAGTTGCAATCACTGCATCTTGTGCGTTCGTTGATACTTGGGCAGCGGTAGTTATCGGCTTTATTGCTGGTATTCTAGTATTCTACAGTGTTCGATTCTTTGAAAATAGAAAAATTGATGATCCGATTTTTGCATTATCGGTACATGGTACTGCAGGGGTTTGGGGAACATTGTCAAATGGGTTTTTTGCTACAAAAGAACTTGCGACAGTAGGTAAGCCAGGATTATTCTATGGTGGTGGATTCCATCAGTTAGGTGTTCAGGCAACAGGTATTGTAGTTTCTGCATTATTCGCTTTTGTAGTAAGCTTTGTTATCTTATTCGTTATCAAAAAAATCAGCGGACTTCGTGTAACGGAAGAAGAAGAAATCATGGGCTTAGATATTAGTGAACATGGTACTTACGGATATCCAGAAGTTTTTCTTTCAAAAGAAGAAAACAAAAATAATATAAACTAAAAGCTTTTTTATGATTTGATTAATAGATGAAAGCCTCACTTTTATAGTGGGGCTTCAAATCTTTTAAAGTAATTTTTCTAAAGGATTTATTAAACAGTTAATATCCTAATATCTACATATAAAGTTTTTAAATAATTAGGATCAATATGATACAATAAACTAAATTAGGTGAAGGCTTGCTTAAACGTATTAATCTAAATCCTATATCTATTTTTAAGGAAGTGCATGGATGTGCTCTCGAATTATAAGAATCAATCAAATTAAACAAGAGAAAGAGACCCAAATAATCAATTGTGCAAAGTCTAATATTCAATTAAATAAATGTCATGATGGATTTATGAAACAAGTTTTCAATATATCTTTGGAAGAATTTACAAAAACACATGGCTATCCACCTTGTGATTTTGTTTGGTTTGTTACTGGGAGTGCTGGTAGATTTGAACAAGGATTATTTAGTGATCAGGACCATGGTATAATATATCAAGTGAAGGATCCAGCATTTCAAGCATATTTTATTCAATTTAGCAAAGAATTAAGTGATGCCTTAAATGAAGTTGGATATCCTTATTGTGAAGGAAATGTTATGAGCAGCAATCCATTATGGTGCAAATCGATAGAAGAATGGCAATATCAGCTGCTGAATTGGATGGAAACTGAAAGTTGGGAATCCATTCGTTATTTGCAAATATTTTATGATTGCAGGAAATTATTCGGTAATGAACTTTTCGTAGAAGAGCTTCGTTCGTATATACATGAATATCGTTCTTTGCACCCTTCTCTTTTAAAACGTTTTATGAATAATGTGATGCGTATT
This sequence comes from Niallia yueguangensis, assembly GCF_052663115.1. Taxonomy (NCBI): domain Bacteria; kingdom Bacillati; phylum Bacillota; class Bacilli; order Caryophanales; family Bacillaceae; genus Niallia; species Niallia yueguangensis. The sequence continues at coordinate 11,302 of NZ_JBQTCX010000001.1, forward strand.
AAAAAAGGGGTAGGTATTTTCGGACAATTTTTTGTGGAAAGAACAGGCCCACACAGGGGTTCTATTCACTTGAAAAATACTTTATATTTACCATATGTAAACTCTATCAGACTTCTTGCAATAAAAGAGGGGATTCAATCTACTTCAACGATTAGTCGTATAGAGGAATTGAGAAAAATAGAAAAGTATGAATCATTGCTTCAGCCATATGAAAAATATTTTATAAAAATTCTTCAGTATCGTATTACACTTTTTAAAAACGCTAAAACATACAAAGATGTTCATTTTTTAAATATAAAGAACTTAAGTAAGCAAGAAAGACAAGAAATTAAATTATTGTTGCGAAGCGGAATTAAGTTATACCATCAAGTTCAAAGGATAATTGAAAAAGGGTGTTAAAATGGGTGTAGAATCTTTTCTCCATTATATGAGAGAGTTATATGGAAAAGTTAATCCAAGTGTACTTAATACAAATTCAGATGGCTTTAATTCACAACAGCTTGCATTTATGAGACGACTGCAAAAAGATTTAAAAGTAGAAGTGGCTTCCCGCTTGCCTTTAAAAGATTTAAAAACGGTAATATTTGATATAGAAACCACTGGTTTTTTTCCTGACAAAGGCGATCAAATTATTTCAATTGGTGCAGTGAAAGTAAGAGGTTGTGAAATATTAGATGATCAGTTTTATTCATTAGTTCGTATAAATGAACAAATACCAGAAGAAATAGTTACATTAACCGGAATTAAAAATGATGATTTAATAGATGCGCCGTATTTGTCGGAAGTGCTTGTGAATTTTTTTGATTTCGCTAAAGATGATACATTAGTTGCCCACCATTCATCCCATGAAAAAAATTTCATGCAATCTGCTTGTTGGAAGCAATTTAAAACCCCGTTTAAGCATCGAATTGTTGATACATCTTTTTTGTTTCAAACAGTAGAACCGAAACAGTCTATTGTAACATTGGAAGATTGGTGTATATTGAGCGAAATTCCTATTTGCAATCGCCATCATGCACTTGGAGACGCAAAGCTTACCGCTATTCTTTGGACCAAATATTTAGCGAAAGCACAGGAGCTGGGATGTAAAACGCTCCAAGATATTTACGAAAGAGTAGCGAGAAGATGAACTTGCCTGCGAAAAAAGATGAATCTATTTTCTGATTAATTTTTCAGAGTGTAGACAAACTCATTTTTGCAGAAACCTCAGGCGGATCGAAAACGGTTGACTTTCGAGGCGTGAAGCCTTAGGAGGAGCGGAGTTACCGTGGTTGGGTAATGAGCATCCGAGTAAGTCGAACAACGAAGAAAGCGAGCGTTTGTCGACAGCCTGAAAGATGAATCTATTTTCTGATTCATCTTTTTTCCATATATCTAACCTTTTCAAATAGATTGATGAATTGCTGAAAATTAGAAGGGTGTGGAGAGAGTGGAATCTTTAAATACAGAGCGATTAATGTTAAGAAGCTGGCAAGAAACAGATAGTCAGGATTTATATGAATATGCATGTAGTGACTTAGTTGGTCCTTACGCAGGCTGGGCACAGCATAAAAGTGAAGAAGAAAGCAAAGAAATTATCAAGTCGTTTCTAATGAAAGAGTATACATATGCAATTGTTTGGAAAGAAGAAAATAAAGTGATTGGCAGTATTGGAATTCATGAAAGAAAACCAGATAGTACACTTGCTCATTTGAAACAGAGAGAAATTGGCTATGCATTAAACCCTAAATATTGGGGGAAAGGTATTGTGCCGGAAGCAGTTAACCGGTTAATTGATTATGGTTTTACAACTTTAGAATTAGATGTTATATGGTGTGGGCATTTTGATTTTAATCATAACTCCAAAAGAGTAAATGAAAAATGTGGCTTTACTTATCGATTTCAAAAAAAAGGAATCTTGCCATTGTTCAATAATAAACTAGTAACTAGTTATTATTATTGTATGTTTAAAACTGATTATAAAAAAAGAGCAGTATTAAAATAAAGTGAACATTCCTCATAATATAGGATTAAAGGATAAAGTGCTATCCTCATAAATGTCTACAATCTATAAACTTGCAAGATTTAGAGCTTCACATGAGGATAGCACTTGATATTTATTCTTATAGTTCGTCAAATCCGTTGTCGAGATGGTTGACTTTTACATATTGTCGTGATTTTTGTTCGAAAAAGTCCGATTTGCCAAGATCCACTTCTTCATATGCTTTTATCCATCTTAAAGGGTTTGTACGGTAGCCTTCAAATGGACGATCATATCCTAATTGGTTGGAACGCACATTTGCATAAAATTTAATATAATCCTCTACATCTTGTAAAAGAATGCCGTCCATTTTGTTGCCGATAATATAGCGGGCCCACTCAATTTCCAAGTGTGCTGCTTCTTTCATCGTTTCTTGTACAAAATCTGCTAATTCTTGGGTGTTATATTCAGGATATTGCTCTAATACTTCTTTATAAATCTGTACAAACAAATCAACATGAATTTGTTCATCTCGATTGATATAGTTAATCATTGTACTTGTTCCAACCATTTTTTGATTTCTCGCTAAATGATAGAAGAAAGCAAAACCTGAGTAGAAGAACAGCCCTTCTAGTACGACATCATATACGATCGATTTTAATAAGTTGATTGGCGTTGGATTTTCTGCAAAATCTTTATATCCATTTGTTACAAACTCATTTCGTTTTTCTAGTATTGGTTCTGTTCGCCAAAACTCAAATACTTCTTCTTGTTTTTCCATTGGAACTAAACTTGATAATACATAGGAATAAGAATGGTTATGAATAACTTCTTGCTGTGCCAAGATAATCATTAAAGCAGATAAACTAGAGTCTGTTAAATAATCTGCCACTTTTCCTGCGTAATCTGTTTGAATACTGTCCAATAATGCAAGCAGTCCGATTATTTTTAAAAAGGCATCTTGTTCGTCTTTAGATAATTCGGGAAACTGCTTCATATCTTGACTCATATTAATTTCAAAAGGAGTCCAGAAATTGGCAAGCATTTTTTTATATTTAGGAAAAGCCCATTTAAAACGAATATCATCCCAATTTAAAATATTCGAGCATTCTCCATTAATAATGGCAGTTGAGCGGTTAGGTGCGTTTCTATTCATTATCGGTCTTTTGTGTACTGTTTCGGACATTTGGAAGCACTCCTTTTTTATTTTTTTGCTCAGTTAAATTCCATTGTTGATTTTCAAAAGGTCAGGGAATCTACTCCCTTTCCGCGGACGAACCGGCAAGCCTCCTCGCTTGTACCTCGAGGTCACTGAAAAAGTGGATGCTATGAAATATAGATAGGGAAAATCAAGCATTTAGAGGTTTTCGTTCGGTTTTCCGAGGCTTACCACACGCTTTCCGCGGGGCGAGCGCCGAGCCTCCTCGTCGCTTTGCTCCTGTGGGGTCTCGTCTTTCTCGCTAATCCCGCAGGAGTCTTGCAGATTCCCTTCCCATAAACAACATTATCGTTTAACTGAGCCTATTTTTTATATAATCAAAACTTATAAGTTTCAGTAAATCAGCACAGCAAAAAATCCTATTTTTGCTGTGCTTTCATTTTGTAAGATATCAACTTGAACAAGAATCACATTCTTCTATTTCTGAAGAGGTAGAACGTAAATAGTACGTTGTTTTTAAGCCGTTTTTCCATGCAGCTAGATGTAAATCTAAAAGTTCTTTTGCTTTTACAGTATTTTGTACATATAAATTGAAAGAAATGGCTTGGTCAATATGTTTTTGTCTTTTTGCATTTTGTAATATGCTCCAATGTTGATCGATTAAATAAGCAGATTTATAATACCAAGTTGTTTCACTGGATAAATCTGGTGCTGTCACAGGAATCTTGTAATCTTTTTTCTCTTCTGAATACACTTTTTTAAATACTGGATCAATACTTGGAGTACTACCAGCTATTAAAGCAGTAGATGCGTTTGGTGCAACAGCAAGCAAGTAGCCATTACGAAGTCCTGTTGCTGCTACATTTTCTTTTAGCTTGTTCCAATCTAAAGAAGATGTTTCGTTATCGTACTCTCTTTTCGTAAAATAATCCCCTGTTTGCCAATCAGACCCTGGAAATGCTGGGTAGGCTCCTTTTTCACTTGCAAGCTGATTACTCGCTTTTATCGTTAAATAGCTGATTTTTTCGTAAAGCTTATCTGCATATTCGACTGCTTCTTCACTTTCCCAGCGAATTTTCTTCAGTGCTAATAAATGATGCCATCCAAATGTTCCTAAGCCAATTGCGCGGTATTTTTTGTTTGTTAATTCTCCTTGTATAACAGGAATTGTATTTAGATCAATTACATTATCCAACATGCGTACTTGTATTTCAATTAGTCTCTCTAAAGCATCTTCCTCTACTGCTTTTGCAAGGTTGATGGATGAAAGATTACATACAACAAAGTCGCCTGGAGTTTTTTCAATGATAATTTTGCCGTCTTCATAGCGTTGTTCTGTCATAATAGTTGGACTTTGATTTTGAACAATCTCTGTACAAAGATTTGTGCAATAGACCATTCCTTTGTGATTATTTGGGTTTTTGCGATTTACTTCATCTCGATAAAACATAAAAGGAGTGCCTGTTTCTAATTGGCTTCTTAAAATTCCTTTCATAATAGAGATGGCAGGAACAACTTCTTTCGATAAATCAGGATGCTGCACACATTGTTCATATTTTGTACGGAAAGATCCTTCACCTTGCTTTTCATCATAAAAGTCTTCTAAAGAGAATCCCATAATGTTTTTTACTTCGTGCGGATCAAATAAATACCAGTCTTCTCTATTTTCGACCTTTTCCATAAATAGGTCAGGTATACATATGCCTGTAAACAAATCGTGCGTACGATATCGCTCATCACCGTTATTTAGTTTACTATCTAAAAAGGAGAAAATATCTTTGTGCCAAATGTCTAAATAAACACTGATTGCACCTTTTCTTTGACCAAGCTGATCAACGCTTACAGCCGTATTATTTAATTGTTTCATCCACGGAATCACACCGGAAGATGCACCTTTAAATCCTTTAATCGCACTGCCTCTGCTGCGGATTTTTCCTAAATAAACGCCAATTCCGCCACCATTTTTTGAAAGGTTTGCAATATCAGTATTGCTATCATAGATAGATTGTAAAGAGTCATCGATAGTATCAATAAAACAGCTTGATAGCTGCCCCCAATTCTTACCGGCATTGGAAAGGGTAGGTGTTGCAACTGTCATATACAAATTACTAAGCGCCCAGTAAGCTTCTTTTACATGTTCGATACGAGTAGTAGATGGCTCTTTGCTCATTAAAAGCATACTAATGATCATAAAACGCTCTTGTGGCAATTCAAACACTCTTTTTTGATGATCACGGGCGATATAACGGTCTGCAAGCATACGTAAGCCGATATACGTAAATAAATGATCTTTTGAAATCGATAAACATTTTTCTAATTCATCTATTTCTTCTTTCGTGTATGTATCCAATAAGATTGGGTTGTAAATGCCGTTTTTGGTTAAATGAGTAATTAATCCGTAAAAATTGCTGTATACATCTTCTGTTAGTCGATTTTGTTTTGCTTGGTCATATAAATCAACTAATAAAAGTCTTGCGGCAACATATGTCCAATCAGGTTCGACTTCATCCATATAACTTAATGATTCTAAAATTAATTGATGCATATATTCATGTGTATTTACAGTTCCTTTTATGTCGGAATATTGCTTCGCTCTGTTTATTAGTTGGTGAAAATCCAAATGAGGAAATTCGGATTGTAACTTCTCTAAAATACTAATTTTTGTATCTGTAATAGTATTCAATTTGTTTCCTCCTTAAAAAAGATAATAAAAACCACGCAAACATTTGAGTGGATGAAACGATGGCATAAAACAACACCGCTGTCGTTTTATGCCATCGTTTCATCATCTCAGGGGCCCTTTAGAGTATAAAAACGTAAGGAATGGGAAGGTCTCCTAGCTTGTGCAAAAAAAAGTCGCTTCATTGGAAGCGCAAAAGAGACTTTGGATAAATAGAAATTGCAATTACTATATATAGTGATGAAAAGATAAAAATCATCTATATGTTGATTTGATAGTATCATACTATGTATATTATCGCAATTATTTTCTGTTTAAATTTTAAGTTGATCAAACGTATTATTAAAACAATAGAATCATATAAAAGATGACAATAAGAAACAAAGCGAAAAAGCTTATTTTTTTTGTCCATTGAGGTGTAAGCTTTTTGCCTTGTTTCTGTTTTTGGAAGCCAATAAATTGAATCGTATTTTTATAACATACAAATACAAATAGACTAACACCGATATATTGCACAATAAACAATATCATCAAAATAGAATTACCTTGAAAAAAACTTACATCAGGGAAGCTATAACCGGTAATTAATTGAATCAAATGATCATTGATAAAGCCAAAAACAGCAAAAAATAAAATCGACGTTACGATCATTTTTATAAGTTCTAAATAATAATAGGATATTTTTTTCATTTTTTATTAAATCCTTTACTTCAAATTTAAGACAAGCTGATATCTATTATAGGAGAAAAGAGTGGGTAAATTCAAGAAAAGAAACGTAAATAGTGAAGAAAATGAGTTTTACAATATGTAATTTAAATAGTTGAAAAAAACAAAATTCATAAATTATTCACAAACAATCAAAATATGAATTTTTTTGAATGATTTTGAAAGAAAAATATTGTAATTTGAAACCGTTTGCAGTATTATTTTTATAGAGGCATAACACATACTCAAAGAGGATGTGAAAATATGTTAACACCAGAAAGACATCGTTTTATTTTACAATTAATTAAGGAAAGAAATACAGTTAAAACACAGGAACTCGTAGAGAAAACATCCGCTTCTGAGTCGACGATAAGACGAGATCTAACATTTTTAGAGCAAGAAGGTTTTTTGAAAAGAGTTCATGGAGGTGCGTCTAGATTACAAGGGAAACTGACGGAACCTAGCATGAGTGAAAAAACTTTCAAAAACCTTCATGAAAAGAAACAAATTGCATCCTATGCGGCAAATTGTATTGAAGCTGGAGACAGCATTTATTTAGACGCTGGTTCAACAGTGACAGAAATGATTCCATTTCTTGAAAATAAAGATATCGTCGTCGTCACCAATGGATTAATGCATCTGCAGCCATTGCTAGAAAAGGGAATACGCACGTATTTCTTAGGTGGTTATGTGAAAGAGAATACCAAAGCGATGGTAGGTAGAGGAGCCTTAGTTAGTTTAGCAAACTATCGGTTTGATAAATGTTTTATGGGGGTAAATGGTATTCATCCAGAATCGGGGTATACTACACCTGATCAAGAAGAAGCAATGGTAAAAAATTTAGCGATGAAACTTTCGAGAGAAGCATTTGTAGTTGCAGATAACAGCAAATTTTCAGAAGTTTATTTTTCAAAAATTGCCGATTTAAGTGAGGCAGTCATTATTACCAATCATCTTGATGAAACAGCAAGCGACAAGTATTTACGTAAAACTAGAATAAAGGTTGTGAGAGTATGATTTATACATTAACTTTAAATCCTTCTGTTGATTATATCTTGGAATTAGAAACAGTTAACTTGGGAGATTTAAATCGTGTAGGAATTACTAGTAAATTTCCTGGTGGAAAAGGAATTAATGTTTCAAGAGTACTGAATCGAATGGGTGTAAAAAGCAAAGCTTTAGGGTTTGTAGGTGGATTTACGGGTAAATATATCGTAGATCAGCTGCAAAAAGAAAATATCGAAACAAATTTTGTAGAAGTCGAAGAAGATACGAGGATTAATGTAAAAGTAAAAGCAGATGCTGAAACCGAATTAAATGCAAACGGACCTTTCATATCAGCAGAAAAATTTGTGGAATTGAAGCAGAAGATTCGTGAATTAACAACGGATGATTTATTAGTTCTTGCCGGCAGCATTCCATCTACGCTACCAAAAACAACGTATGAAGAGTTAGTGAAGATTTGTCATGAACACAAAATTTCATTTGTTGTGGATGCGGAAGGTGAACTATTAAATAAAGTATTGCCATATCAACCATTTCTTATTAAACCAAATCATCATGAATTAGGTGAACTATTCGATACAATGATAACAAGTGTAGAAGATGTTATTCCATACGGTAAAAAGCTGTTAGAACGGGGAGCTCAAAATGTCATTGTTTCACTAGCTGGTGATGGTGCGGTGCTAATTAATGAGCATGAAACAATCATCAGTACAGTCCCAAAAGGAGAAGTCAAAAGCTCTGTAGGTGCTGGCGATAGTATGGTTGCTGGGTTCCTTGCGAAATATCAGGAAACACAAGATATTCGCGAAGCCTTTCGTTATAGTGTAGCTTCTGGCAGTGCTACAGCCTTTTCGATTGGTTTATGCACAAAAGAGAAAGTAGAAAGTTTATTGCCGCAAGTTGTGATTAAATAAATTGCAGAGCGTCTTAAGCGCATGAACTATGCTTCCAAAGACTGCTCTACTAATTAAAGGAGCGTTGTATGATGAGAATAACAGAATTGTTAACGCAAGAAACCATCCTTTTAAATATAGAAGGAAAACAGAAATTAGATGCAATTAATCAATTGGTTGATCTCCTAAATTCTGCAGGGAGGTTAACGAATAAAGAAGAATATAAAGTAGCCATTTTAAAAAGGGAAGAACAAAGTACGACTGGAATCGGCGAAGGAATTGCCATTCCACATGCAAAAACAAAAGCTGTAAAAACGCCGGCAATTGCATTTGGCCGTTCCACATCAGGTATTGATTATGAATCTTTAGATGGTCAGCCGGCAAATCTTTTCTTTATGATTGCCGCTCCAGACGGTGCAAACAACACCCATTTGGAAGCACTATCAAGATTATCTACTATCTTATTAAAAGAAGATGCTCGTGCTAAATTACTTGCTGCAAAAACGAAACTTGAAGTTGTTGAAATCATTGATAGTTATGATGTAGAAGAGGAAGAAGTAGAGCAAAATATTGCAGACAAAAAGAATTTTATTGTTGCTGTAACAGCTTGTCCAACAGGTATCGCTCACACATATATGGCTGCGGATTCATTAAAAGCAAAAGCAGCAGAGCTTGGTGTTGACATTAAAGTAGAAACAAATGGCTCAGGTGGTGCAAAAAATGTTCTGACTTCAGAAGAAATTGAAAACGCTACCGCTGTCATTGTTGCTGCAGATACAAAAGTGCAAATGGAGCGTTTTAAAGGGAAACATGTCCTAGAAACGCCAGTTGCAGACGGAATTAGAAAACCGCAGGAATTAATTGAAAAAGCACTCAAACAGGAAGCGCCTGTTTATCAAGGTGGCAGTGGCTCAAGCTCCAGAGAAAGCAGCGAAAAAGGAAAAACAGGCATCTACAAACACTTAATGAATGGTGTTTCCAATATGCTTCCATTTGTAGTCGGCGGCGGTATATTAATTGCTATATGTTTTATGTTTGGCTACAATTCTTTTAAACCAGAGGATCCTACGTATAATCAATTTGCTGAAGCGTTAATGACAATCGGAGGAACGAATGCATTTGCTTTATTAGTGCCTGTGCTTGCTGCATTTATCGCAATGAGCATCGCAGATCGTCCTGGATTTGCTCCTGGTATGGTTGGCGGTATGATAGCAGCTTCAAGCGGGGCTGGTTTCCTTGGCGGATTAATTGCAGGTTTCTTAGCAGGGTATGTAGTAGTAGGATTGAAAAAAGTATTATCAACATTGCCTCAAGCTTTAGAAGGTATTAAAACGATTCTTTTATATCCAGTTTTAGGAATATTTATTGTCGGCATGTTAATGTTATACGTCATTAATGATCCTGTTAGTAATATAAATGAAGGTTTAACAAACTGGCTTGCCGGTTTAGGAACAGCAAATGCGGTGTTATTAGGAATCGTTGTCGGCGGAATGATGGCGATTGATATGGGTGGTCCAATTAATAAATCAGCATATGTATTTGGTACAGGATTAATCGCAAACGGCGTATATGAACCAATGGCAGCTATCATGGCTGGAGGAATGGTTCCGCCACTTGCCATTGCATTAGCAACAACTTTCTTTAGAAACAAATTTACAAAACAAGAAAGAGATGCAGGTACAACAAATTATATAATGGGATTATCTTTTATCACAGAAGGTGCGATTCCATTTGCAGCAGCAGATCCACTTCGTGTTATCCCTTCTGTAGCAATTGGTGCAGCAATCACTGGAGGATTATCGATGTTCTTTAATATTGGACTAAGAGCTCCTCACGGTGGAGTATTCGTCATCGGATTAGTTGATGGAAATTGGTTATTGTACTTGTTGTCAATTGTAATCGGTTCTGTTGTAAGTGCTGTTTTACTTGGTGTATTAAAAAAACCAACACAACAAAAAAATAAATAAGCAAACCCCCAAAGGCTTCTGCCTTTGGGGGTTTTTTTAATAGACGATGTCGTTCATTATGTGTTTTTTTGTTGTTTTAAACGAAAAAAGGCGGCAAGTGCGGCAAGTATGGTGATGCCACTTAATAAATAAAACTGAACATGATAAGCGTGTTTAATTAATAAAGCCATACATGGTGGTCCGCTGGCAACACCAATAAACCGCATGGAACTATAAAGGCTTGTAATGGTTCCTTTTTCTTCTTTTTCAATGCCTTCCGTTATTAAAGCATCTAATGGGGGAAGGCTTGCACCAATACCGATTCCTGAAATAGTAAGAAATGTAATGATATACGGTAATTTATTGGTGAAACTGAGGGCGATTGTTCCTATAATAATAGCAATAATTGCAATGAAAGTAATCCATCTCATTACATTTTGATCTTGCTTTATTTTTTTTCCTATGATGAATGAAGTAAGACATAATGCACTTAATGGAATGGCAAGGAAAAATCCTTTTTTAATATTTTTAATGTGATATGTTTTTTCCAATACATCTGAAAAGTAAAACATTTCCGCAAATAGGATAAACATAACAATGGCTCCAATAAAAAAAATAGCATATAGCCAATATTTATCCTTTTTAATTACTTCTCTTACATGTAAAATGAATTTTTTAAATGGTAAAGGCTTTTTTTGATTGGCAGGTGCTTTAACAAAAAAAAGGATTAATAAAATAGAAAATAAACAGAACACTGGTATGGACATAAACGGGATAAACCAAATGATTCCAGCAAGAAATGCCCCAAATATTGGACTTAATACTTTACCAAATGTATTTGCTGTTTCAATAACACCTAATGTACTGCTGACATCTTCTTCTTTTTTAAACATATCCCCAACCAATGGCAATACAATAGGAAAAGCCCCAGCTGCACCGACTCCTTGAAGTGCTCTTCCGAGAAGGATGACCCAATAGCTATTGTCCATCATCCAAGACGCTAAACCTGCAATAGCTCCTCCTATTGCAGTAATAATGAGACTTGGAATAATCACCTTTTTTCGACCGATATGATCAGATAAATAACCTGCTACAGGAATCAACAAAATGGCAACGATTGAGTAGACGGTGATAATCATACTAACTTGGAAAGAAGAAATGGATAATTTTTTTTCAATAGAAGGAAGAACAGGGATAAGCATGCTGTTTCCAAGCGTCATCACAAGTGGGATAGACGCGATGGACAATATCGACATTTTAGAAACCTTCACCTGATCATGATTTGTTTTTTGTTTTGTTTTTTTTACACTAGAAAGATTCATTATATTTTTTTCATCATTAACATGTTCCATTTTTGTTTATCTCCTTGATTTCGGTATGTTATCTTCACTTAATATGTACGAATGGAAGGTAAATTACTAAGAAATTAAAGTGGGAAAAAATGGATCATATTAAATGTAAAACTTTTATAAACGAATATTGCACCATAGTACATATGATAAAATGAATTATCATAAGGAAATGGAGGAAGGATTTTTGAATCAAATTATTGCATTAAGTGTTGGAAAACCAGAAGTTCTCTCTTGGAAAGATAAGACATATTCTACTGCCATTGGAAAAACTAAAATAGAAGAAGTAAGATTGACAGTTAATGGGTTCGAAGGGGATGGGGTTGCAAATCCAGCATTTCATGGTGGTCCTGAGCGTGCGGTTTGCTATTATCCATATGAGCATTATGAAAAATGGGAAAAAGAATATAAGGTTCATTTGTCTCCGCCGGCATTTGGCGAAAATATTTGTACAAAAGGATTTGTAGAAAAGGATACATATATTGGAGACATTTTTTCTTTAGGCAATGCCATTGTTCAAGTGACACAAGGAAGAATTCCATGCTCCACTATTTCGAAATTTAATCATATTGATACGTTTTTACCTAGAATCGTGGAAACGTGTTTTACCGGTTATTTTTTAAAAGTGCTAGAAGAGGGAACGGTTAAAACGGATTCAACCTTTACGTTAATAGAAAGACAACAACAAATTATATCTGTTTGGGACGCTACTCATTTAATATTAATAGATCGGAATAATAAACATGAAATAGAAAAAGTCTTACAATTAGAGGCACTTGCTGTTGATTGGAAAAACAGGTTTGAGAAACTTCTGTTATTAAAATAGGCTGTTTTCTCAAAGTTTGTTGTTATTTACGTAAAAAAATGGGAGAAGAAGTACTCAGCAGACTGAATACACGTAGACTCCTGTGGGAATGCGAGAAAGACGAGACTTAAGCAGAGCGTATGTGACGAGGAGGCTCGACGCTCGACGCTCGACGCTCGCTAAACGGACGAAGTGTATTCAGGCTGCGAATTTAAAAGCAACAATCTATACGAAAACAGCCTTTAAATAAAACCACTTGACTTTTTTCGGAAAATTCATTAATATGGTATCAACATAGTGATCGGCTATGACGAAGAGTAGTAACTTTTATGGAAACTATAGAGAGCTGATGGTTGGTGCAAATCAGTGTCGAAATAAAAGTGAATGGACTTCCGAGCCTCTAAACCGAAACTTTTTTAGAAGTAGGCTTTAGCGAAAGTCTCATCGTTACAAGAGACGGAAATTTTACACCATAGATGTGTATAGATTTCCTTAAAGTGAGCTTATTTTAAGCTAATGAAGGTGGCACCACGGGTTTCTCGTCCTTTTTATAGGAGAGAGCCCTTTTTGTATTTATTAAGGCTGTTTTCTAAAAGTTTGTAGTTTTTGAATAAAAAATAAACATAGCTAAAGCACTGAGCAGCCGGAATACACATAGACTCCTGCGGAAAAAGCGAGAAAGTCGAGACCCCACAGGAGCATAGCGACGAGGAGGCTCGGCACTCGTCCGCGGAAAGCGAAGTGTATTCCGGCTGCGGGGTAAATAAAAACAATCTATACGAAAAGAACGTTTATTAAAAACAAAATAATTAAAACGATGATTAAGAGTAGTATGTTGCTATGTGTTGTTACAGAGAGTCGGTGGTTGGTGTAAACCGATACAACCAGTTAACAGAATGGACTTATGAGTGCGAACTTGAAAACCGTAGTAGAGTTCGTCGGTTTCCGCCGTTAAATGGATAGAGTATAAGAGGGTATGAAATTTTGAAGTTAGACGAGTGTCTAGCTTCAGCGCCTAACCCTTGTGAAAAATAACCATTTGCCTCTGAAAGTAAAAAGCACTTTTTGAGTCAAATGAACATTTTTCTTCAGGACTGTACAAGGCGCTTACGCTTTTCTATTGTACTCGAAAAGAGAGAGTGTTAATGACACTCTAACGTGAGGTGGTACCGCGGTTATATAATCGTCCTCTATCTGAATCAAATTTTAGATTCCAGATAGGGGACTTTTTTATATTATAGGAAATTATAAACGAAACGGAGTTGTGGATAACTTATCGGTTGAGTCCGCATCCAGCTCCAGCGCCTAGCTCTTGGATGAAATAAGGAGGAAATAAACATGCAGCAAACAAAAAATCAATTGTTAATAATAGAGAAGATAGATGGAGATACATTAACACCAATCAGTATTTACCAAAGATTAAAGGGGAACAAGAGATTTTTATTAGAAAGCTCTCTTAAACATGAGAATTCGGGAAGATATTCGATTATCGGCAGTAATCCTGCTTTTGAATTAATTGGAAAAGGATCAAGTTCGGTTATTGTCCGTGGTAGTGAAAAGGAGGAAATAAAGGAAAAGGCATTATCTCTGGTAAAAAAACTATTGCCAAATCAACAGGTTGATTTGCCTTTTCAACTTCCGATAAGTGGTGGGGCGATTGGCTATGTTGGGTATGATAATATTAGGCAATACGAGGATATCGGCGAGGAAGCAAAAGATGAAATAGGAATACCAGATGTTCATTTGATGTTTTTTGAAGATTTAGTGATTTTTGATCATTTAGAACAAACGATTTATTTAGTTGCTACTCCATTAACCGACACAACGACGGAAGAAGATTTAAAAGCGAAAATAGATAGAAGAAAGACGGAATTAACAGCACCTTTTGTAGAAGAAAAAGAAGAGGTCACGTTATCATCATTTCAACCTAGTATTACAAAAGAGGAGTTTATTGAAAAAGTAGAAAAAGCAAAAGAGTATATTCGAGAAGGGGACATTTTTCAAGTGGTTCCGTCTCAGCGAATGTCAGCCAGCATAAATGGCTCAGCGTTTTCTTATTATAGGAAGCTTCGCATAAAAAATCAGTCGCCTTATATGTATTTTTTAGACTTTGAAGATTATGCTGTTGTAGGAAGCTCGCCGGAAAGTTTGATAAAAACAAGCAATGGCAAAATCATTACGAATCCAATCGCAGGAACGAGACCAAGAGGAACAACACAAGAGGGAGATAAAGAATTAGAATTAGACTTATTACAAGATGAAAAAGAGTTGGCTGAACATAAAATGCTTGTTGATTTAGCAAGAAATGATGTAGGGAAAGTAAGTCATTTCGGAAGCGTAAAAGTCGAAAAATATATAAAAGTCGAAAAATACAAGCATGTGATGCATTTAGTATCCGAAGTAAGCGGCAATTTAAAAGATAATTTTTCAAGTGTAGATGCACTCATTTCTTGTTTGCCGGCTGGAACCGTTTCAGGTGCCCCAAAAATAAGGGCGATGCAAATTATTAATGAACTAGAAGGAGTAAAAAGAGGAATTTACTCTGGAGCTGTCGGTTATTTTTCCAATAACGGAAACATGGACTTTGCATTAGCGATCCGCACAATGGTTATAAAGGATAAGACAGCGTATATTCAAGCAGGTGCAGGTATCGTCTATGATTCTGTTCCAGAAAAAGAGTATGATGAAACAATTCATAAATTAAAAGTATTCTTGGAGGGTCAACATGATTTTATTAATCGATAATTATGATTCTTTTACGTATAATTTATTTCAGTATTTAGGAGAATTAGGAGAAGAAGTAAAAGTAGTACGAAACGACAAAATTTCCATTGAAGAAATCAGAAAAATGAATCCAGATCGAATTGTCTTGTCGCCAGGACCTGGCAGACCTGAAAATGCAGGGATTCTCATTAAGGTTATTCAGGAATTGCATCAAGAATTTCCGATTTTAGGAATCTGTCTAGGGCATCAGGGGATAGGATATGCATTTGGCGGAGAAGTTACAAAAGCGGAAAATATTATGCACGGAAAAACATCGTATTTAACGACAACTAATACATCGGTATTTAAAGGATTAGAAGAGCAAGTAGAAGTAATGAGATATCATTCACTCGTGATAAAAAAAGGCACGTTAGCAAAAGAGTTTGATGTTTTAGCTTATTCTGCGGACGATGAAGAAATCATGGCGATCAAGCATAAGGAATACCCGCTGTACGGCTTTCAGTTTCATCCAGAATCCGTTGGAACGGAAACTGGAAAACAACTTTTAACGAATTTTATTCAAGAAACAAGAAAGGAAGTTATCAAATGAAGGAATATTTGCAGAAGTTAATGCGAAATGAATCGTTAACCGAAGAAGAAATGATTGTTGCAGCAAGACAATTATTTTCAGAAAATATTTCCGATAGTGAAATTGCTGCTTTTATTATAGGCTTAAAAATGAAAGGCGAAAAAGTTGACGAAATAGTAGGTATTGTAAAAGCAGTAAGAGAACAAACACTTCCTTTCAAAAATACGGTTACAGGATGCATCGATAATTGTGGAACTGGCGGAGATGGTTCGCAAAGCTTTAATATTAGCAGTACATCTGCTTTTGTATTGGCTGGGGCTGGAATTCCTGTTGCAAAGCATGGAAATCGCAGTATTTCTAGTAAAACAGGCAGTGCTGATGTACTGGAGCATCTTGGCATTAAACTAGACATTTCACCTGAGCAGAATGAAAAACAGCTAGAAGACATCGGCATTACTTTTTTGTTTGCCCAGCATGTACAGCCTAAAATGGGAAGAATTATGAAAGTTCGCAGAGAATTAGGCATTCCAACCATTTTTAATTTAATCGGCCCGTTAACCAATCCGATTAATCTAGAGTCACAAGTGTTAGGTATTTACCGAAATGACTTTACAGAGTTGTTTGCAGAAGTATTGAAAAAATTAGGAAGAAAACGGGCAGTAGTGCTTAATGGAGCAGGCAGCATGGATGAAGCATCCCTGCAAGGCGACAACGAATTGGTTATTTTAAATAACGGCAAGATAGAAAAGAAAATTTTACATCCAAATGATGTGAATCTTCCAGTTTATACGAACGATAAAATACGTGGCGGCGATGCGAAAGAAAATGCGGACATTTTATTGCAAGTATTAAAAGGAGAAGCTGGGGCATATCGAGATACAGTTTTATTAAATGCTGGGATCGGCATCTTTGCAGCCGGAAAAGCAGACTCGATTAAACAAGGTGTACAGCTTGCGAAAGAAAGTATTGATACAGGAGCTGCTTACGGTAAATTGCAAAAACTTGTAGAGAAAAGTAAGGAATTAGAGAAAGCAGGGGTATAATGGGTACGATTTTAGATAAGATTATCGCAGAAAAATATGCGGTCGTTGAACAATTAAATAATAGAAAACAAGAATTAGAGACAGCTTCAAAACATAAGCAAGTATCTTTTTTAAATAAGCTAGCTGCTGCTGATACACTCTCGATTATTTCAGAGTTTAAAAGAGCATCTCCGTCTAAAGGGGATATTAATATCAATTTGGACCCGGCAGTGCAGACAAAAAACTATGAACAGTATGGTGCAGATGCTATTTCTGTCTTGACGGATACACCGTTTTTTAAAGGTAGCTTTGAAGATCTGCAAACAGTCAGATCAACGGTGGAAGTCCCGCTGCTTTGCAAAGACTTTATTATCGATCCTATTCAAATAGACTTTGCCAAGCATTATGGTGCAAACTTAATTTTATTAATTGTTGCAGCATTAGATGATCAAAAGTTAAAAAGCCTATACGATTATGCAATAGAAAAAGACTTAGAAGTGTTGGTAGAAGTGCATAATGAGGAAGAAGCAGAGCGGGCAATTGCAATCGGCGCTCCGCTGATCGGCGTGAATAATCGTAATTTAAAAACATTTGAAGTGTCTTTGGAAACAACAGAGCGACTTGCGCCAATGATTAAAAAAAGCGGCAGCTATTTAGTCAGTGAAAGTGGAATTGCCACGATGGATGATATACAAAGGGTTGTAGCTGCAGGAGCAAATGTGATTTTAGTAGGCGAAACATTTATGAAAAGCGCTAATTTGGAGTCTACATTAAAAGAAATGAAAGTGAAATTATAAGGTTGTGGAAAAATGACAGCAAAAATTTGTGGGATTACGAATAAAGACGCCGCATTATGTTCCGTTAAGCATGGTGCAAAAGCGGTTGGTTTTGTTTTTGCAAAAAGCAAACGAAAAATTAGTCCGGAAGATGCAAAAGAAATTATTGCAGAATTGCCGGGAGACATATGGAAAGTCGGTGTTTTTGTGAATGAGTCAAAAGAAAACATCGACGAGATTGTCAAAGTTTCCGGCATCAATGTCATTCAGCTGCATGGCGATGAAACGAGTGAATTTGCAGCACAGTTTTCACTGCCTGTAATAAAAGCTTTTAGCATTCAATCTGAAGCAGATTTACAAACAGTTGTAGATTTTACATGTGATTATGTGCTATTGGACAGTCCGAGAGAACATTACCATGGCGGTAATGGCAAAACATTTGATTGGAACATAATAAAAGATTATGATTTTAATGGAAAAAAAGTAATCCTGGCTGGTGGACTTCATAAGGACAACGTAGAAACAGCACTAAAAACGGTAAAGCCTTATATGGTCGATGTAAGCAGCGGTGTAGAAACAGAAGGAAAAAAAGATTTGCTGAAAATCGAAGAGTTTTTAAATAAAGTAACTGTACGTAATCAGTAATTAGGAGGATTTACAAATAATGACAACAAACTATTCGTTTCCAGATAAAAAAGGTCATTATGGCATTTATGGTGGAAGATATGTACCAGAGACATTAATGCATGCCGTAACAGAACTGGAAAAAGCCTATGTAGAAGCAACTAACGATCCTGACTTTCAAGCAGAGTTGGATTATTTATTAAAAGATTATGTTGGCAGAGAAACACCATTATATTTTGCAGAAAACTTAACGAAACATGCAAATGGTGCGAAAATTTATTTAAAAAGAGAAGATTTAAACCATACAGGTGCACATAAAATCAACAACTCTATTGGGCAAGCGCTGCTGGCTAAAAGAATGGGCAAAAAGAAAGTTGTCGCAGAAACTGGCGCGGGACAGCATGGAGTTGCTACTGCAACGGCTTGTGCACTATTAAATTTAGAATGTACGATTTTTATGGGAGAAGAAGATATTCGCAGGCAAAAATTAAATGTGTTCAGAATGGAAATGCTTGGTGCAAAAGTGGTTGGCGTTACTTCTGGAAGTGCTACATTAAAGGATGCTTGTAATGAAGCATTGCGTTATTGGGTGACGAATGTTTTAGATACTCATTATATTTTAGGCTCTGTATTAGGTCCGCATCCTTTTCCAATGATGGTCAGAGATTTCCAAAGTGTTATCGGAAAAGAATCAAAACAGCAATATTTGTTAAAAGAAAACAAGCTTCCAGATGCAGTTGTTGCTTGCATCGGCGGGGGAAGCAATGCAATGGGCATGTTTTATCCTTTTATTGAAGACAAGGATGTAAAAATGTATGGTGTAGAAGCTTCAGGGCACGGTCTTCATACAGAAAAACATGCTGCTTCTTTAACAAAAGGAAAACCAGGTGTTCTTCATGGCTGTTATATGTATTTATTGCAGGATGAGGATGGGCAAGTCCAAGAGGCTCATTCTATTTCAGCAGGATTGGATTACCCAGGCATTGGGCCGGAGCATAGTTATTTACATGATATTGGGAGAGTGCAATATGAATCTGTCACAGATGATGAAGCATTTGAGGCATTGCAATTATTATGTAAGCTAGAAGGAATTATCCCGGCGTTGGAAAGTGCTCATGCGATTGCCCATGTGCTTAAATTAGCTCCAACGATGCGTGAAGACGAAGGTATTGTTGTGTGTTTATCTGGAAGAGGAGATAAAGATGTGAACACGGTAATGGAAAAAATGGGAGTGAACGAATAATGATAACAATTGCAGAAGCTTTTGCACAAGTGAAAAAAAACGGCGATAAAGCATTTGTGCCATATATAATGGCAGGTGATGGCGGACTTGAAAGTTTAGAAGAAAAAATCAAGTTTTTAGAGAACGCAGGTGCAACAGCAATTGAAGTTGGAATCCCTTTCTCTGATCCAGTTGCAGATGGTCCAATTATACAGGCAGCCGGTATTCGAGCACTTAAAGCAGGAACAACATTAAAAAAAGTGTTTGAAACAATTTCGTCATTTAGAGCGTCTACCTCTATTCCACTTGTATTTATGACATATATTAATCCTATTTTATCTTATGGAATAGAAGCATTTTTTCAAAGTTGTAACAAAGCAAATATTAATGGAATTATTGTTCCTGATTTGCCGATTGAAGAAGAAGAAATACTGCTGCCGTTTGCTGAAAAATATCAAGTGGAAATTGTTCGTCTTGTAACTTTAACAAGTCCAATTGATCGAATTGAAACAATCGCGAAAAAAGGAAATGGTTTTCTTTATGCCGTGACTGTTACAGGAATAACTGGTGCAAGAACATCTTTTCAAGAGCATTTAGGCCAACATTTATTAAACGTAAAAGAAGTAAGTGCCATTCCTGTTTTAGCTGGATTTGGAATATCTACACCAGAACATGTGAAAAGTATGACACAATATTGTGACGGAGTAATTGTTGGCAGCAAAATAGTAGAACTTTTTGATAAAAATGATCTGGAAGGAATTAAAAACTTAATTGCTGCAAGCAAAAAAGTAGGCATAGAACAAAGAAGTTTATAAATTTTAGATGTAAAAGAATGAGATGACCTAAAAAGCATGATAGCCATCTTCCTTACCATTCTAATAGAAATGGAAAGGAAGAGAACGCAGCTTTACAGGCAAATCTCATTCTTTTTTTATGGTGGCTTCGTAAAAAATCTAAGAGAATGGCCAATTTGTTTATAATTAAAAAGTTTTTAGAAAAATATGAAATTAGTAAAAAAAGAAGCAGGGGGAATGGAAAATTTCTAGAATTACAATAAAGATGAAGGGGGGAAAAGTGATGAACCTAAATGTCATACAAATAACAAAGGTGGAACCATACCTAAAGGAATTAACAAAACTTTTAATAAATGTGGTAGATCAAGGTGCTTCAATCGGATTTTTAGCGCCGCTTGATGAGAAAGAAGCACTTTATTATTGGGAAACTGTACAAAAAAATCCCGATATCTTGCTGTGGATTGTAAAAGAACAACAATCTGTAATAGCAACCGTACAATTACACTTAAATAATAAACAAAATGGGAAACATCGAGCAGAAATAGCAAAACTAATGGTAGTTCCTTCGTATCAGAAAAAAGGAATTGGCAAAATGCTGCTGCAAGTAGTTGAAGAGGCAGCTGAAAAAAACGATAGACAATTGCTTGTACTCGATACAAGGGAAGGCGATCCTTCCAATAAACTGTATCAATCGTTTGGTTTTATAGAAGCAGGGAAAATTCCGAAATATGCGTTAAGTTCTGATGGGAATTTATCAGCTACGGTGTTTTATTATAAGTGGTTAAAAGAAGAACAGCTAATAGTTCCTGTGTAAAACATCTAGATGAAGTGTGGTGGAAGGATGGACATACGAGCGTTAACAGCAAAAGATGCTAAATCATATTGGCAATTAAGACTGAAAACATTAAAACAAAATCCAAATGCTTTTTTAGTTACAGTAGAGGAAGAAGAAAACAAAGCACAGCCGATAAAAAAAGCAACAATTCAATTAAAAGATCCTTCTCGGTTAACATTAGGTGCTTTTTATCAGAATCAATTAATCGGCGCAATTACATTGCAAAGAGAAGTATATACAAAGATTAAACATAAAGGGAGTGTTCTGTCTTTTTTTGTGGAAAAGGATTATAGGGGAAGAGGGATAGGACGGGGGTTGTTAGAAAAGGTTATTTCCATTGCAAAACTGTATCATATTGAACAGCTTTTATTAAGCGTTGTAGCTACAAATGATAATGCAATTCAATTATACGAGTCGCTAGGTTTTACTGCTATGTGTTTAGAAAAAAGAGCGTTAAAAGTAAATAATCAATATTTTGATGAACTACATATGGTATTATTTTTTAATTCGTAATGGATAGAGGTGTACGTTGATGAAACAACGTTTAGTTGGAATATTACTGTTTAATGAAGTAGAAGTCTTGGATTTTGCAGGTCCATTTGAAGTATTGTCAATCGCAAGCTTTAAAGAAGAGGAGGAAATAAAGCCGTTTAAAGTAGTAACTGTTTCTGAAACGGGAGAGATGATTACAGCAAGAAATGGATTACAAGTTCAACCAAGCTACTCTTTTAACAATGCCCCATGTTTTGATATATTAATCGTGCCAGGTGGTCTCGGTGCAAGACAAACGGAAATACATAATGAAAACGTCATTGCTTGGATCAAACAGCAAGATCGTACAACAGAGTACACTACATCTGTTTGCACAGGTGCCTTATTATTAGGAAAAGCAGGTCTTTTAAATGGAAAAAAAGCGACAACACACTGGGCCTCGTATGAACGGTTGAAAAATGAGTTTCCAGAAGTGGACGTAATTAAAAATGTGAAATTTGTAGATGAAGGAAAAACCATCACATCTGGAGGTATATCTGCAGGCATTACTATGGCTTTTCATTTAGTCGAAAAATTAGTAGGGGAAGAACAAAAAATACAAACAGCCAACAGAATGGAATACGATTTGATATAGTAATTTAAACGTATAGGTATAATTATTTCTTATGACTAGAATGAAAAAGATTAATGAACAAGATTTATTTTTATCTGTTGCATTGAGGAAAAAAATGGTACCATAAAAAGAAGCATTATTTAAGTAAATGTTAGTGTAAGTAATCGTATAAAAAAGTTAAAGGCTGTCAACTAATTATTTATTGACATTTTTAGTTTCTTATTTAATTGGCTCTGTTAAAAATTCATGTTTTTTATAGGAAGGGGATCTGCGAGAATCCTGCGGAAAAACGGGCTGACAAGACCCCACAGTGAGGTACGGACGGCACTGAAAAAGTGTTTTATTAGATAAATTATAGGTGAAACACTTAAAATTATTAGGGTGAAAATGGTATAGAGAGTTTGAAAACGACCATCATTTTGGTTAGGAGAGGCGTCCGCACGACTCCTGCGGGATTAGCGAGACAGGCGAGACCCTGCAGGAGCGTAGCGACGAAGCGGCTCGGCGCTCGCCCCGCGGAAAGCGTGTGGTAAGCCTCGGAAAACCGAACGAAAACCTCTGCGTTGCTTGGATTGTCACTACCTATATTTTATAGCATTCACTTTTTCAGTGACCTCGAGGTACGAGCGAGGATGCATGCCAGATCGTCCGCGGAAAGGGAATGGATTCCCTAACCTATTGAAAATCAACAATGGAATTTAACAGAGCCATTTAATTATAAACAATTTCTTTTTTTATTATTTTGTTGTCTTTTAGTTTTCTCAGAAATAAATCAACGGATCGCGCTCTAAATTTTGTTTTTGGGACAACATAGGAAAAGGTACGGATAATGGAAGTGTTTTTTATCTTTAAAGGGATAATTGTTTGCATGCACGTTTCTTTTTGAATAGCAAACTTGGAAACAATGGAAATCCCTAATCCAGCTTCAACAGACTCTTTAATTATTTGTGTACTGCCAAATGAACGGACTAAAGGCGGAGAAAAAGCAAATTTATTAAAAAGTTGATCAATGGTTTGTCGGGATCCAGAGCCTTCCTCTCGTATTATCCATGTTTCTTCATACAAATCTTCCAGGTCGACTTCTTCATAACGGGCCAAAGGATGATCTTTATCAACAATAACGACCATTTCATCCTTAGCGAATGGAGTACTAGATAAGTTTGGATGACTTTCGATCATTCCGTCCACAATACCGATATTAAGTTCTCCACGTAATAGTTGTGAAACGATTGTATTAGAATTTCGTATCGTTATTTTTGGATTAACCAGCTTGTTTTCATTTATAAAATCTGCAATATATCTTGGTAATAAATATTCCCCAAATGTATAACTGGAGCCGATAATCAATGGTCCGCTGACAACATCTGTTGTATTTTCAATTAATCTTTCGACTTGTTCGTATTGTGTTAATATTTTTTTTGCATGTTTATATAAAATTTCTCCTGCATTTGTTAATCGAACGTATTTGTTTGTCCTATCTAGAAATTTCGCATTGTATTTTTTTTCTAATGATTTTATGGATAAAGTAACGGCGGATTGGGTAATGTGGAGGGCTTCTGCAGCTCTTGTAAAGTTTTGCTTTTCAACAACAGTAACAAATGTTAATAAATGATAATCCAATAGAAACAGCTCCTTTTTTTCATAAACGACAAGTTAAACTAAATAGTACATGCCATATACTTCTCTTATTAACCGACTTAAAAGTTTGTTTAATGTATAACCAATATTTCTACGCTATAAATAATTTCAATATCCGAATTAAAAAAACCTTCCAATTTTATAGAAAAAATTCATTTTTATTTTAGGAGATATTCTTGACTTTTTAGGATTTTTAGTGCTTTTAGGAAGCAGAGAAAATGGGAATTAATTTCGACTATTGAAGGATCTTATCTTGAAGGTACTGTAAGGGAAGTCTATAATTATTACTGAATGCAAGAAACTGCTGCATGCAGTAATGTGGAGCTAATTTTCTTTTAGGTTATTGTCGTGTGCAATACCAGCAACAATAAAAGGTGTAGGCCGCTCTATTCATTTTGTGGCAAATAATAATATGAGATATAGTCTAAAGAATTTGTAAAAATGATAAAATAGTATACTTATTAAAAGTCAAACGGTATATTATTTAGTTGAGAAGAAATGATCGTGTTTTTTTGATAATAAAAAGTAGGAGGACCAACCATATGAGCCATGAAAAAAACCATCGAAACATAAAATTAATTGCACTTGATATGGATGGAACGTTGTTAAATAATAAAGGGGAAATAACAGAAGAAAACAGACAAGCTATTAAAGAAGCTCAAGACAAAGGAATCCATGTCGTTTTAAGTACTGGAAGGTCGATTGCGACATGTAAAGAACATGCGGAAAGTCTACTGCTGAAAACGTATTTAGTTACAGTAAATGGCAGTGAAATATGGGATTGGCAAGGCAATTTAATCGAAAGAAATTTAGTGGAAGCAGAACATGTTGAATGGATGTGGGAGCTTTCAAAAAAGAATAAAGCAACTATTTGGGCGATTAGCTGCGGAGAACTATGGCGTGATGAAATGCCAAAGGATATTTCCGCATTAGATTGGTTAAAATTTGGCTTCCATATTGAGGATGATCAAATTCGTGCAAGTGTGATGAAAGAATTACAAGATAAAGGCGTATTTGAAATAAGCAATTCTTCCCCCGTTAATATTGAAGTGAATGCATTAGGCATCAATAAAGCAAAAGGCTTAAAAACAGTTTGCGAAAAATTACATATTTCCATGGATCAAGTAATGGCGGTTGGTGATAGCTTAAATGATATTAGTATGATTAAGGAAGCTGGCTTAGGTATTGCGATGGGTAATGCTCAAGAAATTGTAAAAGAAACGGCGGATAAAGTGACTGCTACAAATGAAGAAAATGGTGTAGCAAATGCGATTAGAACTTGGGCGTTAAACAACGAAACAAGATAAACCAGTAGCCAGCAGCGATTAAGGTTGTATTATTTAACAATGATCGTTTAATTTCTTTAAAAAACTAATTGAAACAAACAAAAAAACTGTTATAATGAAAAATAATAAAAAAAATGGAACGTAGAAAAAGGAATAGTATGCGAGATACTTACGTAAAAGAGAGTGAAGTTTATAAGCTGAAAGACTTCATAACGGAAAAGACGCAGAACCTGCCTTTTGAGTCCTATATAAAGCATAGGCGTTATCTGGCGTTAACAGACAAAGTGGGATAATTACTTCGTTAATTATTCAATAAAGGTGGTACCACGGAAAAAGCCCTTTTCGTCCTTATTTTAAGGATGAGAAGGGCTTTTTTATATAGTCACGAATCCTGAAGTATAACTTTATGTTTTGTTGATGTAGGAGGAGTTATTAATGGAAAGAAAAAGAATTGTTGTAAAAATTGGTAGCAGTTCATTAACAAATTCAAAAGGGGAAATTGATGAGCAGAAATTGTCTGATCATATTGCAAGTATTGCAGCATTGAAGGCATGTGGACATGAAGTTATTTTAGTCTCATCTGGTGCTGTAGCTGCTGGTTTTACGAAGCTAGGCTATCCGGCAAGACCTGTTACTTTAAAAGGAAAGCAAGCTGCTGCAGCTGTTGGTCAAAGTCTTTTGGTTCAAAGCTATATGCATGAACTTACTAAGTATCAAATTACACCTGCACAAATTTTATTAACAAGAAATGATTTTTCTAAAAGAAATCGTTATCGTAATGCCTACTCCACGCTGATGGAGCTATTAGAAAGAGGCATCCTGCCGATTATTAATGAAAATGATACCGTCTCTGTAGAAGAGTTGACATTTGGTGATAATGATATGTTGTCAGCACTTGTAAGTGGTCTTGTCCATGCAGATCAGTTAATTATCTTAACAGATATAAACGGACTGTATGATAGTAATCCTAAAGATAATCCAAATGCGATAAGATATGATATGATTACAGAAATTACGGAAGAATTTATGAAAGGTGCAGAAGGATCCGGTTCAAAGGTAGGAACTGGCGGCATGAAGTCAAAATTAGTGGCAGCAGAAACAGCCCTTTCCTTAGGAGTGAAGGTATTTATCGGCACCGGAAGTGGAGAAGAGAAATTGATTTCCATTACGGAAGGCAAAGGTGATGGAACCTATATTGGTACAGATGCATTAACAGCATTAAACAATAATAGACAATGGATTGCTTTACACTCCACCGTTCAAGGCAGGCTTTATATAGATAAAGGAGCAGAGAAGGCATTGATGGAGAAGGGCTCTAGTCTATTGCCAGCAGGCATTTACAAAGTTGAAGGGATTTTTGAAAAAGGGAATGTTGTCGAAGTAATAGGCGACTCAGGAGCAATCGGAAAAGGGGAAGTTTTGTACTCCTCCAACGAACTAGAAAATATTATTGGCAAAAAAAGTACGGAATATAAAGAAATAGCGTCTTTTTCATCAACAGAGGTTATCCATCGAAATAAATGGGTGAAAATATAATAGAAGGTGATTAATAATGAGCGAAATACAAACAAAAGGGAAAGCTGCCAAACTTGCAAGTTTACAAATGACGAAATTTTCTACAGAAGAAAAAAATGAAGCGCTAAAATATATTAGTGAACAATTAGTTATTGATCAAGATTATATCATAACAGAGAACAAACAAGATTTAGAAAATGGCAAGAAAATCGGATTATCGGAGTCTGTGCTAGACCGCATTATGCTGAATAAAAAAAGAATTGAAGATATGTCTCAAGCGATTCAGCAATTAATGACACTCGAAGATCCAGTTGGGCATGTTTTGGAAGAAATAAATAAAGATAATGGCTTAAAAATTGTGAAAAAAACAGTTCCTATCGGAGTAATGGGTATGATATATGAAGCAAGACCAAATGTAACTGTTGATGCAGCGACCTTATCGATCAAAACAGGAAATGCGGTTATATTACGCGGCAGTTCAACAGCTGCTTACTCCAATCAAGCGATTGTGAGATCCATTCATAAAGCATTAGAAAAATCAGCACTTCCACTAGATGCTGTCCAATTGATTGAAGATACAAGCAGAGAAACAGCGAAGGAACTATTCCATTTAAATGAATATTTAGATGTATTAATTCCACGTGGCGGCAAAAATTTAATTGATACAGTTGTAAAGGAAGCATCTGTACCTGTTATCGAGACAGGTGCTGGCAACTGTCATATTTTTATTGATGAAACAGCAACAGTGGATATGAGTATTTCTATTTCTCTAAATGGAAAAGTGCAACGACCATCTGTTTGCAATAGCATTGAAACGATTCTTATTCATGAAAAATGGTTTGAGCAAAATGGAAGCAAGTTGCTGCAAGCACTTGCAGAAAAAGAAGTAGAAATATATGGGGATCATGATGTTTGTTCCATATGGGAAAATGCTAAACAAGCTACTGAAGAAGATTGGTATACAGAGTATTCCGCATTAAAGGTTAGTGTAAAAGTAGTCAAAGATGTGGATGAAGCTATTGATCACATAAACAAGTACGGAACGAAGCACTCAGAAGCGATTATTACAAGCAATGATGATCATGCTGCCCTGTTTTTAAAGCAAGTGGATGCTGCTGCGGTGTATCATAATGCTAGCACAAGATTTACAGATGGTTTTGAATTTGGATATGGTGCAGAAATAGGCATCAGTACACAAAAATTGCACGCAAGAGGACCAATGGGATTAAAGGCCTTAACATCAAGTAAATATATTATTTTCGGAAATGGGCAAGTGAGACAATAACATCCCCTGCCATTTCTATAAGCGAACCTTCCATCAGTGAGGGTTCTTTCACTCTGTTCATATATTAGAATTTATATGCTTCGAGTTAGGTAGCTGTTTAGCTCCAGCGCCTAGCCCCTGTGAAAGATAACCTCTTGTAACTAAAAGTAAAGGCTTTTTTCTCAAAGTTTGTTGTTTTTTTACGTAAAAAAATGGGAGAAGAAGTACTCAGCAGACTGAATACACGTAGACTCCTGTGGGAATGCGAGAAAGACGAGACCCAACAGGAGCGTATGCGACGAGGAGGCTCGACGCTCGACGCTCGCTAAACGGACGAAGTGTATTCAGGCTGCGTGTTTAAAAGCAACAATCTATACGAAAACAGCCAAAGTAAAAGACACTTTTTGAGACAAAAGAACATTTTTCTTCGGGGCTGTTCAAGGCGCTTGTGCTTTCTTAATAGTGGAATAATAGTTGTACTTTCTTACTTACACCAAAGATTGGAGTATGAAGATGGAATTTTTTGCTGTATTATTGCCTATTTTCTTTATTTTTGGAGTAGGTTATGTTGGAGAAAAGACCTTAAAAATTGATACAAAGCCAATATCCACGATGAGTGTATATTTAATGAGCCCTGTTTTAGCTTTCAGTGTGTTTTATGAAACAGAATTTAACAGCGATTATTTGATGATGACGATATACGCGCTTGTATTAGTATTTGGAATTATCGCGATTGTATATATTGTAGGGAGAATAAGAGGGTATAGCAGTAAAAAAACTTGCGGAATGATTTTATCAGCGGCTTTTATGAATAATGGGAATTATGGGACGCCTCTCGTATTATTTGCATTTGGTGTGCCTGCTCTTCACTACGCTGTAATTTTGATGGTCATTCAACAAATGATTATGGCAACTGTTGGCATTTATGTTGCGGCAAAAGGTTCTTCAGAAGGAGGGTCAAGTAAAGATACGCTTAAAAAAGTAATAAGAGTTCCAATTATGTATGGAGCTATACTTGGCGTTCTTTTTCATTTTTTACATATACCAATCAGCGAGACTATGTTAGAAGCCATTAAACTAGTTGGAAATGCAGCTATTCCAACGGTTATGCTCGTTCTTGGCATGCAGCTTGCGAAAATATCGTTAAAAAATATCCAGATTCAGCGTCTTTCGTTTGCTTTATGCCTGCGCTTAATTATTTCACCGCTTATTGCTTGGTCCTTGACACTTATTCTTCCAGTCGATGATTTAGTGAAACAATTAATGATTGTCCTTGCAGCAACGCCGTCTGCAGCGAATACAACGTTGTATGCCTTGCAATATGGAACAGATCCCGACTTTGTATCATCTGCAACATTAGTTACGACATTAGCTAGTTTAATAACATTACCAATCGTTTTATCCCTTGTATAAATAGAAAGTGCCGTCCAACATCGTACAATAATCAGTACTGGCGGACGGCACTTTCTTTAGGAAATAAGATTTTTTTCTGAAGTTAGATAACTGTCTAGCGCAAGCAGCTAGCAATTGTGAAAAAAACCCCATGCCTCTAAAAGTAAAAAGCACTTTTTGAGTCAAGAGAACATTTTTCTTCAGAGCTGTTCAAGGCGCTTGGCTTTTGTTCAAAGATAAGAAAGTATAAAATTTCGAAACTAGTTAAGTGTCTAGCTCCGGCGCCTAGCCCCTGTGAAAGATAACCTCTTGCCTCTAAAAGTAAAAAACACTTTTTGAGTCAAGAGAACATTTTTCTTCGGGGCTGAGCAAGGCGCCTGCGCTTTTCTTATTAATGAATCGCGGATTTAAATTTTCCACCATGTGCTTCTTGTGTATCCATTATCGTAATAAAGGCATTTGGATCAATTTCTTGTACGATGCTTTTAAATTTAGCAACTTCTAAACGAGTAAAAACAACATAAAGAACTTCTTTTTCTTGATCTAAATAGCCTCCTTTACCTTTTAATTTTGTTACACCTCTTCCAAGTCGATCGGACAGTGCTTCTGAGATTTCTTCGTATTCATTAGAGATAACCATCGCTGCTTTTGTATCATCAAATCCTTGGATAACAGCATCCAGTGCTTTACTAGCAATGTAATACGTTAAAATCGAGTACATCGCTTGTTCCCATTGTAAAACAAAACCAGCCCATGCAAATACAAACACATTGACAAACATAACAAATTCACCGACTGAAAAAGGAATTTTTTTCGATAATAAAATTCCTAATATCTCTGTCCCATCCAACGCTCCTGAGTTACGGATAACTAATCCGACACCAGCACCTAAAAGCAACCCTCCAAATACAGTGGCAAGCAGCGGCTCTGTTGTTAATGCTGGGATATGATGAAGATTGGATTCCACAATTCCAAGCATGATAATAGCAAAAAGAGAAGAAATGCAAAAGTTTTTTCCTATATATTTATAACCTGCAAATAAAAAAGGTAGATTAATAAGCAATACTAAAATTCCAAAACTAAAATCAGTCATATAATTAATAATCAGCGAAATCCCAATAATTCCACCATCAATGATTTTGTTTGGAATTAAAAATAGCTCGATTGCAACAGCAGCAAGGCTTGCACCAATCATCAGCAAAATATAGCGCATTATTAAATGAGTCTTTGATTCTTTTTTATGTACTTTTACCATTTTTTACACCTTTCCTTACTAAATTTAAGGAATATTCATTAATCAAGTATTACTTCATTGATTAAATTATCATTCCACCATAACAAAAAAATATTCTTTTTAGTTGACATAATGGACATACGAAATAGTCAATTATTTTTATATAGTTGATATTATTGTAGAAAAGAGGACGAATAAATATTTTGGAGTGATAATAGCAAGAAATATTTCGAGTATTTGAAAACGTTGATAAATCAAACTAACATAGTGCTACCCCTAGATTCTCTACGATAAATGTCGAATAATTTTTTTACACCTCCTATTGTGATTATTTGCCCATAAAGATAGTGTATCATAAAAAGTACCAACATTCCCTTCATAACAATTATGACTAGTCAAAAAGTATATAGAACTGTGGTGATACAACAGTTACCAAAAAAACATAATAAATAGTATATTATAGTCATAAAACAACTGTTCAATTAATAGAAAACCAAGAAAAACGATCCTTAAATGAAGAAATGGTAGAAGATATGATTTCTATAATTATTTCTTTTTCAGACAGATTAAGGAGGATGCGGGTTTTCTTTTAATATTTAAGTTGTATTAAAGTTAACTTTAAAGTCTTTAATAATGTTTAAGCGAAAGTACATACTTATAGTACAACCGGAGTAATTATCTATAATGGTATGTCAAGACAAAACTAGACAACTTTTTTAAAGCGAACTGGGGCCGTTTCGTTTATTATGACTAACAAACATAAATTACCCTAAAACAATAAAATTGAGCCATTTGTGCAAAATCTTTGTTTTGGGGTAATTCTGATTTTTAACTTGATAGGCAAGTGGCGAGACCTCCTTATAAAAAAACAATCATTGTGCTGTTCCAAGCAAGAACGTGATAAAGGTGAGCATGTAAATTTTCCAGGTGTTGTTCATTTTCTTCCATCTACTCCAATGTACATCCAAGAATTTATTCGTTCTTTTGTTAAATGAAGGTTAATCACGTTTTGTTACATACCTCATCCATAACCCACCATCTTTCAGTTTTTCAACTTCTTTTAAGAAGAAATTTACTGGATGCTGATTTGTTATAAAAGAGCTCGTTTCAAATAGTGTCACAGAGTTAGATGCACCATCTGCAATTGGAACTAAGACTAGGCTCAATTCATTAATTAATCCTTCATTCAAAAAGGATCCATTTAAAAAGCCCCCCACCTTCTAGCATTAATTCATCGATTGAAAATAAACTTTTTAGCTTCTCCACTACGACAGTAAACTTTAATCGTTCTTTTCCACCGAAAATATAAGAAATACCTATTTTTTTCAGATGAGCTAAATATGCATCAGATACTTGCTCTGTAAGCACCTCTACTATATGGTCCTTCGTTCTATTATCGTTCCATTCTGAAATGTAGTTTTTTGTCCATCCTAGTTTTCCAGTAGGGTCTACTGCTACGACATAACTTTTAGCATCCTTATTTGCAACGTAATCAGTTCTGGGGATAGTCGGGATGTTATCTTGTTTTAAATCTAATTTATGTCCGAAAGTAAAGTGTTCCTCCATGGTAATCCGGCCACAAATCCATGCTTTACATCCATAACGTCCATGAATTTTTTCGTATTCATCTGTAAAATAAGCTGCTCGTTCCTCTTTCAAATAATCTCCAATGATTTTCCCATCCAATGAAGTTAGCATGTGGCAGATAATATATGGTCTTTCCAATGGCTGTTTGTATTTTTCCTTGCTCTTTTCAATACGATCCATAATTAAACCTCCTGCTTGAATTTAATTCACTTCAATTGTTCCGAAGATGTTAATGTTAAATCCCTATAAAAAATCATTATTGATTGATTAATTAACATCTGTTTATAATAATAAAAAGAAATAAGATGTTTTCAATCGTTAATTTAACGCACTTCGTTGTTTACTCAACAAATCAAGAAAAATTGTTGATTATCTTTAGGGAATTCTGGTGACCAAACAATATCAAAAGCGTATAGAAGAATAACCAAAAGCCAATAAGAGGGAGGACACATTACCCTCCTCATTACTTAATAAATATGCTCTGTTAAACTTGGCTGTTGATTGCAGTGAGAGGCGTTCGCTTTCCGCGGGCGGTTCGGTAGCCTCCTCGACGCTTATGCGGAGGCTACTGAAAAAGTCCATAGGAAAGGAAAAAGATACGAATAACCTACTACAACATATAGAATGATAAACTCATTTGTTATCTGTATATAGATGATAATTCAAGTTTTTTTTAAAATTATCAGTTTTTCAGTCGCCTCGCATATGCGCCTGTGGGGTCTCCCTCTGACTCTCTTTTCCCGCAGGGGTCTCACTCCTGGAACAAAAATCAACATAGTGCCAAAATCCACAACGAGCTTTAACATAGCCAATAAATAAAACAGATTTTTTATGCGATAAATCTATATGATCCTCTCTAATAAAACCCCTACTTTTTCTGCCATTTCCTGCGGTGAATAAGGCATGCCATTTTTTAGCCACCATTCCACTACACCTACGTAAGCATTTGCAACAAATTCGGCAACGATATCTTCGCTTTGACCAAGATTTTTGCCTTTTGTTATATCCACGTCCTTTTTGAACTCTTCGATGTTATGTTGAACAAACCGGCTGCGAAAATATCGTGCTCCTTCACTCGCCAACATCGTCGAAAAAAACAAATAGTTACTTTCAAGATATTTCATGCAATGTACAGTCGATTCAATCCAATCCATTTCAGTTGCAGCTTCCGACTCAAAAAGATTAACCATGTTATTGATATGTTCTTCTATGATCTTATCCAACAGATCAAATTTATCCAAGTAATGAAGATAAACAGTTGCACGGTTAATATTTGCCCTGTCAGAAATATCCTGAATGGTAATGCTATCGAAATTTTTTTCTGACATCAATTCAAGAAATGATTTTTTAATTGCTTCTTGAGTTCTAACAATTCTTCTATCCACTTTTGCCATGTTATTAACACCATACCTTTTCTAAGAAAGTCGACAATTTTTATCGATTTGTTGCGTAAACAACAAAACCGGTTAAATTAACGATTTCTATGCCTTGTTTTGTTTCTTTTTATATTATAAATTATTTACAGATGTCGAGAAAGCATCAATTGTAGTTTTATTTAATATGAAAGGATGAAAAAACGAAATGACAATTGAAAACAAAGTGGTTATAATCACTGGAGCTTCATCTGGAATTGGTGAAGCAACTGCAAAATTATTGGCCAGTAAAGGTGCTAAGATTGTTTTGGGCGCTCGTCGCGAAGACAAATTAAAAGCATTGACTGAAGAAATTCAAAAAGCTGGTGGACAAGCTGCTTATCGCGTCACAGATGTTGTTAATCCAGATGATAGTCAGCAGCTTGTTCAACTAGCTAAAGACACTTTTGGTGGTGTCGATGTAATCTTCTTGAACGCTGGAATAATGCCTAATTCACCACTTTCCCATTTAAAAACTGACGAGTGGAACAGTATGGTTGACGTTAATATTAAAGGTGTATTGAATGGTATCGCCGCAGTATTGCCAACATTTACATCGCAAAAGTCTGGACATATCATCACTACTTCATCAGTAGCTGGGCTTAAAGCTTACCCAGGCGTTGCGGTTTATGGCGCAACAAAGTGGGCTGTTCGTGATTTAATGGAAGTTTTGCGTATGGAATCTGCCCAAGAAGGTACTAACATCCGCACAGCAACTATTTATCCAGCAGCGATCAACACGGAATTGTTGGATACGATTACGGATAAAGATACTTTAGAAGGTGCAACAGAACTTTATAAACAATATGGTATTTCACCTGATCGAGTTGCCAATGTTGTGGCATTCGCGATTGATCAGCCAGAAGATACGAACGTTAACGAGTTTACCATTGGACCAACAAGTCAACCTAGGTAATAATTACAAGAAAAGATAAAACTAAGAGCTATTCATTTTCTAAAGCTTAGGCAGTCGAGGAGATGATATGCTCCCTCTAAAGTAGACAGATTTAAAAATATAAATCTGTTTTGCCTTAGGGGAGTGGTAGCTTTTGCGATTGATCAACCCGAAGAAGTCGATGTTAAATTAATAATGTAAAAATAGAAGGTGTGGAAATGCCCGATGCTGTAGCATATGCAATTAGCACACCTGAAACAGTTGCCATAAGCGAAATCATGATTCGGCCAACTAAACAAGTTATCTAATGGGTTGCGATTAGGAAATAAATATTTGTCCTACAGGCTAACTGCTATAAATTTCATAATAAAAAATTGCTCCTAGCTCGTTTGGGGGCATTTTTTTACTAATGTTTGTATCCTGATAATCCATGTTTAATTATGTTATTTCTCCAAGCAATTATGTGAAAGATTGAATATGGAGTAGAAAAGCTTACAAGTATTAAAAGCATTTTACAATTGCAATTATAAAAATCAACTAAAATAGAGGGGTTATATTAAATTATCGTACAGAGGAAAACAGAAATTCAGGTCTTAAGTTTATGCTTTGATACGATATCGCACCTGAAAAAGAGTGTGTAGAAATGCTGGTGCCTGATTACACAAAAATAAAGATAGGAGTTGTTTTTTTGACTAAACGAAACCATTTGTTGATTTTTATATTGACCATAGGAGTTTTTGGCATCATAAATACCGAAATGGGGGTTATTGGGTTATTGCCTTCCATTGCTGATCACTTTAATGTCAGCATATCACAAGCAGGGTTGCTGGTGAGTCTTTTTGCTCTTACTATTGCTGTATCTGGACCAACGATGCCGTTATTGTTTTCCGGGATAAATCGTAAGAAGGTCATGTTACTTGTATTAGGAGTTTTCGTTTTGGGAAACATTGTATCCATATTTACATCTAACTTTACCATTCTATTAATTGCTCGTATAATTCCAGCCTTTTTTCATCCAATTTATTGTTCTTTGGCATTTACAGCAGCTGCTTCCTCAGTAAGTAAAGAAGAAGCTCCAAAAGCTGTTTCTAAAGTATTTATAGGAGTATCTGCTGGTATGGTAGCCGGCGTACCGATCGCAAGTTTTATTGATAGTGCCGTTTCGTATGAAATGGCGATGGCATTCTTTGCTATTGTTAATTCTATTGTATTCATTGCTACATTGATTTTTTTACCATCTATGCCTGTTGAAGACCGACTTTCTTATGGTACACAACTTTCCGTATTAAAAAAAAACTAGTTTATGGCTTTCCATCGTGACTGTCATTTTATTAAATTCAGCTATTTTTGGGGTTTATAGTTATCTTACTGAATATCTGAAAACAGTAACGAATATGTCTCCGAATACCATAAGTTTAACGTTATCCATCTTTGGTGGAGCCAGTATTATTGGAAACATTGTCACAGGAAAGTTACTTACTCATAGTGCCATTAAGACTGTAGTATCTTTTCCTTTGGTATTGGGTGCTGTTTACATCATTTTATTCTTCACAGGACAGTTTACCGTACCTATGGCAATTTTAACTTTAATTTGGGGAATATTGGCTGGAGGAATAATGGCAAATATTAATCAATATTTGGTTACGTCTTCAGCTCCCGAAGCACCTGATTTTGCCAATGGATTATTTATTTCAGCCTGTAACGTAGGAACAACATTGGGTGCAGCTGCAGGCGGGTTATTTATATTAGAAATGGGTACACAATACGTCGTATTGGTGGGAATCCTATCATTGCTACTAAGTTTGGTAACTATTATACTTAGAAATTACTTGTTTACTCCTACGCAACAACTTACTAGATAAGGAATAAATTCAACTTCTCTAAGAGCTTTTTGTTTAATATTGATTTATGCTCCCTGTCTTACTTCCTTTTATTAAATTTCTAGGGTGTGAAAAAATCTGCTTTAGCCCAAGATTAGTAGCCGAAAAAAGGAGGATTTAAAATGTCAAAGGATATAAAAGTTGCACTTGTCACCGGCGGAAATAGAGGAATTGGATATGAACTGTTCAAACAATTAGCTTTGAAAGGTTTTAAGGTCATTTTGGCAAGTCGGGATCCAGAAATGGGTTATGAAGCTACGTAGAAACTTAAGAAGTCAAATCTGGACGTTTCGTTTGTGGCGATGGATGTAGACAATCTAGAAAGCATCCGTCAAGCTGCTGAATCAATTCTTTGGTTAGCGACGATTGGACCTGAAGGACCTTCAGGAGAATCTTTAGAGATGAAAAACCAATCGATTGGTAACAATACAGTATTAGCAAATTATTTGGTGTTTAAGTATGGTTCAATGAAACCGAATTTTGCAATTGTTATTGTTTAAAATCGAATTAAAGAAAAAAAGCCGATTTTCCTTCTCATGATTCATATGGTTATGGTCCAGAAACACTTAATGAGAAGGAAAAAAAGAGCGGAAATACAGTCATTTGGAACAGGAGAATGAGATCTTAAAAAAGTATTTGGAGCTAGTAAAGGAGTTGAAAAGTACTTTAAATTGTAGAAACATACCGCAAAAAATATACGGTTCGTTCGATTCTATCTGTTTTGTCAGTGCCTCGTTTAACCTATTAGCCGTTGGGTTGTCGGTAATAAGAAGGAAACGTTATCGGTTGAGGAAGAAACAATAATCTATTTATGTAAGATTTTAAGCTTGCCTTCTTACCTCGTATATAATTGATTAATTCAAACAAATCTTGTGTACTACTGTATCATAAATGATGTCATCTTCCTGTAAATTGTCACTTTAGGAGTTATTTGCACTATAAATAAATATAAAAAAGGCCAATTTCTCAGCATTAAAATTGAGAAATTGGCCTTTTTTCGTTATTACGGAAAAGCGCCCTAGCGTATAAAATTGAGAAATAGTGATAATTGGTGTTTATTGGATATGTACCTGTGTCGACAGGATTACAAAATTTAGATTTACAAACAGATGCGTTTAACGCAACATGGTTGTATGAAAATTTTTCACGATAAAATGATTGGGGAAAAAACTACGTCCCAGTTTAGAGGAAGCACTTCAGTATGCACGTGAAGGCATACAATTGTCGTTTGGCGATTGGACCGACTATTAAAGATGTTGCAAAAAAGTGGGGCTTTTCACGCACGACGATGTATCGCTATTTAGAAAGATAGTAAATCGGAAGGGGTGAAATCTATACAGAATGAACATCCTCCATTAACAGCTTATTCAGCAAAAGGCTATAGATAAGTACAGGTTAATTGATCAATATCTAAACCACGAGAAAAGTTTGAAAGCTATTGCAGAGGAAGAAGGTATCTCGATACGAACACTACAATATTGAATCAGTCAGTATCAGCAATTTGGATTAAAAGGTTTGTTTGATTCGTAAAAGTCGAATTACTCCATAATCCGTAATAAAACAGGCGTACACAGTTGCCCCTGACACCGTTTACCTTTAAGATCCCAGCAAGGCAATTATTCAGCGTTCAAGCCTTTCCAAGTGACCTGATCATTATTCTGTTACAATACAAATGAAAATTAACTCTTATACCAGGAGCATTTAATGATACTAGAAATGAAATTTTTTAGGAGCTGATTACATTGAACAATACTGAACTTTTTTCTACGATTCAAGAAGCCTCTAAGAGCGACGGAAAATGCTTGAGGAGCATCAAGTCAGAGCGAAAATTGCAGCTTTACAGGAAAACTCCGAAGTACTGAATAAGAAAATCGAATTGTACAAAGAGCTCGAATCAGGATTATCCTAAACATCAAAAATATCTTGACTTCGAGTGCGCTCTAACGACTAAAGTAGATTTATGATTTGATATCTACTTAGGAGAGGTGGAGTTGAAATGACAGAAGCAGCCACAACAGTAAAAAGTTTTTTTGAAGCATTATGGAGTAAAGATACGGAAAAAGCTCTTCAATTAGTGGATGAAAATGCAATCTTTATTGCTATGAGAAAGGAATCGTCTGATCAGGTTCCTTTGTATGGAACTTTTAAAGGGAAAGAGGGAGTTAAAAAGTTTCTTGCAACTTTGGCAACTTCTTTCGACACTCAACATTTTCAAATTAATCATATTATGGGAGAGGGAGAATGGGCTACTGCTTGGGGTAGCTTTCAACATATTGTCAGAAAAACTGGAAGTTTGTTCGAAAGCGAGTGGTCTGTTGTTTGCCGAATTAACGATGGTCGTATTCTTAGTTATCAGATTTATGAGGATACAGATGCTTTAGAAAGGGCTTTTGGTGTCCGATAACTATAAATTCAATATTAAAGTAGAACTATAATCTAAGAACTGTCTTCAAGTATCTCGCAGAATACGTAAATAGAACAGGCAAAAAATTTTGAGTTTCGTCCAAGCATACCCATGAATGAAACGTTGCGAACGTTTGTACGTTAGAACGATCACGTTTGAACTTATTTTGTACCCAAATTTATATTAGGGGTCAGTATGCCAAGTTAAGGGGGAAGATTAAAATGGATACATAGAGGAAATATACAGTTATTACCGGAGCAAGCTCTGGTATAGGTTACGCGGCAGCTAAGGCTTTCGCAAAACGTAAGAAAAATATCATACTTGTTGCTCGCCGTGAAAACAATCTGAACGAACTGAAAAGAGAAATCTTGCAGGAAATTCCTGATCCATCAGTCAAAACGCTCATCAACTCTAGCAAGAGTTAAATCCGTATCAAATCGAAACATAGATTAATAATGCAGGTTTCGGTAGCTATGAAAGTGTGTCCGGTCAAGATTTGGAAAAGATTGAAACAATGATGCGCCTAAACTTGAGTGGTGTTGCAGGTGAATCACAACAGATGTGAAATGTATAGTTTTTTAAAGTAATTTGTTGTTATAGAATAAAACTATAATATTTTGAATAAATCTATTTAAAAATACTTTAAAAAAACGTAAAAAAGAACGAGCTTTTGATCACTTCTTAAGCTCGTTACTTTTTTATATTCACTTTAATTTTTCTTATTTTTAGAAAACTACTCTTTTTGCTCTTAATTAAGATTAATACTTAGTATCCCATTATTCTTTTAAAAGCATATAAAGGTTTTCTAATTTTCTTTGATTCATCTCTAAATCCTATCGATCCAACATTTTATTTTTAAAGAAATCGATGAAAATAGACTTAGGCTTACCTTTTAAATAAATAATATCAATACTAATATTTATTTTAACAGGTGGTGTCATTTCTACTCGAAATATTTCTTCATTTTCAAGTTCTTTTTTTACACAATGCTCCGGCAGAAAACTAATACCTAGACCTTGCAATACAAAATTTTTAGCTGTTTCCATATTATCTACTTCCAAATAAATATTTGGATTCACCCCATTGCTTAAAAAAAGTCGATGGATCATAAGCCAATCAATAGACCCATAATCAAAAAAGATAAGAGGATACTTAACTACATGTTCGATTGTAATTATTTCTTCCTCTAAAATAGGGTGATTTCGGGGAACAAAAAGACTAATTGGATCATTATAAAGTCGAATTGATTCTACTTGAGGATGTGTTTCCGTACGCACGATGCCAAAATCTACTTCTTTGTTAATGACCTTGCGTAAAACGTCTTTTGAATGCCCCGTTAAAATTTTTATTCGAACATCCTGAAATTCAGCTTTAAATGCAGGCAAAATATTAGGAAGAACATTATTAGAAATAGACAAAGCACTTCCTATTGCAAGTTCATAGGGAATAATTACTTGTTGTAGTCCATGTTTTGCTTCCTGGTAAGATTGGAGAATCTTTTGTGCATGCGGGAAAAAATATTCCCCTTTTTCTGTTATAGAAATCTTATTCCCATTTCGATGAAAAAGTTTTATATTCATATCACGTTCAAGAGATTGAATACGTGCTGTTACAGAAGGCTGAGTTAAATAAAGAGCTTCTGCTGCTTTATTGAAACTACCAAGTTGACAAACATAGATAAAGGCTTCAATATTTTCGATATTCATGTCTTATGCTCCTTATACAGTTCCCCTTATTTTTATCATTATCAAAGCAATATACACTAAACATGTAAAAGATGAAAGAGACAATAATTATACCATTCGCATTTCTTGTTCTTTGCCATTAACTTTTTTTATCACTGCTTTGGCCAAAATTTCGGTTGGATCAATTACACAAATGTCTTGGGATGGTTTAAGAACAAGAGGAATTTCAGTACAACCTGCTATAATAGCCTCTGCCCCTTGGTTTATCAAATTATTAGCTGCTGTTAAAAGACATGTCTGTCCGACTTCTAAATTGCCTCCCTTAATAGCATATATTGCTTCCATTACTTTTTTCTGCATTTCAGTATCAGGGTTAATAACTTCAATTTCATACTCTTGACAACTATTTTGATATATTTCTGTATTAGTTGTCCCATCTGTTGCTAATAAACCTACTTTTTTTAAACGCTTTTTATGTAAATAATTAGTTGTTTCTAAAGGCATATGCATGATAGGGATAACAACAAATTTTTTTACTGGTTCAAAAAAATAATGTGCAGTATTGCAGGCAATAACTAAAAAATCTGCACCGGCATTTTGTAGTCGCTGTGCTGATTGTATCATATATGGAGCTGGATCTATTCCTTTCCCCATAATAGCCTTTGTTCGATCTGGAATTTGAGCATAATTGTCGGCCATAATATGGATATGATCTTGATCCTTTCTTGCAGGTGTACGAGAAATAATTTTATTCATTAAATCTACAGTCGCTAAGGGACCCATTCCACCAATAATTCCTACTACCTTTTGCATTTTACTTCACCACTTTTTCAAGTATTTCAAATTAACTTTTCAAAATGAACTATCGGAAAAGTAATTTATTTACACCTATTATAATTTTTCTTTGATAAGACGTATTATAGAAACAATCTATTCAGTAATAGAAACAATATATTGATACAATATAAAGAAGCAGGCTAACAATTTATGTAGATAAGCTAAATTAGGACAGAAACAGAAAAAAATTAAAATTTCATGTGTGAGATGAACAAAATCTAATGTTTCTACATTTTTATGAATAAAAAAGAAGCTTGTTCTTTTTCATAACAGGCTTCTTTATAAACGTATCTGTATATTAGGAAAGGTAAAAGCTTCAAGGTAATTACTTTTGTTATAAAAGGAAAAGAGTTCGTACCTGTGCCAACAACCGAGGGAAGGTGGTGCTGTGATTATTCATAATACCTTAGAATGGGATGTTAATTTATCAACCATTCTAATTAACTTTTTTCATAATTAAAGTGTGAATCCCGACAATATAGGTGGGATTCACACAGTGGTTTTACTCAAATTACCATTGGCACGTAGCTTCTATACACTACTCATCATAAACCTTATTTTTTCTTCAGATTTTTTTTGAAGAAGGATTCGAGCTTGTTGAACGGGATGTACTCCATTTTGTCGTACAGATCCACATGTCCTGCGCCTTTAACTATATAGAGTTCCTTCTGTTTGCCCGCCAGCTTGTAGGCGTCTTCACTGTAGTATCTGGAGTGGGCATTCTCACCTGCGATGAACAGAATTGGACGCGGAGAAATCGTCTTAATCTGCTCGAACGGGAAAAAGTTCATGAGCGCCCCGGTGCTGGTAAGGCTCATCGGTTTTGAGCGGGGGTGATATCCCCTAGGCGTACCGTAGTATTCAGAGAACTCTCGGACTGCTGCTTCTTGTGAGGGTTTAAGTTTCACTGCAGTTCCTCCGCCGTATTTTATCTGTCCGCCCTCAAATTCAGTCCAGCGCTGTTTAGCGGCTTCTTCAAGCGCTTTTTTCCGTTCTTTCTCGGTCATTACTTCGCTCGGTACTGGCGCTAACCCCAATCCCTCACGGTAGGCACGGCCCATGTCGTACATACTAACTGTCGCGATGGCCTTCAGTCGAGGGTCATTCTGCGCAGCGCTGACCGTAAATCCGCCACTGCCACAAACGCCGATGACGCCAATATTGTTACGATCCACAAATGTGCGTGTGCCTAAAAAGTCCACTGCGGCGCTGAAATCTTCAACTAACGCTTCTGGAGAAGCAATATTACGCGGTTTCCCGCCGCTTTCTCCAGTGTAGGAAGGGTCAAAGGCCAGGGCTACAAAGCCACGTGCTGCCATCTCCTGGGCATACAAGCCGGCCGTCTGTTCCTTCACGCCAGTGAACGGGGGTCCGACAATGATTGCGGGAGATTTCTTTGCTCTATTCATGTTTTTAGGAGTATACATATCTGCAACTATTTTAATGCCAAGTCTGTTAGTATATGAGACTTTTTGGACAGTTACCTTTTTGTTTTTAGGAAAGGTCTTGTCCCATGCTACTGTCGCGGTTGGGGATGAGCCTTTATTAGCAGTCTTTGCTAGGCTGTCTACCCCGGATGTAACGGTGATCGTGGATAAAAGCAAGACGAATGCTATCACTGTAAGTACACGCCTGATAATAGATTTTTTTTTCATTTTAAATACCTCCAATGTTTATTCTGATGCTATTACTATT
This sequence comes from Niallia yueguangensis, assembly GCF_052663115.1. Lineage (NCBI taxonomy): Bacteria > Bacillati > Bacillota > Bacilli > Caryophanales > Bacillaceae > Niallia > Niallia yueguangensis. The sequence goes on from NZ_JBQTCX010000001.1 coordinate 54,198, forward strand.
TTGTTGACAATTGAAGATTATACAAAATATATTTTGCTGGTACCTTAATCCTCCTCTCTAGACAGGTTAATAATAGCTTAATCGTTAAAGTCGACATTAAGGCAAGGGAATTTTGGAATTTTTTTTATTCCTTCCAGGATTATGGGTTGCGTTAAAGTTTACTTTAAAGCTTATAATAATGTTGGAAGCGAAACATATATATTTACATCACGGTAAAGAAAGGAAGAAATATGAGGAGGAAATAATCAACTTCAATTTTCATATTAATAATCGATGCTTTTGGGATTGAAATGAATTAATTTGTAATTTGTTAACAGGCATAGCCGGAGCAATTAGCTAGATATAGTTGGTTTAAGACGTTAAGCAAACACCTATACTATCTGTTCTACTATAATTGCATGAGTAGAGGCAGTGTGTTAGAAACTAGAAGAGAGCTCTATAGTGACTGTAAAATGTTCAGTTTGGACGAGTGAAGAACAACATAATAAAAATAACGATGGAGGATATTATGGAATGAAATTTTCAATAAAAGAGGTTGCTGCAAAGGTAGGTTTACCTACACATACAATTCGATATTATGAACAAGAGGGGCTTCTCCCCTTTGTAAAAAGAGATGAGAATGGAAATCGTATTTTTGATGAGGAAGATGTAACGTGGTTAGAGTTTATTTTATGTTTACGTAAAACAGATATCGCTCTATCGGAATTACGTAAGGTTGTCGAGTTAACACAAGAAGGTGAATGTACAATCGCCCTACGCAAACAGATATTTGAAAAACATAAAGAGAAAATGATGGAGAAACAAAGAGACTTGGATATAGCTTTTAGAAAAATTGATTCGAAGATAGAGTATTACGATAAATTAGAAAAGAAGAATGAGGAAGAAAAAAAAAGCTCCAATAAGAACTTATCTCACTAAGGCTTTTAGGTTAATTGACAATTATCGCTAAATTTTATTGTGTACTTTAGCGTATTATGAGTATATTAATATGTATAAAATAGTAAAAATGCTTTATTGGTATGTCAACACTAAACTAGACAATTTTTTTAAGGTGTTCTTTTTTGTATTCAATTGGGCTTAAATACCCGAGCGTTCCATGAATTCTGATGTGATTAAACCAATGAACGTAATCATCTAATTCTAATTTCAACTGTTCCAAACTATCAAAATACATTCCTTTTATGAATTCCGTCTTGATACTTTTAAATGTGGCTTCAGCGACTGCATTATCATATGGGCATCCTTTCATGCTCAATGACCGTTTAATTTTGAATGTATCTAGGGCTTCATCAATTGTCTTGTTTTTAAATTCGTTTCCTCGATCTGTATGAAACAATTGAATTTGTCTTAAATCAGCATTAATAGTCGATAGGGCTTGATATACAAGGTCTGCATCCTTATGTGGACCTGCACTGTGGCCGATAATTTCTCGATTATAAAGATTAATAAATAAACATATGTAATTCCATCGATTTTCAACTCTTACATATGTTAAATCACTTACTACCACAGTTAGTTCATTTTCTTGTTTAAATTCTCTATTCAACTCATTTTTAACCTCTGATTCATTACATTTATCAACATGAGGCTTAAACTGAGCTACTGTATATTTAGATACTAATCCATTCTCTTTCATGATTCTACCAATACGCCGTCTAGATACAACCATACCAAGCTTTTTTAACTCATGTTTAATTTTACGTGTACCATAGTTTTGACGGCTATTATGAAAAATTTCTATAATGGTAGCTGTAAGTTCCTCATCCGTATTAGATTGTTCTTTTGCTTCATAATAATAGGTACTTCTTGAGAGTTTTAGGACGTCGCACATTGCTGATATCGAGTATTTGTGACAGTTATTTTTAATCACATTTACTTTCGTCCTATTATCAGCGCAGCTTGCTTTAAAATATCGTTTTCCATTAGTAGACGTTGGTTCTCTTTACGAAGTTTGATCAGTTCATTTTCTTCTAGTGTTCGATTATCTTTCTCCTTAAAAGAACCAGATGTTTGACTTTGTTTGATCCATTTATCCAATGCAGAAGGAGTTAAATTATATTCACTAATAATATCTTTTCTAGGCTTGCCGTTTTCATATAATTTAACCATTTGGGCTTTAAATTCAGGGGTGAAGGCTCTTCTTTCTCTTTTCATTCGTAAAGTCTCTCCTTAACTAATAAGATGTTTGTAGACAACCAAAGACAGTGGGGAAATACCGAAACTTGACATGGAGCCTCGGCGGGTATGCTTTCCCAACCAGGAAGCCAGCTAATTTATATACCTGGCGCGCCCGAAAAGGCTAGCATACCCGCCACTCCACGTAAAGTTTCTAGAACGGATCACTTATGATTAATATGCAGTATACCCAAATTTGTCTGTTAGTCTACTTTGACCTTAATTTTATTGTCTAGTTAAGTGTAGCCTATTCATATTTTGACGAGAGCATTATGGGTATTGGAGCTTTCAATATAGATTTTTTTACAAAAATCTATGATAGTGTTGAAAAAAAGTCGTTTCCAGAATTGCTAGGAAATCGGCTTTTTCTTTTTAATGTCTATAGAATTTCTATCATTTTAGGCGAGAGGACTCCCACCTTAAGGAATGTGCAGGACGTAGTCCAATGAGTAGGTGGGAGGTGAATCGCCTTCGGACACGGTCTGCCAACAATAGATACCGTAAGGCAGATTGTTGGTAGATTAAGTGTCCGACATGGTACAATATTCCTGTAATTGTTCCTTGAAAACTGAACATAGCAGGTTGTGGCAGGAATCGTTGTTTTGCCACGTAAAATGTTCAAGCCAAACGTCAGCCGAGGCACACAATCGTGTGAAAACCAATAAGCTGAAAAGAAGTCCCAAAGGCATCAAAATAAGACCAATGGGATAGAGGGGTTGGGTGTTTTTAGTACACCAATGTGTCAACTCCACTAACGTTAAGCGTTCAGACATGTTCGATGCGTTAGAAACCCCCACTTCAAATTTTCGTTAGAAAATTAAGTGGCGGGAGTATTCATTGAGAAAGGGAATCACTATAAAAATTTTCAGTATAATAAGGCTGTGAATCGTTATTAAATGCAACTCCGATTCCTAAATATTTATAACTTTCTTGAAGGATGTTTTCTCTATGACCTAAGGAATTCATCAGCCCTTCGTGGGCAAAGATGCTGCTGAACTGACCGTATGCCAGGTTTTCACCAGCTGTGATAAAATGAATATTGTCTTCCTTCATACGATCAAACGGAGATTGACCTTGTAAATTTGTATGGTCGAAATAGTGATTTTCCGCCATATCTAAGCTATGCTCTCGAGCTGTTTCTCTCACATGATCATCCCACGTTAAAATGGGCAGCTTGTGATTTGTTCTCGAAGCGTTTGTTAAATCAAATAGCTGATATTCTAAGCCTTCTTTTAGTTGCTGGCTTGACTTTGTATAAATAGCATTTTTGTTTTGTTCTAATTTTTCATCGATCTCTTGAATAGCTGTAACCGTATTGTTTTCGTGTTTATCATAAAAAATCGTGACATAGCTGTTGTCGAGGTGGAATACATCGTACTCGCCATCACTACTAATCCTATAGTTAATCAAGCCTTTTCTCATGATTGATTCAGGAGTACCGAGGTGCTTATGAACCAATGGCTTAGAGCTTCCCAATTTTACTCCCGTTGAAGACGCAATCAAATCTTGATTGGTATAAATGCCACGAACGATATTTTTTTCATCATAAGCAACCATGATAAAATTGTGATAGTTCTTATGATACGTTGCCCAACTGACACCATATTCATTTTTCGAAATTCTGTTCGGCTTTCCAGATTCTCGCTCAACATCAGCTCGTGATACACCTAATTCAATATTACGAATCGAAAATATTTGATCTTTAGGAGCTGTTAATTTGGGTGCTTCAACTTCTGTATCTTTTGATTCTAAATGTGAATGATCAATTGACGTAGAGATAGAATTCGGCTGCTGATTGGAAGTATCAGTCTCAGAATTGATATCTAAATTTTCTTTTAACGAATCGACTAAAGAATGAATAGATTCCGCTGAAGTTGAAGAAACCAATTGGTGAAGTGGCTCTTCCCATACCTCCTTTGAAACATAACCGATAAATACAATCATTAATAAGAGAAAAAACCGTTTCACACTGACACTCTCCAATTCTAGTATTATTGTATTACTATTATTTTTGAAAAGTTTTTTTCCGTAAAAACGGAACGTACAAAGACAGAGTTATATCTGATAATCTTTCAATGGTAAAACAGTGTATGTCATTTTTTAAATAGGCATACACTGATTTATTACGTTCTTTATTTAGAAAGTTGTGTTGTAGGACTATACATGTAATTTCTTAGCAAAATAAATACTAGGCTCAATATCAATGATATCAATCCCACTAACACAACATATTTTGTACCTATTCCTGATATGAATAATCCACCTACAGATGTACCAAGTGTTATTCCTAAGTTACAGGATGTTATAAATAATCCATTAGTAAAATCAGGAGCTTCTGGGGCTGCAGATGTCATCCAATATTGACTAATATTATTTCCTATACCAGCTAATATTCCCCAAGCTAAAGTAATGATAGCTACAGGTACAGTGAATTGTCCCATTAAGAATAATAGGATGTAAACTACTGCAAATACAAAAGGATACGACACTACAGATTTGATGGCACTATTAGAAAGTAACTTTCCTGCTATAATATTTCCAATAATATTGGCCCCACCGTATATGACTAACATTAAACTAATTGTTTTCCCAGAGATATTGGTAATGTTTGTAAGATACTCGGCAAGATAACTATACACTCCAAATATTCCTGCATTTATTAAAATAACAGCCACAATAGAAAGCCAAAGTATAGGCTTCTTTAATACGCTTAATTGTGCACCGTAAGAAAGTCGTTCCTTAACAGGCATAGAAGGGAAAAATACTAATGCAGCAATAAATGCTATAGCATTTACAATAGCAAAGAATAACATCGCCATTTGAAACGACACGGTGCTAGCAATAAAACTTGTGATTGGAACACCAAGTACCATACCTGCAGATACGCCCATAAGTACCTTAGCAACAGCTTTTGGCGCATCTTCTTTGCGAACTGAGTTCGCAGCTATTGTAAATGCTGCTGAAAAATAAATGGGATGAAAAATGGCTGGAACTACACGGGCAATGACTGCAACCGTAAAGTTTGGTGCAAATAGGGAGACAATGTTACTTACAACGAACATACCAAGTACAAATAACATTGCATTCTTGCGATTTATTCCTGAAAACAGTAACGGTATAGTAGGACCACATATTGCAACAGTAAGCGCAAAGAGACTCACCAGCCACCCGGCCGTAGCTACACTGATATGAAAGTTATCAGCAATGAAAGGTAATATCCCCATAACTCCTATTTCAGTATTGATAATGCCAAAAGCTCCTATGGCTAATATAAATATAAGTAAATTATTTTTTTTCATTATTATCATTCTTCTCCCTTATTTTTATGATCAATTCATCCTTTAAATAAGGAAGTTGCTTCCTTATTCTAATTTTCCTTTGAAAGTTCTATCGTAAAGCAAGCGTATGCACTATACTTTCAGCTATAATGGTCGCCTATATATCCTTGTAATGTGCATGGATGTTAATTTACATAACCAAAAGATCTCAAAGACACTATTTCGGAAAACAAAAGGCGGGGTAGCCAATTCAAAAGGCTGCCCCACCTATCATCAGGTCCGGGTCAAGATGACAGAAGACATCTTTCCGAGTTATAAGGTAGAAATGTCAATAACGAATCGATATCGCACATCACTACGGAGAATGCGTTCATACGCTTCATCTACTTGATCAGCGCGGATTACTTCAATCATAGGAGCAATGCCATGCCCGGCCGCGAAATCAAGCATTTCTTGTGTTTCGCGAATGCCACCTATAAGTGAACCAGCAAGGCTACGACGACCCATGATTAGAGAAAACACTTTATATTGATCTGGATCAGCTGGTGCACCAACATTTACAAGTGTTCCATCGATGCGAAGCAAAGATAAATACTCATCAACATTGAGGTTTGCAGACACAGTGTTTAAGATAAGATCAAAGCGACCAGCTAATTCAGTAAACGTAGCAGGGTCACTAGTTGCATAGTAATGATCTGCACCAAAACTTAGTGCTTCCTCTTTTTTATTTATAGAACGACTTAAGACCGTTACTTCAGCACCCATAGCATGCGCAAATTGAATGGCTACGTGTCCAAGGCCTCCCATTCCCACAATGGCAACCTTTTTACCTGGTCCAGCATTCCAGTGTTTCAAAGGAGAGAATGTGGTAATACCCGCACACAATAGAGGGCTTGCAACATCCATCTTCAGGTTATCTGGAATGCTGACAACGAATCCTTCTTTTATAACGATTTTTTGACTATATCCACCATATGTTGGATTACCATCATAACCTAATGAATTATAGGTTCCGACAAAGCCTTTTGTACAAAATTGCTCTTCACCACTTAGGCAGTATTCGCACTCTCCACAGGAGTCAACCATACAACCAACGCCAACTCGATCACCAACAGTAAATTTTGTAACGTCTGATCCTACGGCTGCTACGACTCCAGCGATTTCGTGTCCAGGAACCATCGGGAAGATTCCGCCACCCCATTCATCAAAAGCACTATGAATATCAGAATGGCAGATACCACTAAATTTAATATCGATTAAAACGTCATCTGGTCGTAATTCTCTACGCTCGATAGTAGTATGTTCAAATTTCGCTTTTGCAAGTGGAGCACTTAGAACACCTGTCGTAGTCATGTTTTTATGATTATTACACATAAGTAAACACAATCCTTTCTTAATAAAAATAATAAGTTCACTGAAGAAATCACATCAACCCATTATTTTTAATGTATTTAAGCAGTGATAAAAACAGTTTAATCCTTAAAGTAGACTTTAAAGCAAGAGAATTTTTAAAAAAATTTGATCTTTTTTCTTAACATATTTTTACTGTCTGATAAAAGCTAAATAATCATCAATTTGATTTAGAGAAGATAAAAAATTTATTTAATACTACGGGTTGCTTTAATGCAAACTTTAAAGTTTATAATCATGAAAGAACAAAATATATAGCTAATAGTAAGGAAAGGAAGGGATACAGGTGAGAGGGCAACCGATGCTTTTGCAGGTGAAATGATTAAATTTGTCCAGATGGATAAAGATTTAAGTCACTGATCAAGTCTTCATCTCTGCTTTATATTTCAAAAGATAAGTATAAAATTTTTGAACTTAGATGAGTGTCTAGCTCCAGCGCCTAGCCCCTGTGAAAAATAACCCCATGCCTCTAAAAGTAAAAAGCACTTTTTGAGGTCATGTGAACATTTTTCTTCGGGGCTGAGCAAGGCGCTCACGCTTTTCTTATGAGGAGAGGTAATTCATTTGGTTTCTAATATGGGCATTCTTTATCAAGGGGGAAAGATCATTAAGTTAAAAATTAAAAAACAATTATTGCTATTAGTACATGAAGTTGTAATGAAAGGAGAATAAAAAATAAGGGGGAAGATACAATGCTATTTTATATAAAGGAAGCTGCTGAAAAGGTAGGGTTACCTGCACATACACTGCGCTATTATGAACAAGAGGGGCTTCTACCTTTCATAAAAAGAGATAATAATGGAAATCGTATGTTTGACGAAAAAGATTTATCATGGATAGAACTTATTATTTGTTTAAGGAAAACGGATATCAGTCTTTCAGAATTACGTGAGATTGTCGAATTAACAAAAGAAGGGGGATGTACAGAATTGAAACGTAAACAGATACTTGGAAAATATAAACAGAAAATGATGGAGAAACAAAAAGACTTAGATAAAGCTGTTGTAAAAATCAAAGAGAGAATGCAGTATTTCGATGAATTAGAAAAGAAATACGAGAAAAGATAATATGAATATGTCATTTTAAAGTGTATTAAAAACAAAATATTCACTACCTAAAATCATTTATAGAGTAACGATATTATCTTTTGGAAAATGAATCTACGCAACTCTGATGTTTCATAGGTGATTTTATAAACCCTTAATTTTTTGCTGTGATATTATTAATGGCTGTCCTAAAACGGCAAATCTATTAAAAATTGAAAACAAAGATCGTTGATATATCAGCATTCTTGAACATGAAAAGGGACATCCAATAGCCGAGAAATCGACTTATTGGAAAGCCCCTTTTCTTTGTTATAGGTATATTTGGAAATTTTAAGATGCTAAAATTTATTTTGTGAAAATGAAGAATTAGAGTTTTTTTAATTTACTTTGTAGGTCTTTCTGCTTTTTATATTATTTCTAGGGGTGTTAATTCTTATGTATGCATGTTTAAAAGAAATTTTTTTAAGGTCTCCATTGCAATTTGCTCATCGACTCCATCTACCAGTAAGGTAATTTCATCACCTTCTTTAACTGCTAAATCCATCACCTTCATTATGCTTTTTCCATTTGCAGAAATTCCATTTTTAGCAAGAAATACCTCGCTTTTAAAAGAAAAAACTTCACGCACAAATAAAGCTGTGTGTATAGCATGAAGGCCTTGCGGAAGTCGAATTATAAGTTTTTGTTTTAACATAATTTTTCACCTTATTTCTGTTCACTTATTTTTTATTTCTCTAACCTGTATAAATACTTCTTATGGATCATTTCCTTCTTTACAAGAGAAATCGTATTATTTTTATTAGCGCTACTACTAGCACCTGTTATTTGTTGTTATACTCTTTCGTAAACGACCTCATTTAATTTCTTAAAATTCTTAATTTAAAAAATATATGTAAAAATTGTAACAATAGTTTAAGTGTTAAAGTTAGCTTTAAAGCAAGGTGTAATTAATAAAAAAAGCTGTTTTATAGACTATTAAACAGCTTTTTTTATTAATTCTTTATGATAAAAGCTCTCTTTTAGGACTATACATGTGGTTTCTCAGTAGAATGAATGACACTCCAAAGCATTTAAGGTGAAAAATTTTGTATAACACTTGACTTGAAGTCGACTTTAAGGAGTAGAGTGTGTTTGTAATAATCATTAGGAGGAACTTATGATGACAAATATTGAAGGAAAAGTTGTTATTATTATGGGTGCATCAAGTGGGATTGGTGAAGCAACTGCCAAGAAACTTGCGCAAGAAGGAGCAAAATTAGTGATTGCTGCTCGCAGGGAAGATCGCTTGAAAGCCCTTGTTAAATCTTTACCAAACGCTGAAATTTCATACGCGGTTGCCGACGTATCGAATAAAGAAGAAGTTCAAGCAGTTGTAGACTTAGCTGTTGAAAAATATGGTCGTGTGGATGTACTCTACAACAACGCTGGAGTTATGCCAACTGCTCCACTTTCAGAAACTCGCTTTGATGAATGGCGTCAAATGTTAGATATTAACATTATGGGTGTTTTAAATGGAATTGCGGCGGTTTTACCTATTATGAAGCAACAACAATCTGGTCACATTATTTCAACTGATTCCGTAGCTGGACATGTTGTTTATCCAGGGTCTGCTGTATACTGTGGGACTAAGTTTGCAGTTAGAGCGATTATGGAGGGATTGCGCCAGGAAGAAAGAGAAAATAATATTCGGTCAACTATCATTTCACCTGGGGCTGTAAGCACAGAACTTTATACAACAATTAATGATCCTGAAAATCGAGAGTGGGTAAAGGATCTTATGAGTAAGAATGAAGAAGGTCTTTCTTTGAAATCAAGTGATATCGCCGATGCAGTAGCTTATGCGATTAGCACACCTAAAACTGTAGCGGTAAGCGAAATCTTGATTCGCCCAACGAAGCAAGTTATCTAATGGATGTAGTCATTAATAAAGTCATTCACTACAACTAAAAGCCGATTTTTTCGTTTAGGAAAATCAGCTTATCTACAATTAAATCAATTATTAAAAAAGCGCTTGAACGGGGTATCAATACCTTATCCAGTATATAGGTTTCATGTTAGTTTTAAATAAATCAAATTGAAAAACAAATTATTCTTTAAGGAGAGATAATAAAATGAAAACTCTTGTTCTTGTTTTTCACCCTAACTTAACTGCTTCTCGTGTTAATCGACTCTTGACAGAAGAAATGGAGAAGCAAAATAGCGTGACCGTTCACCGAGTTTATGAGACTTACTCCGATGAGAAGATCGATGTCGCAGCCGAGCAAAGGTTATTGGAGAAGCACGATCGTATCGTTATACAATTTCCTTTCTACTGGTACAGTACGCCTTCACTCTTAAAAAAATGGGAGGATGTCGTCTTTTCATACGGCTGGGCTTTTGGAAGCAATGGGAACAAGCTGTACGGGAAAGAGCTGCTGATTGCCGTTTCTATAGGCGCCGCTAAAGAAAGCTATTCACTAGACGGCAATTTTAAATACACCGTCCCAGAGCTACTGCGACCTCTACAGGCAACCAGTAACATGATTGGCACAAGCTTTTTAACACCTTATATATTGTACCGAGTGAATCAACTGTCCGACGAGCAGCTTGAGCAAAGTGCGAAGGATTACATGGCTCATGCATTGAACCCAGAACTTAAGCCGCTTCCCGTCCGCTAAGATGGCGCTGTAACGGCAAAAATTTTGTTCAAACAATAAACCTCTCACAAAGAAGCCTAATAGTTTGAACTCATCAATTTCGAATTTGAATAGTCATCCTCTACGAATAACTATTTTTCTCTAATAAGGATGAATTACAATTTTAATCGTTAATGCTAGATCAAGTGCACTCCTGTTTAGTAGTCCTTAATTAAAAAAGCAAATGATACAACCTGAGTTCTGTATCGATAAGGACTCAGGTTATTGGAAAATAAAAAAGCACTCTTTGAAAGAATGCTTAATGACTCTCAAATTAGAAAATCTAAAATAGTGCTTATTCTAGAGATGAATCCTATATATCTGATAAACATTTTGAAAATTTCACCTGAATTTCTTTCAAAAACATATCCGCAGCAGCGGAAAAAACCTGGTGCTTTTTCCAAACAATATTTAAGCCAGATTCAAGTCTTGGCTCCAGCGGTCTAAAACAAAGCTTACTATCACTAGACGTATTCACTATTTTATCAAGGACTACTGCATAACCAATGCCCTCTTCCACCATAATGGCAGCATTATATGCAAGATTGTATGTAGTCACGACATTTAATTTATCAAAATCTTCACCAAACCAATCCGCAAATTCATTTTTAGAAAATGTCTGTTTAATAGCCTGTCGTGAACAGATTAGCGGAACATTTAATAAATCCACTGCTTGAATGGTATCTTTGAAAGCAAGAGGACTGTCCTTTCTCATAACAACGCCCCAAACATCTTTGGTTGGGACATTGATATAATTGTATTTTGATATATCAGCTGGTTGAATTAAAATACCAAAGTCAAGTAATCCCTTGTCAAGTCTTTCAGTCACATCGTCTTCGTTTCCGCTGTAGAGGTGATACCGGATATTTGGATAACTTAACTGTAAATCTTTTACTACCCGTGCAATCTGTCTCATAGAGTCTGTTTCCCCACCACCTATATAGACATCACCACCTATTGTTTCTTCCATTGAACTAAATTCTACCTCTAATTTATCGACCATACCAACTATATCTTCTGCTCTCTTTCGCAAGAACATTCCTTCTTCTGTAAGAATGATACTATGACTACTGCGAATAAATAGTTTTTTTCCTAACTCTTGTTCAAGGTCTTTTAATTGTCTTGACAAGGTTGGCTGTGTAACATGCAAAAAATTAGCTGCAGCCGTTATGCTTCCTTCTCTTGCAACAGTAAGAAAATATCGCAATACCCTAAATTCCATATAACACTCCTCCTATATAATGTTTTAGTATATATATTTAAGATATGCTCATCAAGCATATCTTAATATAAGATATAAGTAATAGGATATATACAAAAAACACGCTAGAATAAATAATAAACGAGTTTAAAGGTAGAGATTTGGAGGAACTTTTTTGCAAAAACAAAATAATTTACTCATATTTATATTAACCATAGGGGCTTTCGGGATCATAAATACTGAAATGGGGGTTATAGGGATATTACCCTACATTGCTGATCAATTTCATATCAGTGTAACTAAGGCCGGGTGGCTGGTAAGTCTATTCGCACTTACTGTTTCAATATCTGGTCCAACTATGCCGTTATTATTTTCGGGGATAAATCGCAAGAAGGCGATGTTATTTGTACTTGGTATTTTTGTTATTGGAAACATTTTTTCTATATATACATCTAACTATACCATTGCAATAATTGCGCGTGTGATTCCGGCCATTTTTCATCCTATTTATTTTTCAGCAGCTTTTACAATAGCTGCTAACTCAGTTCGCAAGGAAGAAGCTCCAAAAGCTGTTTCAAAAGTTTTTATTGGAGTATCTGCGGGTATGGTACTTGGTGTACCAATCGCCAGTTTTCTGGCAAGTATAGTTTCGTTTCAAATATCCATGGCGTTTTTTGCTATCGTGAACGCAATAGTATTTATTGCTACATTAGTATTTTTCCCTTCTATGCCTGTTAAAGAAAGACTTTCTTACGGAGCACAGGTAAGCGTATTAAAAAAACCAATTACTTGGCTTTCCATTGTTGCTGTCATTTTACTAAATTCAGCAGTATTTGGGGTGTATAGTTATCTTGCTGAGTATCTTAAAACCGTTACGAATACCTCTGGGAAAGCAATTAGTTTAATGTTATTCATATTCGGGGGAGCAAATATTATTGGAAACATTGTGGCAGGGAAGTTACTTACTAAAGATGCCATTAAATCTGTTGTATCTTTTCCTTTTGCTTTGGGAGCCGTTTACATCCTATTATTCTTATTAGGACAATTTACTTTTCCTATGGCTATCATTACTTTAGTTTGGGGGATATTGGCTGGTATAGCAGTTAATATTAATCAATATTGGATGACATCTGCAGCTCCAGAAGCTCCTGATTTCGCTAATGGATTATTTTTATCATCCGTTAACTTAGGAACAACAATTGGAACAGCTGTAGGTGGATTATTTATTTCAGAATTAGGTACACAATACGTCGTATTAGTGGGATTATTATCGCTGGTATTAAGTTTGGTATTTATTATGTTAAGGAACTACATGTATAGTCCTATAAAACAACTTTCTAGATAAGGTATTCATTCAACAATCTATAACAGTTTTCTAATCAGTATTCTTCATTTACTGGATGACTGATTATTCTTTATGAATAAATAAAGAGGAGGAAATATGAGAAGAAAAAGAATATTTTATATGTTTTTATTATGTGTAATATTTGTAGTATTAAGTGGTTGTAGTAACACTAAACCTAATGATTCTAATAAGCCAGAGTCGAACTCTAATTCAGAATTATCCTCTGATTCATTAAATAATAATCAGACTGATAATGAGGTAGCGCAAGATAACTCTATGGGAGAGACAGATAATTCATCTATTTCAGAATCAAATGAAAGGGAAGGAAATGATGCGATGAGTAGTATGACAATTACAGTTGGAGATGAAAAATTCACTATTACTTTGTACGATAACCCAACTACCCGAGCTCTTGTTAAAGAATTACCTATGACGGTTAAAATGGATGACCTGAACAGAAATGAGAAATTGTATTATTTCAGTCATTCGTTACCTACGAATAGTGAGCGAGTAGGAAGTATCAATGCTGGAGATTTGAATTTATATGGTTCGGATTGTTTTGTTCTATTTTATGAAAGTTTCTCTACTCCTTATAGTTATACGAGATTAGGCTATACTGAAGATGCGACAGGATTAGCAAATGCGCTTGGCAGAGGAAGTGTCACTGTTACATTTGAACTGGATATTTAAATAAGTTTTCCATGTGCAAAAAAATGTATTCAACTAAGCATATTTATCGCTTTAGTTGGATACATTTTTATTTTTTAGAAGTGGTTAGAATGTAGATTCAATAGTTAAATCACTATTTTTACGTTTTGTTTAATTTTTTTTTATCGCCAAGTATACCATCAAAATAATTGAAATAACTGTTCATACTGTTCACTTATTTTTTGTAAGTCCAATTTTCATTATATTGATCATTAGTTTGAACCATCGTTTTGTAAAGGAGAAAAAAACAACGTTCAAGATATATAAGCTAAAAAATTAAAAAACATTTTGATATCGTTTGACTTCAAGTCAACTTTAAAGTGTAAAGTGAATGCATAACCTTAATGAAGGAGGAGATGATTATCCAAATATAAAGCATATAATTTTCATTTAATAATTACTTTACGGTGTAAAAACAGCGATTTTAACTTGGAATAGAAGCAAGATAGAAGTCCAATTGTGGTAAATAACGAGACAATAAAACGAAACTTGGAGGAAAAGAATATGAAAAAACGATTCATTCTGATACTTATATTGCTGCTGTCCCTCACCCTTACTGCTTGCAACAACAATGAAAATAATACAATGGACAATTCAATGGATGATACAACGGACAATTCTCAACAAGGGGAGACCTCCTCTGGGGCTAATTCCGGGGAATACGCTGAGATTGGATCTGGGGCTCATCTTGTGAAATATCCTGACCTTAAAGATCATATCGTGTTTACGACTTACGATCGAGGAGATATTCATGAAAACATCTATGTAAATAGTAGGGAAGCAATTGAAGCAGTGCAGAACGGAGAGGAGCTTCCGAGCGGCACCGTGATCACTCTCGAAGGATTTCGAGATGGAGAGATTGAGCATTATTTAGTGATGGAAAAGCGTACCGGCTGGGGTTCCCAGTACTCGCCTGAGGAGCGTACTGGGGAATGGGAATTCCAGGCATTTACTCCTGACAGAGAAGTGATGGAAGATGGTATTGGCGGACAAGCTATTGGACGATGCTATTCCTGCCACGCAAATCAGGAAAGGGACGAATTTATGAATTCGTATGATGACATGAAAGAGTTTGATTTAGGAAAAGTTGCACAATCAAAGAACAGCAGTACGGAAACCCCAATTGCAGCTATTCCTACAGAGCACTGGAAGGTAAATGAGATATCTGCTCATATGAATGATTCGAAGGATGTAAAGAAAAAAGAAAGTAATTTAATTGATGATGAGAAAAAAGCGAAAAAAATTCAGGACGTTCTTTTGAAGATGTATTTAGAGCAATATAATAGCTAGTGCACGTACCTGCGATTAAAGGATATTTGCAAGTCTACTTAAAATAGGATCACTGTTGGAACAAAAATCCAATGATTAACTAAATAGAAAGAGGAGAATTCTTTGAATCGAAAGATGGTATTCAAACTCGTAAATGATATTGTTATGACAGTTCTTATGTTAATAACAATTGCCTACTATATTACCGGAAACACAATCCATGAATTCCTTGGTGTGTCGGTACTTGTATTATTTATAGTCCACAATTTTTTAAATCGACGTTGGTATAGTACGATACTTAAGGGAAAACACAATCTACGTCGCATTCTGCAAATAGGACTTAATTTGCTTTTTCTAGTCGTAATGACTGTGATGATGATATGTGGAATACTAATATCCAGTGATATATTTCCTTTTATTCCAGTAAATAATGACATGATCTATCGGCAATTACATGTTCAGACAGCCTATTGGGGATTCATCATCATGGCAGTACACATAGGGTTTTCTTGGAGTATGATTATCAATTCAGTACGGAAAATGACGGGAATTACCAGCACTAGCCGTATTCGCACCATTGCGTTGCGTACTTTGTCGGTGTTAATTGTAATCTATGGGGTACATTCTTCCATCGAGAGAGAGATGGGTTCGAAGCTAATGATTTATAGCCCATTTGGTTTTGGGTTTAATGATAATTCCACTATAAGATTTTTAATTGACCACTTAGCGATTATGGGAATTTATATTTGTGGAACACATTATGCTTTGAAATTTATTCAGAAACAAGAACAAAGAGCAGTTCAAAAAACTGATAAGGTTTAGAAGTTTAGAAGCATTGGCTGTCTTGAGGAAGAAGTATATAAAGGCAGATTATAAGAAGCTAGAAAATCCAGTTATTTTCTATTTTGCATAAACAAATTGATGCTCAGAAAAATAAGGGGAAAGGAAGAGAAATCATTGAATGTACTTGTTATAGGAGCAAATGGCCAAATAGGCCAACATCTTGTAAAGAAGCTGCAAGCTACAAATAAATATAACACTATTGCTATGGTTCGAAAGGAAGAGCAAACAGCAAAGTTTGAAGAACAAGGAGTCAAAACAGTACTCGTTGATTTGGAAGGGAGCATCGATGATATAGCCAATGTTGCAAAAGATGTGGATGCAGTTGTATTCACAGCTGGCTCAGGTGGTCATACGGGAGCCGATAAAACAATGATGATTGATTTGGATGGAGCCATTAAATCAATGGAAGCAGCTAAACAAGCTGGGGTGAAGCGTTTCATCATTGTTAGTGCGATTGGTGTTCATCATCGTAAAAAATGGTTGAAAAGTGCATCGTATTATAGTGCGGCTAAGTATTACGCAGATGCTTGGTTACAGAGGAGTGGTCTTGATTATACGATTATCCGTCCTGGGAGACTGTCTAATGATTCCGGAACAGGGAAGGTAAAAATGGCAGTTGACCTTGAAGATGGACAAATTCCTCGCGAAGATGTTGCATTAGCAATTGTTGCTTCACTGGAGAATAACAGTACGATAGGTAAAGCCTTTGATATGATTAGTGGAGAGACTTCAGTTGAGAATGCCCTGAAAATGCTATAAAAAGTTATTCTATCAAGAAAAACTAGTATCCCCCTTTATATATCTAAGGATAATTACTAGTTAAATAAAAGAAAGTGAAAGAAGCTATTTATCATATATAGAAGCTGTTAATGTAATAAAAAAGATGGAGAGAGGAATCTTCTATATAAGGAAAAATCTCTACAATTAAACTCCTTTTTAGTTAAGGAGCTCCTCCATTTTACAATAACAAAGAAGATATTATTTGAGGAGGTATTCTACAATGAAAACACGAAAAAATCTATTATTTCTTAGTTTAATTGCTTTGATTTTCATTCTTAGTGCATGCGGAGGATCACAACAGGGCGCGGATAATACGGACAACAACACGAATCAGGAAAACATGGAGGGCATGGACCATACCAACATGGATGACTCTACAACATCTGATTCCAATTCATCGTCAAATGCAAGTTCAGGTGAAGAAGTAAGTATAGTTGCTTCTAATTGGAAATGGGACTTGTCTAAAACTACTTTTAAAGTAGGCGAGCCAGTGACCTTTTCTATCGAAGGACAAGATAGTTCTCATGGTTTTACAATTGAAGGTACAAATATAAAAGAGCAAATTGCACCTGGAGAAACAAAAAAAGTCACCTGGACCCCAGAAAAAGCAGGAGAATATACAATAAAATGTACTGTCTTCTGTGGAGATGGTCATGACGATATGGTTCAGAAAATAACAGTTAACTAGTTGTAAACTTAGACCATAAATTTTTATTTTCACTATCGGTTTTAGAAGAAGAATCTCCAAAGTAAATAAAAGACAATGATAAACAAAATGAAAAACTTTTGATTTTTGTCTGCAGTCAACGAAGGGTGGCTGCGGACACCATGCTATTTTTATCTGTGAGTGAATTTTTGAACTGGTTTTTCAGGAATAGGTTCAATAAGAGCATTTATAATCACTTCTAGATTTTTGGTTATTCTTCATGTTATTTTCAAAATATTTGTACGAATCAATAAGGAGGAGAATTAGTGGGAAATCGGTTTAAATTCACACTTTTGTTTATATTGGCGATATCAACGTTTCTTACAGCTTGCGGAAGTAGTAATAATGAGAGGGAAAACAATGGTGATGTTACTCCAAATAAAAATTCAAGTGGTGAACAAATAGATAAAATCGATGAGCAGGACAAACAGAATAGTGAGGATTCAACAATGGATAATGGAGGTTTAGATAATATGGGAGATGTTAAAGTCAAATTGACATTTAACAAAGAGGAAGTAATTGTGAAAATGTATGATAATTCAGCAAGTAGAGATTTTTTAGCTCAATTGCCGTTAACGATAACATTTGAAGATTTTGTAGGTAAAGAGAAAATTAGTATTTTACAAAAAAAATTATCGGCAGATAATATCCAATCCGGAAACCAACCAAAAAAAGGAGACTTTGCATATTATTCTCCTTGGGGAAATTTGGCTATATTTTATAAAGGTAATGGGGATGCCTTAAATGATCTTATTATACTAGGTCAGATTGAATCAGGAAAAGAAAACTTTGAAAATATTCAAGGTGATTTCACAGTTCATATTGAAAAAGTCGATTAAAGGAAGAGATTTGGAGGAACTTTTTTACAAAAACAAAATAATTTACTCATATTTATATTGACCATAATTAAAAAGCCGAAAAAACTAAAAGTTACCTTAGCCTATAGTCAAGGTTATTATTAGGTGAGAAATGGAGGAGTTAAATGTCACTCGATAAACAAGTTGCGCTTGTCACCGGCGGGAATCGAGGAATTGGATATGAGCTGGTCAAACAATTGGCTTTGAATGGTTTTACGGTCATTTTGACAAGTCGGGATCCAGAAATGGGTCATGAAGCTGCACAAAAAATTAGGGAGTCAGATCTTGACGTTTCGTTTGTGGCAATGGATGTAGACAATCAAGATAGCATCCGTCAAGCTGCGATTACAGTAAATGAGCGGTATGGAAGATTAGACGTATTGATAAATAATGCTGGAGTTTATTTGGATGAGAATAAAAAGTTATTGACTATGGATCCGTCTATTCTAGAGAAAACGATGGCAACTAATTTCTTCGGTGCTTACCATGTCATCCGTTCCTTTATTCCGCTCATGGAAAAGCAAGGCTATGGGAGAATTATTAATGTTTCTTCAGAATATGGGGCGATGAGTGAAATGTCCTATCAAGGAGTAGGGGCTTATAAGTTGTCTAAACTTGCCCTAGATGGATTGACGCGATTGGTTGCTGCAGAAATCAAAGGTGATATCAAAATAAACGCAGTTGATCCAGGATGGGTAAGCTCAGATATGGGTGGACCATCGGCTCCGAGAACGCCAAAGCAAGCTGCTGAGTCTATCCTTTGGTTAGCGACGATTGGACCTGAAGGACCTTCCGGAAGGTTTTTTAGAGATGAAAAACAAATTCCTTGGTAACATTAGCAATTTCTTAGTCATGAAAATTCTTTTCTGGAGGAACTTGGAAGGAACGGAAGAAAAGTGATGAAACACAATTTAAAATCGTTACTGTGACGGGATTTGCTCACCCAGCATGCTTGATCGTAAGTGATGCTTTGAATCTCTTTATCACTAAAACTTTGAAATGAATAATATGTTCAAGAGCGAAGAGTTTGGTTGAGGTTCGACATTTATTTATACGTTTGACTAACCTGGCACTTATAGCTATTATTGCTTAATCCATCCGTCTATGGAAGCGAAAGTCATAGTAGAATAATAGATCAGTCGTGAAGGATACAATAAGTCCCGGTAGCATCCGGGGCGTTTTGACGTTAAAATAATAATAGATTTTATCGAAAAAAATTAAGAAGGAGTAGGATAACAAATAGTGAAGAAACTATTAAAATTATTTCTGTTATTCCTTTTTGTATTTATCGTCTATCAATCTTTCCTATTTATTAGGGGATATTCCAGCTCTGCGGACGATGTTAAATACGAAGTAAATACAGAGACTCTGCCAACTGAGCTACTCCCAATTGTAGCTGAGAAAGTAGAGATTTTAAAAGAAAAAACAGCAGAAAAAGGGATTACAATCCTTATCACAGATGATTACCGCTCGTTTGAGGAGCAAGACAAGCTTTATGACAAGGGCAGAAAGACTCCCGGAAAAGTAGTTACTTATTTGGAGGGAGGCGAATCCTATCATAACTTTGGACTTGCAGTGGATTTTGCTCTTCAGCTTGAGAACGGTAATGTGATCTGGGACACTGAATATGATGGGAATGGAAATGGTCAATCAGACTGGTTTGAGGTTGCAGAAATTGCAAAGGAGCTGGGCTTTCAATGGGGAGGAGACTGGACCGGCTTTAAAGATTATCCCCACCTCCAGATGGATTTTGGTTTAACTATTAATGATCTACAAACAGGAAAACGTCCCAAATACCCCAGCTAAAATCCTAGCTTTTTTCTTGTTAAGGAAGTGTCAACATAACTGAAACCAACTGAAAGTAGATGTTTAAGTTTTCAAAACGTTTATATACATACCAGTAGTTAAAAGGGAAATGAATTATGAAAAAAATATAAGTTATTTACTTTGTTAAGAAAACCCTAGGCCTAGCCTAGGGTTTTCTTAACAAAAAAATGTGAATCCCGACAAGATATACGGGATTCACACAGCGGTTCTCACTCAAAGTACCATTGGCAAGCAAAGTTCTCTACGATCTTCAACACAAGCCTTATTTTTTCTTCAGATTTTTTTTGAAGAAGGATTCGAGCTTGTCAAAGGGGATTAAATTCACCCGGTCGTACAGATCCACATGACCTGTGCCCGGAACAATGTAGAGTTCCTTCGGTTTGCCCGCCAGCTTGTAGGCTTCTTCGCTAAACTCTCTGGAATGAGCGTTTTCACCCGTGATGAAAAGCATTGGACGAGGAGAAATCGTCTCGATGTCTTCGAACGGGTAAAAATTCATGAATTTGACGTTGCTAGTAAGCGTCGGGTGCGTTGTAAGTTTTGGCGATTGACCTTTAGGGGTGTATTCACCTCTTGGAGTGCGGTAGAAATCATAAAACTCACGCTCAATGGCGTTAGAGTTTTCATTTAGTTCATGTACTGTCCCACTGGTGTATTTGGTTTTACCGCCTGTGAACTCCACATAGCGTTGCTCCGCTGCCTCTTCGAGAATCTTCTTTCTCTGCTCGAGAGTCTGCGAGTGTTTAAGCCCGTTACGGTTGGCGGCACCCATGTCGTACATACTAACTGTCGCAATGGCTTTCAAGCGCGGGTCGATCTTGGCTGCACTGATGGCAAAGCTTCCGCTGCCACAAACCCCGATAACACCAATCCGATTTCTGTCAACAAACTTCCGGGTTCCTAGGAAATCCACCGCAGCACTGAAATCCTCGGCATAGATATCCGGCGAAACAGCGTTGCGAGGCTGACCCTCACTCTCTCCCCAGAAAGACAAATCCAAGGACAAAGTAACGAATCCCCGTTCAGCCATTTTAGTGGCATACAGATTTGCACTTTGTTCTTTTACTGCGCCCATAGGATGCCCGACAATGATCGCGGGATTTTTAGTGTTCTTCTTCAAACCTTTAGGAATAAAAAGATTCCCTACAACATTCATGTTGTATTGATTTTTAAACTTAACCTTCTGCATGGTTACCTTGTTGCTCTTGTAAAAGTTGTCTGCTCCATTGGACATGTCCGGCGTGTATTGATTTTTAGCCGCAACGCCAATGCTGGTCGTGGATAAAACCAAGCCCAAAACCATTGTTATAAGCATAATGATAGATTTTTTTTTCAATTTAAATGCCTCCGATGTTTTTTCTGATGTTATGACTATTTTGTTGACGGTTGAAAATTATACAAAATATATTTTGCTGGTACCTTATTCCTCCTCTCTAGACAGGTTAATAAAAGTTTAATCTTTAAAGTCGACTTTAAAGCAAGGGATTTATGGGGTTTTTTATTGTATACCAGGAAATTATAAACGAAACAGAGTTGTGGATAACTTAGCGGCCTTAGTCCGTATCCAGCGTATACGCCTAGCTCCCCGCGAAAAATAACCCCATGCCTCTAAAAGTAAAAAACACTTTTTGAGTCATGAGAACATTTTACTTCAGAGCTGTACTATAATTTCTGAAAAAAATATCCATAAGGTTCTTCAGGTTGAATAGTTGCTAACCATTACTTTTAAGTAGAAGAATAACAACGTTTAAAGTACATATGCTAAACAATTTTAAAAATCATTTTGATATCACTTGACTTAAAGTCAACTTTAAAGTGTAAAGTAAATGTGTAACTTTAATGAAGGAAATAATTATCACAAATATTGCAGGAAAAAGGGCATCATGTTATTTTACAATAGAGTTAATAGGCAGTTAATACTTAGTTGGCGCTAAAAAATTTTTCACACATATGGTCAGCTAATTGAATTAGGGGCAAGAGTAGAAGATCCTACGTCTTATAATCGATGTTTATTCAAGTCTACCTTAGTGAAAGCTGCTGAAGGTGTTATTAAAAATACTATTCACCAAAATATATCGAATAGATTTAACATAGGGAGTTTTTAATAATGAAACTTGTAAATTGCGAATGCGGTCATGTTAACCCATTCGGAACAATTCTTTGTGAATCCTGCGGGAAACAAGTCGATGGAAATAGGGAAAAGTCATTTGATATGCGTTATGAAGGAAGTGCAAGACGTTCACAAACGTATAAAAAGACAACAATCGATAAAATTTGGAACTTTTTTTCATCTGTTAAAGTAGGAATATGGATTATTATTCTTATTTTAATAGGTTCTGCGATTGGAACAATTTTTCCTCAGCAGATGTATATTCCCCAAAATGTTGTACCCGAAGAATTTTATCGAGATGAATATGGCTTATTCGGCCAAATATTTTACCAATTAGGTTTTAACAATTTATATGGATCATGGTGGTATTTTCTACTACTGGCTGCTCTAGGAATGTCACTTGTTATCGCAAGTTTGGACCGAGTTATTCCACTGTATCATTCTTTAAAAAATCAAGGGGTTACACGTCATGATAGTTTTATACGTAGACAACGTCTTTTCAATGAAACAAGAGTAACAAAGAATCTTGATGAACAGTTAGATTCGGTAATATCTAAATTAAAGAAAAGACATTACCATATTCGAGAAGAAAATGGCAACTTTATGGCTGAGAAAAATCGATTTTCAAGATGGGGACCATATGTGAATCATGTTGGCATTATTATTTTCCTTATTGGAGGAATGCTCCGATTTATACCAGGGATGTATGTAGACGAAACCCTTTGGATTCGTGATGGTGAAACAAGTGTTATTCCAGGAATAAATGGAAAGTATTATCTAAAAAGTGACAAGTTTATGATGGAAACTTATCAAAAAGATCAAGAGGATAAAGTATATGCAGATGCCATTTCACGACTTGGAGATGGAAATATCGTTAAAAATTATCAAACGAATGTGACCTTATATGAACGAAAAGGTGAAATAATTCATGGAGACAAACCTGATCTTAAAAAGGTGAAAGATAAGCAAATCAAAGTGAACCAGCCTTTAAAACATAATTCATATGCTGTTTATCAGGTTTCTTATAAATTAAATGAACTAAATAAGATGACTTTTAGCTTAGTTAATAAAAAGACAGAAGAAAGTTTTGGTCAAATTACGGTAGATTTGTTAAACCCAAAAAAGAATTATGATCTAGGTGAGGGATATAAAGTTGAACTTTTGGAGTACTTTCCAAATTTCTATTTTAATAGTCGAGGTCTTCCTGCAACAAGATCACAAGTTCCTGATAATCCGGCATTTGTCTTTAACATGATATCTCCTGAAAAACCAGATGGAGATAAAAGCTTTGTTGCTATTCAAGAAACAATTGAACGAAGTGAAGACAATCAATTAAGAATGAAATTTGAAACCGCTGAAACGAAAAATCTATCAGCCTTTACAGTTCGTAAAGATAATACGTTATGGTTTCTTGGATTAGGAGGAGCTATTTTTATGATTGGCGTTATACAAGGGATGTACTGGAACCACCGGCGATTATGGATCAGACGAAATGATGACGGTATATTAATGGCAGCCCATACAAATAAAAATTGGTATGGTATCCAAAATGAAATAAATAATATTTTAAAAGAAACCAACTTTCAAGAATTAACCGATCAAACAAAAAATTGATAGAAGGAGGATAAGGAATGGTAGTTTTTAGTGGGAACTTGCTTTATACAGCATTCTTTCTATATTTAATTGCAACATTTCTTTTTGGTGGAGCAATTCGAGATAGGAGAAAACAATACGAAAAACCAAGTAAATGGGCTGCAGTCGCAATAAGTGCGACCATTTTAGGTTTCATTGCACATCTTGGTTATTTTATCACCAGATGGATTGCTTCTGGACACGCACCGGTGAGCAACATGTTTGAGTTTATAACTGCTTTTTCTATGATGTTTGTATTAGCATTCGTCATTCTTTATTTTTTATATAAAGTGGCAATTTTAGGTTTATTTACTTTACCTATTACATTATTAATTATTTCTTATGCAAGCATGTTCCCAACAGATATTTCTCCATTAATACCAGCATTGCAATCGGACTGGCTTGCTATTCATGTAACGACAACGGCACTAGGTTCAGCTATTTTAGCTAGTAGTTTTATTGCAGGTGTCATTTATTTAATCCGTTCTGTTGACCAGACGAAACAATCAAAGAAAACTTTTTGGCTTGAGGTTATCATGTACACGATTGTGGCAACACTTGCATTTGTAGTGATTACAAGTGTTTTTAGAGGATTGGATTATGAATCTGTCTATACATGGGTCGATAAAAATGATCAAGAGGTTGAAATGACTTATCATCTCCCTTCACTTGTAGGACCTAATCAAGGTGAATTACTTACAAAAGATAAGATGGAGGCTTTTATTGAGGTGCCAGCTATTATTGCCGCTGGAAAACTAAATACAGTGATCTGGTCTGCAGTTACGGGTTTATTTTTATACGGAATACTAAGACAGATTTTAAGGAAAAGAATTTCTGCAGCTCTTCAGCCATTAACGAAGAACTTGAATCTTGATTTAGTTGATGAAATTGGATACAGATCGGTTGCGATTGGATTTCCGGTGTTCACTTTGGGTGCACTCGTTTTTGCGATGATCTGGGCTCAAGTTGCCTGGACACGTTTTTGGGGATGGGATCCTAAGGAAGTATGGGCTCTCATTACATGGTTATTTTATGCTGCATATTTACATTTACGGCTCTCTAAGGGCTGGCATGGTGAGAAATCTGCATGGCTTGGGGTCATTGGTTTTGGGATAATTATTTTTAACTTAATTTTTGTTAACCTAATCATTGCCGGTTTACATTCTTACGCTTAATTTGACATTTGTTGCAAAGAAAAATAGAAAGTATTTCGCCAACAATTTTATTAATAAAAACCATCGTGCATAGCAGATTAAAAAATTTAGTTTTTCATTGCCAAATTTAATACTAAATTGCTAACTAGTTTACTGAATACATCAATAAAAAAAGGAGGTTCAGATGAAAAACAAAAAGGCTAGATTAATTATTCGCTTGAGTCTATTACTCGTTATGATTTCAGCTATAACTTACACGCTTTATCAGAATTTTTTCACTGAAAAAATTCGAGTTCAGGCAGGAGATCAAGCATCGGATTTTGTGCTTGAAGATATGAGAGGAAATAAAGTACAACTATCAGACTTAAAAGGGAAAGGGGTTTTTTTGAATTTCTGGGGAACATGGTGTGAACCATGCCAGAGGGAGATGCCTTATATGGAAAAACAATACAATCACTATAAAAATCTTGGTGTAGAAATATTAGCTATTAATGTTGCGGAAAGTGATGTTGCCATTGAAGCTTTTGTAAAAAGACATAATCTTTCATTTCCCGTTCTAAAAGATAAAGATCGAGCAGTTACCGAAGCTTATGATATTACGCCAATCCCGACTACATTTTTAATCGATAAAAATGGAAAGGTTCTAAGGGTTATAACTGGTACTATGACTGAAAGCGATATAAAAAACTACATGGAGTTAATAAAACCATGAAAATGCTAGGTGTTTATTAGTGGAACAGTTGAACGTATTCTTAGCATTTGGTGCCGGATTTTTATCGTTTATGTCCCCGTGTACTCTGCCTTTGTATCCAGCTTTCCTTTCGTATATTACTGGATTATCCATCAATGACTTGGAGACAGAACGAGGAATTTTTAGAAGAAATGCTTTTATCCATACCATCCTGTTTTTAATAGGGTTTTCTATTATTTTCTTAGCCTTAGGGTTATCAACGTCTTTCATTGGAACCTTTTTTGGTGAGTATCATGATTTTTTAAGACAAATAGGCGCTATTTTAATGGTGTTTTTTGGTTTAGTTCTTACAGGTGTACTTAAATTTTCCTTTTTACTTTTGGATAAAAAAATCCAATTTCAAAAGAGACCTTCGGGTTATGCAGGTTCTATACTAATCGGTATGGGTTTTGCAGCTGGATGGACTCCGTGTACAGGGCCTATCCTTGCAGGTGTAATTGCCTTAGGTGTCACAGACCCAGGAAAAGGACTTCTTTATATGATGTTCTATACTTTAGGATTCTCTATTCCTTTCATCATCATGACCTTTTTTATTAATAAAATGAAGTTTTTAAAAAGAAATAGCAAGCTTTTTATGATAATAGGCGGTTTACTAATGATTGGAGTTGGTATTCTATTGTACTTTAATTGGATGATGAAGATTATAGCATGGCTATCTCCTTTATTTGGGGGATTTACTGGAATTTTAATAATTAACCCCTGCATTTAAGTTATATGGAAATCGACAAATTCAATTTTTATTTTTTAAAGTAATAATGTTGGATGAATATTAGATGAGATCACCAATTAAAAGTAGTTGATTATGAGGAGGGATATTATAGAATGCATAAGGGTTGGATGTGGATTACCTTGTTTTTAATAATTCTTTTTGTTTTTTCAGTAACTGGATTGAAAAATTTATACCAGGTAGAGAGTAACAAAATGGATGAAATGGAAGAAGGCAAATGTGAAGGAATTTAATTTAAAAACAACAGATGGATATTTTTCTAAGCCTAATGGACGAGAGCTTTATATTTGGAGATCCAATCTTAGGGAGTAGCATGTCAAACCTGTTTCAAAGCTCAAAGTAAAATGAAGCCGATCATTGAAGGACATGAGGAACAAGAAGGGATGATCTCACCGTTATTTACTTCTGGAAATAAAGATGATTCAACTTGGGCACCTTCCGGAATAGACTATTATAATAACAAATTGTACGTTGCTGCATTAAGGGGATCTGCTATTTTAGAATTTGATCTGAAAACAGGTAAATATCGCAAAGTTATAACCGGCCTTGGTAGGATTAGAGATGTGCTAATTGAAGATAACTCTCTTTATTTTATTAGTAATAATAAAGATGGGCGGGGTTCTCCACAGGAAAATGATGATAAGTTGTACAGAATTTTACTTTCAGAATTAAATTAAGGTACTTCAAATTTTCCTCATAATTGAAAACCTATGGTGTGTTCTTCTAGTGACCGTGCTAGATCCCCGCCAGCTAAGGGGTGTGTACATTTCTAAGTGTCAAAAAGGATTATCCTTTCCCTCGAGAAACCTAAGATAAATGGTACTTTGGTATGATTTGTTTTGGTTTAGAGGGAGCTTGGGCTTAGTCTAATAAGATAAATTGGATTTTTCTTGCATTTAGTAAATAAAAAGTTTAGACTATTTACAGTATACTAATATTCTAGGTAGGTGAGAAAATGTTTAATCGCGAGCTAGTAAAAGGAAGCACTTCGTTGATTTTACTACAATTATTAGCGGAAAAAGAAATGTATGGATATGAGCTTGTAAAAGAAATGGAAAAAAGAAGCGATTATTCCTTGCAAGTAAAAGAAGGGACACTATACCCAGCGTTGCATAAATTGGAAAAACAAGAATATGTAGAATCTTTTTGGCGGGAATCAGAGAGAGGTCCTGCACGAAAATATTACCGTATTACAGACATTGGGAAAGAGATTCTATTGCAAAAAACAAGTGAATGGAAAAATTTTGTGCAAACAATTGATAAAGTAATTGGGAGAAAGGGAATATGATCGCTTCTAAACAGGAGTATTTACACCTGCTTCAGAAGAAGTTAAAAAACAACGTAAATCAATATGAAATAGTATTAGAATACGATCATCATTTATCCGAACTTTTAGAAGACATCTACATAGAACAGCGATTGGAAGAGAAAGATGCCATGAATATAGTGCTGAATAAATTTGGTACTCCAGATGAAATAGCGCAATTATATGCAGAAGAATTAACTGTAACTGCAAGCAAAACAAAATGGATCTTTTTTTTCTGTAATTTATTCTTTTTTATAGGAGGAATTTGTTTAACCATTTTTTATCATTATCTTTCTTTCCCGTTCATAAAGAAGATGTGGGCTTTTTTAACGAGCATCCCTTTTTATATTATTCTCCTTTATCTATTTTTTTGGCTGCTGCTTGGATATGAGGTAGGCAAGGAATTTGGACTTGGCGGGAAAAGGCTTTTGAAAAAAACATTTTACATATCATTGGCACCAAATCTTCTTTTAATGATGCTGGTTGTATTTCGGATAATTCCAATTGAGGTGTTTGCACCATTATTAACACCAGATTTTATATTACTATGTATAGCAGCAACTTTTTTCTTATATCCTATTTCTATATTAGGATTTCGGTTTGGAACAACAAGATCTGTTTAAGTTGTTCTGTCTGTCTGCTATGTAGAAATTCTATGTTGACAAGTCGTTTTATCTACCTAGAATAACTACTATGATAAACTACAAAGAAATACTATTTACCGATAACTATATAGAATTACTATGCAAAGGAGTTAAAAGAAAATGAATAAAAAAAATATCTTCTATTTATTTACCTGCTTTATATTATCGATTATTGCAGAAGTCACTTTGTTTAAAGGATCAATAGGAATCTCTTTAAGTATTTTTATCGTATTTTTTTATGGGGTGTATTTTTATTATGTAAAAGGAAAAGAAACGACCCATAAGTTGTTAGGAATGTATGTGTTTATTTGCATTTGGATTTTAACGTTAAGTTATGTGTTTATTGCAAATCCAGTTTTTTACGGATTGAACCTTCTTATCATTTTTTGCCTGCTGTTTATTCATACCAATCTTATCACTAGTCCAAAATTTATCGACTGGAGTTCTGCTTTGTTTCTTATCTATTTAGGAAAGAAAATAAGACAATTTATGACTTTTGGAAAAAAAATATCGATGTTTTTACTAAAAAAAGCAACCAAAAATACAAAACAAGGAACTTACGTGAAAACAAAAAAAGTTTTGCTTGGCCTAATTATTGCTTTTCCGATTGTAACGATCCTTATGATGTTGTTAAGTGCATCTGATGAAAAATTTAGTTCTTTTATGACAACGATTATCGAAAATATCATATCGATCAAAATGACAGAAGTCTGGATCGTAACGAGAGTAATTGTTCTATTTGTTTTATTTGTTATTGGTATAAAAACATTTGGACGTAAATCCGTTGTTGTTCCAGA
Source organism: Niallia yueguangensis (assembly GCF_052663115.1). Lineage (NCBI taxonomy): Bacteria > Bacillati > Bacillota > Bacilli > Caryophanales > Bacillaceae > Niallia > Niallia yueguangensis. The sequence continues at coordinate 83,439 of NZ_JBQTCX010000001.1, forward strand.
AAAAAATATCACCAAGAGCGGTACATGGGATCATACCGTTGTAATGACCATCATTTTATCGATCAACTTTTTATATGTATTATTTACAATTGTGCAATTCCGATATTTTTTTAATGATGTATTAATAAAAGACTATACGTATGCAACGTATGCAAAAAAAGGCTTTTTTGAATTAATGTTTGTTACGGTTATTAATTTTCTTATGATTATATGTGTGAATACATTTACCTCAATAAAAACAAAGTTATTAAAAGTATTTTTGTCGATGATGGTTATGTTCAGTTTCGTTATGCTGTTATCTTCCCATTTGCGATTATCATTATATGAAGAAGCATATGGATATACGTATTTACGAGTGTTTTCCCATTCCTTTTTAGTATTATTAGCCGTCATTTTTGCGTTTACCATTATAAAAATCTGGATGGAAAAACTAAATCTTATCCGCATTTTCTTATTAACTTCTCTTTTATATTATTGTAGTTTAAATGTAATAAACATGGACCGAGTGATAGTTAGCCAAAACATTCATCGGTATGAAAAGACCGGTAATATAGATTTGCAATATTTGTCCTATTTATCAGATGCTTCTGTTCCATTATTAGTTGAGTTGTATAAAAAAGATACAACGAATGATGCTTTAAAGCAGCTGTTAAACGTAAAAAAACAAGAATTAACGAAAAGAGATTCCTCTTGGCAATCGTATAATGTAGCAGAAACTAAAGCAAAAAAAGCATTAACGGGAATAGAATAATAGAATGAATAACTGGGAGGATTCATCAATCATGTTATATTTTGTTGGTGCATGTACGCTCTTCGGTATCAAACAGTGGAAAATAAATAAAGGCTTGGCTGTTTTGTTTTTTGTACCTTGTGTTATTACGATTATTTCTAGGGATTTATTTATCTTTTAGTCTTTTTACAACGCTCTTTTCGTATAGATAGTTGCTTTTAAACGCGCAGCCTGAATACACTTCGTCCGTTTAGCGAGCGTCGAGCCTCCTCGTTGTGGGGATCTCGTCTTTCTCGCATTCCCACAGGAGTCTACGTGTATTCAGGCTGCTGAGTACTTCTTCTTCCATTTTTTTACGTAAACAAACTTTGAGAAAACAGCCTTTTACAATGATTATTTTGGAGGAATAGTTATGTTAAAGAACCTTTTTGCGATAATTTCAATACCTTTAGTTATTATTCACCTATTTATTCTTTACTTTTGGATTTTCGATTGGGAAAAGCTTGTAATGAAAATGGGGCAAATTAGTTGGATTGGTTCCATTCTATTAGGCATAGTGTTTTATCTAGCCTATCATTATTTATTCAAGACAGAAAAAAACATGATGGTTAGTAGAATAGTATTCTGTTCCACTTTAATAACCATTGTTTTAGGTGTACTTGCTTTATTAATTGAGTTAGCTACAAGTTTAATGCCATAAAAGGAATGAGTTGCTCAACGTATTGCCTGAAAAATAATAATACTAGGACGCTAGAAAAGAGGGGATTGGAATGGGGGTTTGGTATATTTTAATGTTCATTATTGGGATCGTTCTTATCATAACAGGTGCATTAAAAAAAGATGTTTCTTTTTCAGTTAAAATAGTTATCCTGTTATTTTTTCTTGGAATACTGATTATTATTTCCTCACTTATATTACTATTACCTGGTAGTTCCGACATTATTTCTGAGCTTTTGAAATGAATATTTATTCACTTAGTTGGCTTCATAGTTAAATTCGATTAAAACAAACGAATGGTTTGATAATACATAAAAACAATCGATTATGAGAGAGTTGAACATTTATCAATTTAAAAAATTAGGAGGGAAAATGAGCAAAAAACGACTTACCTTAATTTTTATATTCTTATTAATAGGAGTAATAGCTTTTAAGTATTTTTCAACCTATTCAGAACAATTGACAAAATCTACAAACCTTTCTAATGAATCTGTTGGTGGGGTAAAAATACATGAAAGCATAAATAAAACCAGTTTTATAAAACAATATGGCAAACCATTAGATAGAGAAGATAATGACTTATATGATTATTATCATTGGAAAGGTGGATTAGAAACTGCGTCTTTTCATTCTGGTAAAGGTAAAGGCTCCATTATGCGGTTAATAATTACTGGTACTGACAAAAAACCATTTGATAACCCTCTGCAAACTGCAAAAGGAATCAAATTAGGTGATACAAAAGAAAAGGTTCTTACTTTGTATGGGCATAATTATTATAAGAGTAATGAGCAAGGTGTAGACATAATCGGCTATATTGATCACAAACAAGGAATAACATTAGAATTTTGGTGTATCAATAGTGGTAAAGTTGCTGAAATTCGCTTAGATGACTCAAGGGTAAAGTAAAAGCAAATAACATTTACAATTGTTATATTGAAAAGTTAAGGCTGTTTTCAAAAGTTTGTTGTTTTTGAATAAAATGATAAACATGGTTGAAGCACTGAGCAGCAGGAATACACGAAGACTCCTACGGGAAAAGTGAAATAGGCGAGACCCCACAGGAGCGAAGCATTGATGCGGCTTGGCATTCGCCCGTGGAAAGCGAAGTGTATTCCTGCTGTGGGTTACATAACAACAAACTATACTAAAATGCCAAAATTAATTACGGAAAAATGAAACTGAGACACTTATTAAAGAGGCTAAATAAAATAAAAATAATCTTTAAAACTTTCGCAATAATAATTTTTTCTGCCCGTATCTTTTTTCTATTTTAAAACGTTATGATTATAGAAAGGAAAAAGGGAGGGAAATCATGAACGTTGACCAATTAACACCCGATAAAATGGAAATGGTTTTCGCAGAAAATTATCCTTTATTGCAAAATTATTGTAAATATCTTGGAATGAATAAATGGGAAAGGGAAGATATTGTTCAAGAAACATTTTTAAAAGCGTTAGAAAAGTATGAGGAAAAGGTTATTACCACTGCCTTACTAAAAAAAATGGTCTATAATCAATGGATTGATGAGATACGAAAAAATAAAAAATGGCAACTGGATCAACCAGATAAAAAAGAAAGCAACAAAAAAGAAATCGATACTTTAATGATGCTAGCAGAACATCTTGTAAACCAGCTTACCACCAAACAAGGGATTGTCTACTTGTTATCAGAAGGATTCAGTTATTCCTTAAAAGAGGTCGCCGAGGTTATTGGTTCATCAGAAGGAGCAGTAAAGTCTATTCTTTTTCGTGCAAGAACCAATTTAAAACAAAAATCATTTATACAAGAAGAAAAAGTAAGGGAAGTAGAAGTAGAGACTTTTAGGATTTTTTATGATGTGTTAAAAAAAGGAGATCCATCCTTATTATTGGAAGAGATTCGATCAAATCATATTTGTTTACAAACAGCCCCTGCAAAACAGAAGAATATGAAAGTTCGAAGCTGGTATTCTGGCTTATCAATGGCTGCATAGCCCTTATACTGCAGAAGGAGGAGAATAAAATGAGTGCAATTCCTTATGTTATCGAGCAAGCAAATGGCGGTGAACGGTCTTACGATATTTATTCCCGATTGTTAAAAGATCGAATCATTATGTTAGGCGACGAAATTAATGATCATGTTGCAAACAATATTGTGGCACAGCTTTTATTTCTAGCAGCGGATGATCCTGATAAAGATATTTCCCTTTATATTAACAGTCCAGGAGGATCGACAACAGCTGGTTTTGCTATTTTTGATACAATGCAATATATAAAACCAGATGTTCGAACTATATGTACAGGAATGGCAGCATCATTTGGCGCGCTGCTGCTTCTTGCAGGAGCAAAAGGGAAAAGATATGCTCTTCCAAATAGTGAAATAATGATTCATCAGCCATTAGGTGGAGCAAGAGGCCAAGCAACGGAAATCGAAATCACAGCAAAAAGAATTCTAAAACTAAAAGAACAAATTAACGGCATTATTGCAGAAAGAACTGGCCAAAAAATAGAAAAAGTAGCTGATGACACAGACCGGGATTATTATATGAGTGCAGAAGAAGCAAAAGTCTACGGGATTATTGATGATATTATTTTTTCGAAATAAACAAAAAAGGTTTCTTATCATTAAATAAATGAAAAGAAACCTTTTTGATTTAACAATAGAAAAGTAGGTGGATTTTCTATTTTTATGTATAATAAGAAGAATGGAAATAGTTTATTTTTTAAAGAAAGTACATAGGTGACAATATGAGATCAATTGAAGTAATTATAAATCCATCATTTGAAAAAGGAATAAAAAATGGAAATCCGTTATTGTATAAAGAGGCCCTTTTAAATGTATCAGGATTAGAAGAGGGACAAATTATTGATATAAAAAACAAGTCTAAGCAATTTCTAGGCAGAGGATATTTCGGAATTCAAAATAAAGGCGTAGGCTGGATTTTAACATTCGATTCTCAAACAGAAATTAATGAACAGTTTTTTGAAAGACAGCTGCTTGCAGCAATTGAAAAAAGAAAGGGATTAATACAGCAGGAAGATACAACAGCATTCCGTTTATTTAACGGCGAAGGAGACGGAATTGGCGGTTTTACCATCGATTGTTTTAACGATTATTTACTTATTCAATGGTACAGTAAAGGAATTTATGCATTTAAAGAGATGATCATTCAGGCACTTCAAAAATGTATGTCCTTTTCTGCTATTTACGAAAAAAAACGGTTTGACCAAAAAGGCAGTTATGTGGAAGACGATGATTTTGTCATAGGAAAAAGAGGGAAATTTCCAATTATCGTCAAAGAAAATGGCATGAACTATTCGGTTGACTTAAATGACGGAGCGATGGTTGGAATCTTTTTGGATCAAAGGGAAGTTCGAAAAACGATCCGGGACAAATATGCAAAAGGAAAAGATGTACTGAATACATTTTCGTATACAGGAGCTTTTTCTGTTGCTGCTGCATTAGGTGGAAGTAAATCGACAACAAGTGTAGATTTGGCAAATCGAAGCAGAGCAAAAACAACCGAAAATTTTACTATTAATGAAATTGATCTTGCTGCACAAAAAATTATCGTAGAAGATGTTTTTCATTATTTTAAATATGCAGTAAAAAAAGAATTGTTGTTTGATATGGTCATATTAGATCCACCAAGCTTTGCTCGGTCAAAAAAGCATACATTTAGTGCGGCAAAAGATTATACTAGTTTGTTGAAAGAAGCAATTAGCATTACAAAGAAAAATGGCATTATTGTTGCATCTACAAATTGCAGTACTTTTGATATGAAAAAATTTAAACGTTTTATCCTAGATGCGTTTGAAAACAAGCCTAATCGTTATGAAATAGTAGAGGAATTTCAGCTTCCTGCAGATTTTCGTTCAATTAACATACTGAAAGAAAGCAATTATTTAAAAGTGGTTTTTTTGCAAAAAAAATAACCTATTGAAGAAGACGCGCAACGAAGAAAGCAAGCGCTTGCCAATAGCCTAAGAAGTAAGTATTTACATCCATAACATAACCTAGTAATCTAATACCTGAAGGACGACATTAAACTACATAACAGAATGGGGACAAGCTTAATGGTGAAAGCAATATTTTTTGATTTAGATGATACATTATTATGGGATAAAAAAAGTGTAAAAGAAGCTTTTGTGAAAACATGTCAACTAGCAGAAAAAAAATATGGGGTAGATTTGGAACAAATGGAAGAAGCGGTGCGAAAAGAAGCCCGTTCATTATATGAGGGATATGAAACTTATTCCTTTACACAAATGATTGGCATCAATCCTTTTGAAGGGTTATGGGGAGAATTTTTAGATGATCATGATTCATTTCGAAAAATGAAGGACATTGTTCCGTTCTACAGAAAAGATGCTTGGACAAAAGGATTGGCAGCTATTGGAATTGAAGATAAAGAATTTGGGGAAGAGTTGGCAGAAGCATTTCCTAAGTTCAGAAAAGAATCTCCTTTTGTTTACGAAGAAACGTTTGCCGTATTAGATCAACTAAAGGACAAATACAAGTTGGTGTTGATAACAAACGGTTCACCACATTTGCAAAATACGAAATTAACAATTACTCCAGAAATCGCCCCTTATTTTGATGAGATTATAATTTCTGGAGCATTTGGAAAAGGGAAGCCAGATCCATCAATATTTGATTATGCATTATCATTAGTACAGCTGAACAAGGAAGATGTATTAATGGTAGGCGATAATTTAATGACTGACGTTCTTGGTGCAAATAGAGCGGGAATTAAATCTGTATGGATTAATCGTGAAAATAACAAATATAATGAAGTAGTACCAACTTTTGAAATTACAAATCTTCATGAATTATTCGGATTAATTGAATCACTTTCTAAATAAAATAAATCAAAAAAACAGGAAAAGGAATGAATAATCTTTTTTCCTGTTTTTTAATTTTATAGAAAATTATAGACGAAACGGAGTTGTGGAAAACTTAGCGGTTGGTCCGCATCTAGCTTCGACGTACAGGACATACTTGCGCTTTTGTTCTTCGGCAGATTAATCTTCTGAGTCTGTGCTTTCAATTGGTAATAGATGCCTATATGGTACAGGCGAAGCTAAAATAACTGATGTATTGATCGTTCCATATGGTATTAAGCGATCAACAAGTTGTCTCATCCCGTCAATGCCAGATACAGCTGCTTTTATCGTATAGCTGATAGGTCCTGTCACTCGATGACATTCAATGATGTCTTCTTCTGTTTTAATATAGTCTTCAAAGGTTTGAGCATCTTCTTTTAATTCGCTTATTTGAATAAAAAGCAATGTTTCCCTTCCTAGCATAGCAGGGGAAACTCTTGCGCTAAATTCTAAGATGATTCCTTTTTCCTGCAGTCTTAATAATCTTTCCGAAACACTTGGTCGACTTAACGCTAATTGTTTGGATAAATCACTAACCGTAATTCTTCCATCTTCCTGTAAAATTTTTAATAATTGTATATCTACTTTATCCATCTTAAGCTCCTTAAACAAAATGTAATGGAAATATCTAAAATAAATACGAAATTTAAGTATAAATGTAATGTTTTATGCTTTTTGATAAGTGGAAATGCATTATTCATTCTATCATTAATATGTTCATAATGCCACAGCGTCACTACATTACTGCTTTTCCACTAAACCAAACGCTTCTACTCTTTTTTAGAGAGAATTTTAAATAAGAGAATAATAAAGATTTATCGTTCTGATTATAAAACAATTGACATTGATAATCATTTTCATTTAAAATAAAAACAAATAAACGAACAACATTTCTAAAGTGAGCGTTCATTCGATAAAATTGGAAGGGTAGGGAAGGGAATGAAAAATAACTACATTGTCGCAAAGTCATTTCAATATATAATTGAATGCACTTGTCCTAGTCCAGATCATTCTTTTATGATTGATTTACATAAAGGGGACATTATTACTGTTACAGATGAGCAAAAGTATGTGGATACACTTGGCTGGTTGGTCCTTGTATTAATAAAAGATCACAGAATTTACATGTACTCACAAGAACTAGAAGAGTTTGTTAAGGAAGAAAAAATCTATTCTGTTATGGATTTAGAATTAAGAATAAATTATTTACAATTTAAAGTGAATGAAACATTAGATAGTATGGATAAAAATAATTTCTCCTTATATGCAAAAGAGCTTATTCAGCTGAAAGAAATACAAGAAAGTGTTGCGGTTCGATAAGAAATTTTTGAATAATAAGAAAAGCAGAACGACTTGACCAGCCCCGAAGAAAAATGTTCTCTTGGCTCAAAAAGAGTCTTTTGCTTTTAGAGCCAAGAGTTTATCTTTCACAGGGGCTAGGCGCTGGAGCTAGACAGCTACCTAACTTGAAGCATATAAATTATGACAATAATAAGAAAAAACCAGGTGAAGAGGATCCTGGTTTTTTTCTAATAAAGTTGCTAGCATTACATTGTACAAGCAATCTATTTGCAAACATTTTTCCAAAAGTTTACTATGAGGGTATATTAGTAAAAAAAATTGGAGAAATTCAGGAGGGAAGATAGGGTGAAGGTTAAAGTAAATAGACATGCAGAAAAAGTGTTGAAGCAAATGTTAAGCAAGGCAAAAGAAGAAGAAAAAATCCGTGTTTACATAACAGAGCATCATGGCAACCATGCCCATTATGATGTAAAATTAGATAAGCAAACAGAACATGATGAAATAGTACAAACAGATAAGGATGTAGAAGTATTATTAGATACACGTGAATCAGACTTTTTAGACGGGGTTTGGGTTCAGTATTTCCATGTTCCAGAACCTGGGTTTGTGATTTATAATCCACAAAAAGAACATCATCATCATTAATCCAACGTTTTGTCTTCTTTTTCCCCAATTGAGAAAGGAGACAGCGTTTTTTATTTATCATAAAACACGGATATAAAAAAGGGAATTTTAACCATATATTACCTAATCAGAACGTATTGATATAAAAATTAGATGAATCAATAGTGATTTATCGTATCTATCTATTAATAAACGTTAATTGTTAATGAATTTTTCTAAAAATAATGATAGGATTAATTTATAGAGTTTATAATGTTTGAAATAATATTTAGATTAAGGGATGGTAATCTAATGACAACAAGATTAAAAGTAAATGAAAGCAGTCTTCCTCTAAGAAAAGATGTAAAACAATTAGGTTATATATTAGGAGAAATTCTTGTTCACCATGGTGGCCAGGAGCTTTTAGAGAAAGTAGAAACAATTCGTAAAATAGCAAAAGAGCTTCGCCAAAACTATAATGAATCTACATATAATGAATTAAAAGCAGAGATGGAAAAGCTAGAAAGGCCGATGCGTCGCCAAGTAATTCGAGCTTTCTCCAAATATTTTCATTTAGTGAATGTGGCCGAACAAAATCATCGTATTAGACGCAGAAGGGACTATCAGCTGTTAGACGAAAAAGGCATTCAGCCAGATTCTATTCAAAGTGCGATCCAGACGTTTAAAAGTAAAAATTTATCTGAGTCTGAAATTCAAAAAGTTCTGAATACACTTTCATTAGAATTAATTATTACAGCTCACCCAACTGAATCTACTAAACGATCGATTTTAGAGATTCAAAAACGAATTGCTGATTTATTAAAACAATCGGATAACCCTCTATTAACAAAAAAAGAACGTAAAAAAATAGAGGAAGACTTATTTAATGAAATTACGATTATGTGGCAAACGGATGAATTGCGATTTCAAAAGCCATCTGTTATGGATGAAGTGCGAAATGGATTGTATTATTTTGATCAAACGTTATTTGACGTTTTGCCAGAGATTCATCAAGAAGTACAGGATGCGCTTCACCAAAACTATCCAAACTTTAATTGGAATGTTCCAAATTTTTTATCATTTGGTTCGTGGATTGGTGGAGACAGAGATGGAAATCCGAATGTAACACCAGAAGTAACGTGGGAAACGTTGCATAAACAAAATCAGTTAGTCATAACTAAGTATACGGATGCGGTTGTAGAGCTTATGAAACGTTTTAGTCATTCCACAAACCGCGTGGAAGTTAGTCCAACATTAATGCAAACGATTAATGAGGAAGAACAATTGTACTTATCAGATGAGAAAAAGTGGCCAGTCGATAAAGAAGTGTACCGCAGAAAATTTGCTGTTATGATTGAAAGATTAAAGCAAGTTGGAATCTCTGATAAAGGCTATCAAAACGCTGATGAATTATTGCAGGATTTAATCATCATAAAAGAAAGCATCAAAAATCATCAACCGAAAAATCATGAACAAAAATTGCTGCAAAAACTAATTCGTCAAGTTCAACTGTTTGGATTTCACTTAGCTACTTTAGATATTCGCAATCATAGCGGAGAACATGAAGCTGCTATATCCGAAATTTTAAGAAAAGTTCGTATTACAGACGATTACAGCAGTTTAAGTGAAGCCGAAAAAGTGAAGGTGCTGGAGGAAGTATTAAAAAATCCAAGACCAATTTTGCTTTTGAACGAAGATTATTCGAAAGAAACACAAGAAATGATCAAAGTCTTTACGATGATTCGAGATGCGCATAAAAAGTTTGGCAAACGTGCTATTTCCGTATATTTAATTAGTATGACACAAGCACCAAGTGATATTTTAGAAGTGTTAGTATTAGCAAAAGAAGCAGGAATATACCGTTTGCATGCGGACGGTTCTGTGGAAAGCCACTTAAATGTTGCACCATTGCTTGAAACAATCGACGACTTGATTGCAGGACCAGAGATAATGGAAACATTGTTCAATCTGCCTGTTTATAAAGAGCATCTGAAACAACATAATAATCAACAGGAAATCATGTTAGGATATTCAGATGGAAGCAAGGATGGCGGCACACTTACTGCAAACTGGAAACTGTATAAGGCGCAGCGTGAAATCCATGAGATGGCAAGCGGCTATAATATTGGGTTGAAATTTTTCCATGGACGCGGCGGTTCACTCGGTCGAGGCGGCGGCCCGCTAAATAAGAGCATATTATCCCAGCCACCGGAAACATTAGGAGATGGAGTGAAAATTACAGAGCAAGGGGAAGTATTATCTTCAAGATATCTATTAGAAGATATTGCTTTTAGAAGTCTTGAACAAGCAACTTCTACGTTGTTAACAGCTTTTGCTCATATTTCTCAAGATGATGACAAACTGGATGAGAAAGCAAAATGGGAATCAACGATGGAAGAAATTTCATCTTTTGCATTAGAAAAATACCAATCGTTAGTTTTCTGCGATCCTGACTTTTTAACTTATTTTAAAGAAGCAACACCTTTAAATGAAATAGGAAATTTAAAAATTGGTTCTAGACCAATGGCTAGAAAAAATAAAACAAGCTTTGAAGATCTTCGTGCTATTCCCTGGGTGTTTGCTTGGACTCAAAGTAGACAGTTATTACCTGGATGGTATGCAGCAGGAACGGGTCTTTATGAATATACACAGATGGGTGACAATCATTTAGCAACCCTTCAAGAAATGTATAAAAAATGGCCGTTTTTCCGTTCAACGATTGATAACTTGCAAATGGCATTAATGAAAGCAGATTTAACGACTGCAAGAGAATATTCTTCTTTAGTAGAAAATGAAGAAATCGGCAAAAGAATTTATGAGAACATTAAAGAAGAATATAATAAAACAAAATCAATCTTGCTGCAAATTACAGAAGAAGAGCAATTATTGGATCATACACCTTCCATTCAAGAATCGGTTTACAGACGTAATCCGTATGTGGATCCATTAAACTTCTTCCAAGTAGAATTAATTAAGCAGCTACGTGAACAAGAAACTCCAGATCCAGAATTAATGAACCAAGTTTTATTAACGATTAATGGAATAGCAGCTGGGTTACGCAATACAGGCTGATCCATTAAAAATGAAAAAGAAGAGAAAAGGAAAATAAACCTTTCTCTTCTTTCTACTTTATAAGAATAGGTATTAATATGCTTCTAAAAATTCTTCTACCTGTTCTGGTGTTTTTGCATTTGCACTATGCAAATGACCGGTTTTATCGCCGTTTTTGAAAATTAATAAACTTGGAATACCCATTACATCAAATTTTTCTGCAATGCTTGGTAGTTCGTCTTTATTTAAACTGTACCATTTTTTATCGCTATTTGCTGCGATAATATCATCAATAAAAAGGTCCATTCTTGTACAGTCAGGGCACCATGTAGTAAAAAATTTAATAATATTGGTTTCTCCATTTTGAATAATTTGTTCAAATTCTTCTACTGTTTGTATTTCTTTCATCATACACCTCGATAAGCATTTATTTACTGTTAGTATTGTGATAAAAACACTAACACTATAATTATAAACAAAAGATGAAAATTTTTCTCGTTTTCTGCTTAATTGTCGACTTTGGTCTTGATATTATCTTTCTTTATATACTATGATATTAAAATGCTGTAAAAAACTGCTTTACGCTATACTTTCTAAAGTATTCGTTATATTAGCCATCATTTGGTCATATAATTAGAGGTAGGGCTGCTAGTAACAAGGAGGATATAGATGAGCGCAACAAAAATAACGATTTTACCAGTTGAAAACATGTACATAAAATTAGTATTATCCATTCAGGATATGGATAAAGATAAACTAGAAGATTTAGGAGATTCTTTTTTACTGAAGATGAATAAAAAAAGTAAAAGTGGAAACGAACTGAATTTTTCAATTTTCTTTAATAAGAAATTAATAAACAAACCTGTCAGAACATCTAATCCGACTATTTCCATCACAAAAAATAAGCACCTTGTATCATTAGAGGTAACTATTATGCTTGAGTTAAACGAAGTAAGTAAAGAAGAATCGTTTTATTGGATTAAAAAAGAGTATGCAACTACTCCACCGTTTGAAATTTCTTATAAAATGAATCCAAGCTATTATGATAAAAAGATAGGTCAGCATCTTGTGGAAGTTAGTACGGATAAGACTAATTAATTATGTAGGCTGTTTTCTCAAAGTTTGTTGTATTTTACGTAAAAAAATGGGAGAAGAAGTACTCAGCAGACTGAATACACGTAGACTCCTGTGGGAATGCGAGAAAGACGAGACCCCACAGGAGCGTATGCGACGAGGAGGCTCGACGCTCGCTAAACGGACGAAGTGTATTCAGTCTGCGATTTTAAAAGCAACATTCTATACGAAAACAGCCCATTATGTAAAAGAGCAAAGGCTCCATCAATCGATATGATGGAGCCTTTTAAGCAAGAATTATTTAATCAGCCCAAGTGATTTTAATCCATTATAAATACCAGAATCTGTTACAGATGTCGTTTTATGTTTAGCATAGGAAAATAGTCGTTCATCTGCATTGCCCATCGCAAAGCCTTCTCCAACGATACTTAACATTTCTTTATCATTTAATCCATCACCGAAAGCAATTGCTTCTTCTTTTTTAAATTGTAGTGTATTTAAAATCTTCGAAACGGCTTTCCCTTTATTCACTTTATCACTAATCACATCATAAGCATGTCTAAATCCTTCAATATTTACTTGTGATAAATGTATGTTTTCAAACTGTTCATACCGGTGTATATCTTCCTCTTTTGCATGAATGATCGTTATTCCTAAAATATTGTCTATTTCCTCTTCCGTATAAGTTTTATTTTTATGTAAATGAAATTTTCTTGCAAATTCTTTTGTTATAGGACTGTTAGGATGTGTTAATAAATTATGTGTACTAGTATATAAAAATAATTCATTGTTGTTTTGTTGTGCGATTTGTACATACGATTTGACTAGTTCCGGACTTATTGGTTCTTTTAATACATCTGTTCCTTTATAAATGGCATATGCACCATTATAGCCAATAAAGGATTCAATACTAAGTGTTTCAGCAATTTCAGCAATTTCATGCAGTGGTCTTCCTGTTGCCAAAAACACTTCTATCCCTTGTGCTTTCATTAATTGAACCGCTTTTTTTGTGCTGTCTTCCATTGTGTCATCTGGACGTAAAATGGTTCCATCTATATCAAGAAACAATATTTTATATGTACTCATTATTTCCTCCAATCTCTTCATTCTAATGCTTAAAATTACCGATACAACTATTTATTTTACCATATATTTATTGGCGTAAGAAAGCTAGAGCATAAGGATAACGATCCAATAAGTCAGAGGTATGTTAACCATGCTCTAGCAATTATTTTTACCAAAAATGCCACCATTGTTTTTTCTTCTCATTTTCTGCTGCTGTATTTCGGAAACTTTGCACTAGATTTTGAAAGGTCTGTTCTCGTTCTCTAATTTCTTTATGAAGCTGCTCTCGTTCTAGTTGCAATGTTTCCAATATATAATGATCATTTTGATGCAGTTGTTCAACCGATTTATTTATTACTTCATTTGATTTTGATAATTGTTCGATCATCGATTTTATTTCTTTGGAAGAAGAATGAGAGGATGTCCATTGTTTAGAGTATGTTTTCCGTTCCGCTTTTGAATTGGCAGTTAACTTGCAAATGTTTCCCCGTAGTTCTTCAAAGTTTGACTGGCTTTTGTTTACACTTGTATGTATGGTGCTCGCTAAACTTTCCATATTTTCCTTGATTTTTTCATTTGATTCTTCTATCGCTGCAGATAGACTGCTCGCCACTTCAGACCGGCTTATTCTTATTTCCTGCTTAATATTTTCTAACACATCTTTCTGAATGCAGTTTTGAATTTCTTCTTTTATTTCCTCTAAAAAATCTTCTTTATATTTTTCTAAAGAAGAAAAAAATACGTTGCGATTATGTTCGGCAATGGCAGAGCCTTCATCAATAGCATTTTTATTTGGTGACTGTTGATGAAGTACTTCTTCATTAGATGGTAAACATGGTTGTTCTTGCTTTGGATGAAGAAGCATAGTTAATCTTTCTTTTACTTCTGATTTTGGTCTATTATTTGCATACAAATTTTTGGCTTCGACTAATAGTGATAATTCTTTATCTGTATAATACCTAGACCCATTATTACGACGGGGAATCAATAGTACATCTTCTAATTCCTTTTCCCATTTCTTTATCGTATTTCGAGAGGTTGTCAGTTTTTTTGATACTTCAAAAAGAGAATAGGATTTCATTAATATCGCTCCTTGTTATTTGTTTTAGTGATTCAAGCACTGATAAGAATGTTGGTGTATATATATTTTTATATCTTCCGCTCCTTTTCCTGCGACAAGACAAAAGCTATCAAAACTTCTAATAAGTAGACATTTTTCATCAAAATAGTAAATGGAAAGAATATCTCGGTGTTGTTTTGAAGAAAAAGGTGAACAATATTAGGTATTAGAAGGATTTTTTCACTTAAAGTTTTTTGTAATAGAGGTGATTGTTGCTATGTGGAAAAAATATATGTGCGTAATGATTATTATTATTTTACTCGTTCCAATAAATAATGGTTACGGGAAGGAGTTGAATCAGTCGTTTCAAGCATCGTTGCGAATTCTTGAAACGACTGATATTCATGCTCATATTCTCGAATATGATTATGAAAAAAAAAGAAGAACGATTGAATATGGATTAGACAGAACAGCTAGTCTTATTCAGCAAGCGAGAAAAGATCAAGACAATACGTTGTTATTTGATGTTGGCGATGTAATAAAAGGAAATGCATTAGCAGATTATGTGGCATCAAGTCATGTACTGTACTATACCGATATTCATCCTGCTTATAAAAGTATGAACCTTTTAAAGTATGATGCAGCAACCGTTGGAAATCATGAATTTAATTATGGACTTGATTTTTTACTAAAAAGCATTAAAGGTGCAGATTTTCCTTTTGTAAATGCTAATATTTATGTGGATGATCAAAATGATTATGAGCAAGATGATATTCATTTTTTTTCACCTTATATCATCATCGATAAAGAAGTAACGACGAAGGATGGGCAAAAAAGGAAATTAAAAGTAGGAGTGCTTGGATTAATTACGCCAATAACTGCTGAATGGGATAAAGAGCATTTAAAACATAAAGTGAAAATAAAAAATATGCAAGAAACAGCAAAAGAAATAGTCCCAAAGATGAAGAAAGAAGGAGCAGATATTATTATTGCCCTTGTTCATGCAGGTTTGCAGTCCGATAACGGTTTAAAAGAAAAAAAAGGGAATAATGTAAAAGATGTTAGCAAAGTAGACGGAATCGATGTTATTTTATACGGACATTCCCATAGTTTATTCCCAAAAAAAGGAGAAAAAAGCTATTTATATGTGCAACATGATACTGGAAAAATAAATGGCAAGCCAGCAGTTCAAGCAGGTTTTTGGGGAAATCATTTAGGGATTATTGACTTAACATTAGAGCAAAAAGATGGAAAATGGCGTATAATTGAATCGAAATCTTTAGCAAAACCAATTATTCGTATTATTAAAGGTAAAAAAGTACCGATTGTATCTCCTTATCAGCCAATCGAGTATTTGATGAAAACATATCATCAAGAAACGCTTGACTTTTTGGAAAAAAATAATCAAAAACATAAGTAAATATGGCTGAAACTATGAGGACTCAATTCTTAAAGCTAAGAGACCCATTAAATAAACCAATGATATATAGTTCAATATATTTGAAAAAGATGGATACTCAGTTATATAGTAAAGAGAAGGTTAAACTCATAGGGGGAGAAGCAGAAATGGGAAACGCTTTTCGAGACATAAAATTTTCTGTCCTTGATTTGTCGCCAATTACAGAAGACAGTACGGCAGCAATTGCCTTTAAAAATAGTTTGGATTTAGCTCAGCATGCTGAGAAATGGGGATACAACCGTTATTGGCTAGCTGAACATCATAATATGCCTGGAATAGCCAGCAGTGCGACAAGCGTATTAATCGGCTATATTGCAGGGGGGACAAAAGCGATTCGCGTAGGTTCTGGTGGTATTATGCTTCCAAACCATGCTCCGTTAGTTATCGCAGAACAATTTGGTACGTTAGAATCAATGTATCCAGGCCGAATTGATTTGGGGTTGGGAAGGGCTCCGGGAAGTGACCAAATGACAGCATATGCACTTAGAAAAAGTGGAAAAAGGGATGGAAGCGATTTTCCAGACCAGTTAGAGGAACTAAAAAAATATTTTCAGCCAAATGAACTGTCTATGCTGCCAGTTCGTGCAATTCCTGGAGAAGGATTACATATACCACTTTGGCTGTTAGGTTCTAGTATTTTTAGTGCAAAATTAGCTGGAGAATCTGGATTGCCATTTGCTTTTGCTAGTCATTTTTCTCCAGATTTTACCTTGTCTGCACTGGAAATGTACCGGAATTCCTTCCGTCCATCAACGGAGTTGCAAGAGCCTTACGTGATGGTAGGAGCTAATGTGATTGTTGCGGAATCGGAAGCAAAAGCCCAATTTTTAGCAACATCTTCTCAACAGCAATTATTAAGTTTAATACGAGGAAAGCCAACACGCTTAAAGGAACCTGTTCACAATATGGATAATATTTGGAATTTTAACGAAAAAGCAGTTATTGAACAGAAGTTAAAAAATTCTATGGTTGGAACGCAAAAAACAGTTGAAAAAAAATTACAGCAATTTCTAGATGAAACGAAGGCAGACGAAATAATTGTTAATAGCCAAATTTTTAGTCATTCTGAGCGGTTAAACTCTTATCGACTGTTAAGTGAACTGGTCATTAACTAGTGATTTTTGTATTTTTTCCTATATTAACGTTAGGAAGGTATTTATTTTTTTAAATAAGAAAGCATAAAATTTCGAACCTAGTTTAGTATCTAGCTCCGACGTACAGGATGTACAAGTGCCGGCGTTGCCACAGGCTCGCAGGATGCGAGTCAATCGACGTTGCCAAAGGACGTGGCGTACTTAGTCGATTTTCCTCTGTGCGCATTTAGCCGGCCGGCGCCTAGCCCCTGTGAAAGATAACCTCTTGCCTCTAAAAGTAAAAAAACTTTTTGAGGCAAGAGAACACTTTTCTTCGGGGCTGAGCAATGAGCCTGCGTTTTTCTTATGAGGAGGTTGACGATTTGCTTAATAATGAAAAAGAAGTGCAAACGATATTAAAAAACATGGTACAGCATGCATACGAACAAATTAAAGAAGATGAAATATTATTATGTATGGAGTGCTGTGATGTGGATTTATTTGTTGCTAAAGATTCACATCCGGAATTAGAGGAAGCAATAAAAAAGAATTTCGAATTGGATGAATATGGTGACATTGTAGATCAACAAAGCTATACTGAATTAATGCGTAAACTAGACGATTTGTATGTGGATTTACATATAGAGTCAGGTAATTTTGATTATTTTCCGGCAGGTATTTATCAAGTTAATGGACAAGACAAGGAATCAGAAACGGATATATTAGCACCAAAAGGCGTGTTTTATGCGCCTTTTGAAGAAGCTGTAAAAAAAGAAAATGGCAAATAAGAAAAGCGGAAGCGACTTGTTCAGCCCTGAAGAAAAATGTTCATTTGACTCGGGAAAGTGCTTTTTATTTTTAGAGGCATGGGGTTATTTTTCCCAAGGGCTAGGCGCTGCAACTAGACACTCGTCTAACTTCAAAAATTTTATGCTTACTTTTAAAAAAGGGGAGAAGTGTTCTTTCCTTTTTATTGCCATTTCTGTTAAATATACAAACGTCTACTTTAAGTTTCTTTATTTTCAGTACCTACTGTCCACTTTAGTATGCCATCGTCTTTATCAAATTCTATAATAACATCTGAAACGCCTTTTTCTTCTAAGATTTGATCTTCAACACGGTGGCGGATCTTATCTGCTTGTTCTACTGTTAATTTACTGTCAATTTCAATGCTTAATTCTACATGGAAATTTTCTCCTTCTTTATAGACGGTTAAGTCTTGGATATCACGGACATCAGGATCTCTCATCGCGATGATGCCAATTTTCCCTTCCATTTCTGCATCACTTTCTCCAATTGCACCAGCTGCATTGTCTAAAAATACTCTGCCAACAACAATAAACATCATGATACCAATAATAATAGATGCGATTCCTTCCGCTTGATCAAACGGCGAAAATTCTGCAATAATAACAGCAATGATGGCAAGCAAGCCACCACCTGTTGCCACAACATCTTCTAAAAAGACTAACTTAGTTGCAGGTTTTGCTCTTTTTAAATAAAGAAAGCTGTGGGTAAACAGCTTCCAACCTCTAGTTGACAGTCCTTGTTCATGAACTATTTCTTTCATTGCCTTAAATAGCACGATCAATTCAAGACATACAGCTATCGTTAATACGATTAAATTTAACACGAATCCACTCGATTCTGTCGGATTGAATAGATGCTGAAAACCTTCCGTGATTGTTTCATAGGACATAATGCCGACGATCAGAACAGCACCTAAAAGAACTAAATTAACGAGTCTGCCGAAGCCGCCTGGAAACCTTTTAGTTGGTTGTTTTTTACTAAGTGCAGATCCAATAAAAACAAATAGCTGATTTGCAGCATCTCCCAAGGAATGCATGGTCTCAGCAAACATGGCTACATTCCCCGTCATCATATAAGCAGCTCCTTTAATGATGGCAATCAATGTATTGATTATTGCTGCTAACAGAGCAGATTTATTTCCATTGCGTAAAAGTAAAAAAAATTCCTTCATACATAAACCTCGTTCCTACATGATTCTTTATATTTTAGCAATAAAAAAATAATAATATCAATATAGAAAATATAAATTTTGTAAAAAAGAAATCCCATAGAGAAAATAATTTCTATGGGTTTGTTATTCATTTTAAGTTTTACTGTACTTCGAAGTAACAATCAGAGTTACAGTTTATGTATAATTTTATGTTTTAAAGTCTCGGAAGCAAGAAGTTGACAAATAAGACAAACTAATTTAGTACGATTACTATGCTAAATCACTTTTTGCAATGGCACTATTCCAATCAGGAAAATAATGAAGAGCATGTCTCATTAAATCAGGATGCGATTGCTTCACCTTTTTCTTCGTTAAATTTTCTCCACGTGATTGTAGTTGTTGAATAGCAATCATAACTTCTTCTGCAGTCATATTTACTTCCATTCTAATACCTCCTTCCTTATCTGTTTTCATTTTTTCCTGAAATAAAAAGTAATATACAAATACTTTTGAATTTTTTCTTAGTGTGATTATTCTAACGCTCTTTTCGTATAGATAGTTGTTATTTACCCCGCAGCCTGAATACACTTCGCTTTCCGCGGACGAGTGCCGAGCCTCCTCGTCGCTATGCTCCTGTGGGGTCTCGTCTTTCTCGCTTTTCTAAGCAGGAGTCTACGTGTATTCAGGCTGCTCCGTACTTCAGTCATGTTTATTATTTTATTCAAAACAACAAACTCTTAGAAAACAGCCTTTAATGAAATGTACTTTCATTGTAAGTCTGCAAATAAACGTTTAAAGCTTACAAATACCGAGGAAATGACCTAAATATTTCTCGGGAAAGCGCAGATTTAGACAGATTTTTCTCGGGAAAGTCGGAAATTGTCTTAATGGATGGAAAATAGTCGAATGAATAGGAAAAGTATAGTCTATGTTTAGTACGCAAGCAAAAAATTTTACGCATCCAAATTGATATGTAAACTTAAAAAAGCAGAATTAAAATAGGAAATATTTTAGGAGTGGTAATCTATAGGCTGACGTAAATCTGTATTCAGTGTGGATTAAATCTCTACATATTTTTATAGTAGATGTTTACACTAAAAACATAAAAGAAGGGAGTTTTATTGAATGAAAAAATCAAAGATTTTAAGTGTACTGCTTGTTAGCATTTTCGTTTTATCCGGCGTATTACCTGCATCTGCAAATAATGGTTTGCCTTCTTATGTGAAATGGGGGAAACTTGCGATGACAAAAACGAAAGAAAAATATCCTAATAGTGAAATAATTGACTATTTGCATATCGGCAAAGAACAAAAAAATAATACGTCAATTGAAAAATTTAAACTAATCGTAAAAAAAGAAAATAAGGAAATAGGTGTATTGGTCGATTTAACTTTTGATACAAGAACGGAACGGTTATTGTCAGTCAATATGACGGAAATTAAACCATAAAAGGATAGGTAAGAAAGTAAATAGAAGGTTAAAGGTATGAGAACATTTATAATAGGTTTAAATAAGACCGTCTTGTCTTCTTCACCCCGTTAATAAACTTCCACATTATAGTTATGAGCAGCAAAGTTGTTGGAAGTAGGAAAAGACGGTCTTTTTTATGGAAAAATTTATCCTTTCATAATAATATAATATTAAGAAAGGAATACTTTTCCTTTTTAGGTTATGTATGAGGTGATTGTTATGAAAATAGGAGAAATAACAAAGTTAGTCCGACATCCAGTTAAATCTTTTACAGGAGAAAGTATTTCTTCTGCAAATATAATGAGTTATGGAGTATACGGAGATAGAAGTCATGGGTTTATCGATAAGAATAACGACAATAAATATTTAACGATTACACAATATCCGAAAATGGTTACATATAATGCGAGATTTATTGGTGAGGATAATATGAACGAGTATCCACCGGTTGAGGTTACAAACGAAAAAGGTGAAAAATTTCAATGGGGAGATATACAGTTATTACAAGAGCTTGAAAAGAATACAGAAAAGGAACTTCAGACAAAACAGCATACGCCAGATTATGTGCCTTTTCCTGCGATTGAAGTAGACCATGTCCTGTTGATTACAGAGAATTCTCTTCGTTCATTAGAAGAAATATGGGGAGAAACGATTGATGAAAGAAGGTTTAGAGGCAATATTGTATTTACCATTCCGAATGATTCCCCTTATACAGAAGAAAAGCTTATTGGGCAAAAGTTGAAATTAGGAGATGAAGTTATTTTACAAGTAAACGGATTTTGCGAAAGATGTATGATTATCACCGTTGATCCCAAAACAGGTGAAAAACAGCCTTCCTTGTTAAAAAAAGTAGTAAAAGAACGGAATAATCATTTCGGCATTTATGCATCTATTATTAAGACGGGAAAAATTAACGTGGGAGATTCAATCGAAATCCAGCTATAAAAATTTTGGGCAACTAATTAACGATTTGGACGAAGTTTCAAAAAGTTTTTGAAAGTAAAGATGGGGTTTATCAGCAAGTATTGCTCCAAAGAATTTTTTTATTATTTTTTTAAAGTTTGTTCTGCATTTATGAAAATGGTGAATGTACTTAAATATGAATCTATAATTAATCTAAATCGTAACAATTAAATAGGGGGGAAGATCAGTGAGAATAGAGAGAAAGCAAACGGAAAAAAGCAAAATAGAGACGAATGATAGTTGGAACAGAACATTTTATGGTAGCCCAACAATTGGAGGATTTATCGTTTTTGGGGCGATTATTTTGTTCATCATATTTCACTAAACTGAATATGCAAAATTTCAGGCTGAATGAAAACGTTTGTCTATCGAGGAACGACCCTTTTTGTGGAGCGGCGGGCAACAGGATGTTGGTCAGAACGTTGTTGTCATAGGACATGACATACTTAGTCGTTCTTCCTCTCTTACCTGGTAATGAGCACCGCAAAAAAAAACGGGGAGTGACGAAGAGAGCGAACATTTTTGAGCAGCCTGAAAACCTCACCTGGTCCTTTTTAAGTAAGGTATACACCTTATCGTTTAGTAAAAAACACATAAACTGCATAAATACAATAACCCACTCCTCCCCCAATGGCATTTAAAATCGTATCGTTAATATCACAAACCCCGATATAAAATAGCAGCTGCAGCAACTCTATAAAACAAGATAATAAAAACGAGAGAATGATGGTCCGAACGAAGGATGCATTAAACAAAAGAGGAATAAAAAACCCCAATGGCATAAATGCGAGAATATTGCCAAATAAGTTATTCGTTAACATCGTTATTTGGAATGCATCAATCATACGCCATTCGTCCATTATTCCTTTAAATGGAATGAAATTATAAGTAAGTTGCCCATGTACAGACTGCCGGTAAGCAGAAAAAAATAATAAATACACTAATAGCAAAAGATACGTCAAAAATAATATCCATAAAATTGATTTTTTTAGCATTTATGATAACATCCAATCCAAAATTATTTCATCCAGTCTAAGCTAAAAGCCACTTGTCTTATCGTAGTTTATTTTTCTAAAAAAGGAAATAGAAAAGTGGAAATTATAAACATGTAATTATGGTCAATAGGTAAATATTTCTTGCAGCATATAATTTTTTTGTGATATAGTTACTTAGGTAACCAACGAAAGAAGACTTAGATATTTTTTTATTTTAATAGTTACCTAGATAACTAATTTGTTGTTTGAAAGGGAGTATATAAATGGAGGATTTGCATCGGTTGTTTCATAGTGTCCATCAGTTAGCTCGGGAACTTACAAAAGAGTTGAATGAGGCGCTGCAGCCATTTGAATTATATAGTTCGCAATGGTCTGTTCTTTATCTGTTAAAAAAGAAAGGTCCACTTACTCAAAAGGAATTGTCGGATTATTTGGCTGTAGAAGCGCCACCAATGACACGAACGATACAAAAGCTCGTCGCAGGAGGATATGTATTACAAGTAAAAGGGGAGGATAAACGAACAAAATATATTATCCTAACAGAAAAAGCGCTATTATTATATCCAAAGTGGGAAGAAGCTGTATTACAAAAAAATCAGCAATTGCTTGATAATTTTCCGCACCCTTCACCAGAGCTATTAACAAAGACAATAATCGAATGGACGAATCGGTTAAAAACTAGGGGGAAAATCTGATGAGAAAGGAAGCATTATGGACAAAAGGATTTATTAATATTTGCGTAAGCAATTTTTTTTTATTTTTAACTTTTTATTATTTGTTGGTATCAATGCCAGTCTATGCAATTGAAAAATTGCATGGACAGCAAAGTAATGCAGGATTAATCGTTACCGTTTTTTTAATTTCTGCTATTGCGGTTCGCCCTGTAGCTGGAAATGTTCTGCAAAAGTTTGGAAAGAAAAGTATATTAATTTTATCCCTGATCATATATTTTGTGGTGTCTTTATTTTACTTTTTTCCACATTCTATCAAAGGATTACTAATCGTTCGTGCCATCCATGGGATTGGCTTTGGAATGGCTACAACAGCGGCGGGAACGATCGTGGCGGATTTAATTCCAAATTCTAGAAGGGGAGAAGGGATGGGATACTTTTCAATGTCGATGAATATAGCAATGGTTATTGGTCCTTTTTTCGGATTGATGGCTGTACATTCTTGGAATATAAACAGCATGTTTTTATTGGCTAGTTTTTGTGCATTCCTATCTTTTATAATCGGATTTTTTATTCACGTACCGCATATAGAAAATAAATCAACCTCATACGTGAACAAAAAAGTATCCTTTCATTTGTCAAATATTTTAGAACCCGCAGCTGTTAAGATAAGCATCGTTGCAGGATTATTTGGGATGGTGTATTCGACGATTTTATCGTTTATTTCCGTTTTTGCAAAAGAAGAGGGGCTATCCTCTGTTTCAGGATATTTTTTCGTCATGTATGCCGTGATTATGCTGCTTGCCCGTCCGTTTGCAGGAAAATGGTTTGATCAATATGGTGCCAATATGATTATTTATCCATGCATTATTATTTTTTCGATAGGAATGTTTGTATTAAGCAATATGCATACGGCTACAGTATTTTTTATTGCAGCAGGATTAATTGGCCTTGGGTACGGAAGCTTATTTCCTAGTTTTCAAACGATTGCGGTTCAATCAGCGGAACCAGAACGAAGGGGACTGGCAACTGCTACTTTTTTATCGTTATTTGATACTGGTATTGGAATAGGCTCTTTTTTAGCTGGAGTCATTGGGGAAATAGTTGGATTTCGACATCTTTATTTATACAGCAGTATTTATATTCTTATCTGTTTGGCGGTGTACTATTTATTGCTGCGAAAAAAGGAGAAGTCATTATTTAGTAAGGGCTTAAAAAGTCCCTCCAATTAATTTTTAATTAAATAAAAACAGGGTGACTACCTGTTGTCACCCTGTTTTGCTTGAATAGTTATTTTGCTTTTTTCACAGTCTTGTTGTTTTTTTTGCTCGTATTTCCAGCTTTATCTGTTGCTGTAATCGAAAGTTTTGTACCGGCTTTTTGTTTTTTAATTTTTAAAGTAAAAGCACCTTTATTGTTACTAGTCCCACTTGCAACGACAGCTTTTCCATTTTTAATTGTTATTGTTGCGTTAGCTTCTGCTTTTCCAGTTATTTTTACTGATTGGTCATTAATAGAACCAGTGATGGAAGGAGCAGAAGGAGCCGTTTTATCCAGTACGGTTATATAAGTAGCTTTACTAGTATTTTTGGCATTATCTGTTGACGTAACAGCTAATTTTAAACCGGCGGTCTGTTTTTTAATAGAAATAGAATAGTTACCATCTATATTTGCTGTTCCTTTTCCAAGCGTTTTCCCATTAACTTGAACAGTGATAGTAGCAAATTCTTCAGTCTTACCCGTTACTTTTGTATCTTTATCAGATACCGTATTTACTAATGGAGCATTTGGGGCTATTTTATCTTTTTTAACTGTTAATCGAATATTAGCATTAGCTTCTGCACCATTTATCGTATTTTTAAAAGCAACGTTAATAATACTGTCTGTTTTTTGTGAAGGAATTTCTATTCTAAAGTTACCATTAGTGTCTGCTATACTTTTGTACACATTTTTTCCAATCGCAACAGAAACCTCTGTGCCACTAAGTGCAGTACCTTTAATTAGTTTAGAACTGTTATAGACAGCATTTATTTTTGCATGTAAATATATTGCACTTACTGCATGGTAGGCATCCAAACGTCCCCATCCAGAAACAAGGTCATATCCTGGTTCTAGCTTGACTGGTGGGATTTGTGGATCATTTGGAATCTCTTGGCCCATATCAACTGGAATATCTGAAATATCCGTTTGAGCAGGGAGAGTATTGTCTGTTTCAGTAAAGGCAATATTTTTTGCTGTTTCTGTTAACAGTTTTTCTACATCAGCAGGAGTAAGCCTTGGATCAATGGACAATAATAATCCAGCAACTGCAGATACATGGGGAGCTGCCATGGAAGTGCCGCTCATATAGGTTACATTGCCGTTTGGAACTAAGCTTGGAATATTGGTTCCTGGTGCTACTAAATCAAGTCCTTCTCCATAATTAGAATAATCGGAGACCAAATCCATATCATTGGATGCACCGACAGAAATCGCATATTTAGAAGAAGCTGGATAAGAAAGCATTCCTGAACCATCATTACCGCTTGCGGCAATAACAGTGACATTTTTGCTTCTTGCATATTGAAGCATATATTCCAATGTTCTGCTATATTGTCCGCCAAGGCTTAAGTTAATCACCTTTGCTCCTTTGTCGACAGCATATTTAATCCCTTTTGCAATTTGTTCCAAATCTCCAGCACCTGTTGCATCTAGTACTTTAACTGGAAGAATTTTTGCAGAACCATTAATTCCTGCAATAGAATAGTTGTTATCCATTGCAGCTGCAATTATCCCGCTTACGTGTGTACCATGTCCATTATCATCTGATGCATCCTGGTTGTTGGCAATGTAGTTCTTTCCAATGTCTGACCGAACATTTTCCTTTAAATCAGCGAGGCTGCCGTCAACACCTGTGTCCAAAACAGCGATTAAAGTTTCAGCTGGTTTATTTGCCTGAATTAATGGATTCAATGATTTAAATTGAATATCCACACCAAAAGTTCCTTCTGATTGGCCGGTATTGTTTAATGACCATTGGTAGTTATTGGAAACGTCCTTGGTTATTTGCAATGCTTTATATTGCTTTATAGGTTCGATAAATTCTACCTCTCTAGAATGTTGTAAGGATGTAATAACACTGCTTTTCTGTTTGGTTGAAAATGGATTAACGTCCTTTTTTAAATCCACTACATAGAGATTGTCAGCAATTTGATCTTCCGAACCTAAATCATCAAACGATTGAATATTTAATGATTTTGCTTGTCTTTTAAAACTTGCTAATGATATAGAAGGCTTCAGTTTTACAATATATTTATCATCATTAGATTTATTTGTAATTGCAGAAGTGGACGCACCTAATTTGGTGAAAACCGAAGAAACGGTTTTGTCTTCTAAACTAGCTATATTGACTTTAGCTTCTATTTTTTCAATTTGATCTTTGAGAACTGCTGGAACTGCATCAAGTGTATACTTATATAAATTATTAATGGCCACTACATCTGCATTTGTAAACGTATAAGTACTACTTGTTCCATTATTGATAAGTTCCTTATAAATAGGCTTCAGCTGTCGTAAATCATTTAAAATATTTTCACGCAGCGTTTTGTCCCATACCATTTTTGCACCTAAAAAAGGAGCTGCTTTGTAATAAAGAGAAGATAGTTCTTTGCCATTTTCCGTTTGAGACAGTAAGGTGTCGCGAATGGTGCGTAAATCATTTAAAATGCTTTGGCCATCTTTTTTATCAGTTGTACTTAGCTCTACAGGACATTCTTCCGTTGTTTCGGTTGATGGAGCTAATACAACACCTGCTGTTTCTAGCGTATAAGAAGTGTTAATTGCTTCTTTTCCATTTTCATCCGTATGTATTGCTTGATTCGCACTTGGTTCTTCAGTTACTTCTTCATTAGGGTAGTATTCTACTTTAATATAATAAGTATCGTTCCATGCTAGTGGAAAGTTGATTACTGCAGGAGTTTTATCATAGCTGTAGCGGTTATATTGATCAAATGTTGATCCAGATTCGGCATTTTCCAAGCTAGAATATACCGATATATTCATTTCCAAATGTGACCTTAATGTCAATTGTAAATGGGTAAAATTCTCAAAATCTGTGTTGGTAGGTGTTATCTTATACCAATGTGTATTTTCCCCATCAGCAAATCGTTCATTTATCGATTGCCCATTCATTAGTTCTGCTTTTGTTTGAATCGTATTACTTGCTGCAGACGCTTTCATCATTGTCATGTTACTAACTATGAATGCAATAGTTAATAATACAACAGCAAATGCTCTCATTCTTTTGCTTTTCATATTTTGCCTCCTAATTTTAGTAGAATATAAATCTATTAAAACATAATTTTTCAATAAGTGTTAATATTTACATAGTTTGTATGGGAAATTATTCCTTTTGTCCTTGTTTATTAAACTAACAATAGGTAGGAGGAACTATCCTTCGATTTTCCAGTGTTTAAATAATAAACATAAATTAGCAAAATAATCCTTTTTATTTGTAAAGATATGCTATATAATGTTAACTGTATTACGAATCATAGTACACTTAATACAGATTGGAGGCACTTGATGTTTGAGCTTGATATAAGAAGCAGAACCCCTATCTATGAACAATTAGTGGAAAAGTTAATACAGTTAATTGTTTCTGGATTATTACAAGCTGATGAACAGCTTCCATCTGTTCGAACATTAGCTACTCAATTAACGATTAATCCTAATACGATTCAAAAAGCATATAGAGAGTTGGAAAGCCAAGGATATATTTATTCTGTAAAAGGGAAAGGCAGTTTTGTGAATGCCTCTCAAAATATTGTAAATGACAGCAAAAAAAAGGACGCACTCTTTAAATTAGAGAAGCTTCTGTCCGAAGCACTTTATTTAGGGATTACACCTAATGAAATAATAATGATAGTTCAACGGCTAGCTGAACAGAAAGGAGGAACCGCCTAAATGATCAAGTTTCAGAATGTAAGCAGAACAATCGAAAAAGAACCGATTCTTGAAAATGTATCCTTAACCGTTAATAAAGGCTCCATCTATGGTCTGCTCGGTTCAAACGGTGCGGGAAAAACAACGATATTAAAATTGCTGGCGGGAATTTTGAAACAAGATAGCGGGAAAATAACCGTCGAAAGTCAAGAGGTATATGAAAATATTAACACGAAAAGAACCTTATTTTTTTTGCCTGATTTTCCAACCTTTTTTCCCCAATATACATTAAATCAAATGGCGAAATTTTATAAAGAAGTGTATCCAAGTTGGAGCGATATAAGATTTAATGAGTTAGCTAAACTATTTAAATTAGATAAAAATAAAAAATTACATACTTACTCGAAAGGTTTGCAGCGGCAAGCTGCATTTTGGTTGGCTTTTGCTGCGACTCCAGAGCTGTTAATTCTCGATGAACCATTTGATGGTCTTGATCCTGTCATCCGCACAAAAGTAAAAAATCTAATTGTGCAAGAGGTTGCGGAAAGGGAAATGACGGTTATCGTATCTTCTCATAACTTACGAGAAGTAGAAGATATATGCGATCATGTCAGTATTATCCATGAAGGAAAATGTATATTAGAGAAAGATATTGACGATTTAAAATCAGATGTTCATAAAATCCAAATTGCCTTTAAAACAGGAACTGACCCTATATGGAAGGAAAAATTAAATCCTTTATATGTAGAACAGCGGGGAAGTGTTGTCATGCTTATCGTAAAAGGAAACAAAGAACAAATCATCACAGAATTAGAGGAGCAGCATCCACTCCTTTTAGACATACTCCCGCTTACATTAGAAGAAATATTTATTTATGAATTGGAGGATAAAAATTATGCCTTTCAAACTATCCTTTTATCATAAGCAGCTGTCCTTGCTTATTTTTCGCAGTGTTGGCTGGGTGAGTATTTTATCATTTTTGGTTGTCTTTTTTGCTGTCCCGCTTCATTTAATGTTAATAGACAAAGAGTTGAAAGAGGATTCCTATTCTTATCAAATATATGATCATCTTTTTAATGTAAATGATTTCTTTCAAATGGCAGTAATTATTGTAATGCCGATTTTATTAGCTATTTTTTTATTTCGATTTATGCAGCATAAAGCATATAGTGATTTAATACATAGCTTGCCGATCAGCAGAACGTTTCTATTCCACTATTATTGTATCAGTGGAGCTCTCTTGTTAATCTTGCCGATTCTATTAAATGGATTCCTATTAAGAATTATTTATCCTTTCTTTCAATTGGAGAAGTTTTTTCCTGTCAGTGAAATCTATTATTGGACAGCAGTTTTTTGCGTGTTTAGTATTTTGTTATATATTTCCACTGTTTTTGTTGGAATGTTTACAGGAATATCGATTTTACAAGGGGTTTTTACTTGTTTATTCTTGTTATTTCCAACTGGTTTTGTCACCGTGTTATGTTATAACTTCCATTTTTGGATAGATGGTTTTCCATTGAATGAAATAATTACAGATAAAACGCTCTTGTTATCGCCAATATTAGTACCAGTTATACTAGAGAGTTCAGAAGGGAAAGTCTTCTACTATACTTGTTATTTTTTATGTTCTATTTTCCTCTATGTTTTTGCATTTGCGCTTTTTAAAAAAAGAAAAGTAGAATCTATTTCACAAGCATTTGTTTTTTCCAAACTAAAAGGCGTTTTTAAATATACATTTACTATTTCGTGTATGTTAATCGGCAGTCTTTATGGAGAATTGGTAACAATCGGAAAAATAGGGATTGTGATTGGAAATATAATGGGGGCTTTTATCGGTTTTATATTAGTAGAAATGATACTAGAAAAAACATGGAGGGTATTTTTTCGAATAAAGAAGTTTCCTCTATTTATTGGAATCGTGGCAATTGTTATGTTTAGTTCAATTCCACTTGTACATAAATACGAACAGTTTCGGCCAGCTGCTGGGTCCATTCAAAGTGTTTCTTTCCAAGATAATTTCATATCGGATCCATTTGCAGAAAAGATGATGAATTCATCTGCTAATATTCAACATGTTCTGGCAATACATAAAAAGATTTTGGAACAGAAGAGGGAGCCCTCTACAAAGGAAAAAGATTCGCTTATTACTTTAAAATATAAATTAAATAACGGCAGAAAAGTAGTACGGAGCTATGAAATAAATAGAGCGGATTATCAAGAGTGGCTGCAGCCGCTTTATGAATCAGAAGAATTTAAAATACTTCACTTGCCATTATTCACCTTTAGAAGTGATGAAATAAATGACATGGTAATTGAGCCGCAATATAAAAATGATTATATTCGCTTGAGCAGCAAACAAGAAATAAAAGAATTTTTATCTGTTTTACTAAAAGATATCGTGAAAGAACCATATAAAAGTATGACAACAAACTATGCCATTTCATCTAGTATTATGATTTCTTTCCAAGGTAAACGAGACGAGACATATCATATCGAATTAAAACCTTCCTATAAAGAAAGTAGAAAATGGTTAGCAGAAAAGAATATGCTTGAAAAAGCAGTGTTAGTTTCAGATGATGTACAAGAAGTTGCCGTAACAAAAGCAAAAGATGTTGGCATAAAGTATCATGGGATGTCAGAAATCGCTTATGAAGAAAAGAACATGGCAGACATAAAACATAAAGTGATCGTAAAGGATGATCGTTTGAAGCAAAAAATCTTGGATTCATCCGTTCATAATAAAGAGGACTATGTTGTTGTGTTAACGTATAAATTCAGAAATTATGTTGATATTGCTCATATTTCGAAAGAAGAACTACCTGATTCTTTAATCGAAGAATTGGAAAAAAATTAAAAGGAATGGAAAGGTGGATGTGTTGTGACAAAAAAACAACGATATAAAAAAATGATCACAAATTATACACAAAAACTTTTCCAAATGGCCTTTTGTATTGTTCAAGATAGGCAATTAGCAGAGCTAGTTGTGGAAAAAGTAATGATAACAGCCTACGAATCATTTGATGCAATCGATTTTGCACAATGGGAACAATATCTCATGCAATTGACAACGAAAACTGCAATCGTTTGTAAAAAATCAACAAACGACGAGAAAAAAAGATTGCTAGAACAACACCAGCAAAAATCTACAGACAACCGAACACTGTCCGTTAGTGAAAAGAATATTTCCTTTTTTACGAAAGCTCAGTAGAACACATTGTTTGTTCCGGCAAAATCAAGGGAGAGATATCGTTGAAGGAATTTCAAAAATATAGTGTGGAATCGAGACGTTTTATTGTTTTTACATTAATCACAGGTTTAATTGTTGGCTTTCTTTCAGTTATTTCTGATAATTTACCGAATTTAAGTGATGGTATAACACTTCTTGAATACGTTATTTCCTATTTGGCAGTAATGATTAATTCTTTACCGGTGTGGTTTATACTCGCCATGTTTGTTGGTTATATATTTGCAGGTAATATTAAGAAAGCTGTGTTATTTGGTGCTATGTATACACTTACTGCCATTACGTTTTATTTTTTGATTGGCTATTTTTACGTGGTTGTACCAGTAACAATTTCATTTAAAGAGCAGGCTATTGCTTATGCAATTTGGTACGGGGCATCAGCAGTCGGCGGTATTCTTGGTGGCATAGTAGGATTTTTCATAAAGAAAACACCTTATGCATTATTATTTTTACTTGTAGGATTAATCTTGCAGTTGGCTGTAAACGGTACAAGAAGTTGGAGTAACATTATTAGTATTTCGCAAAATGTTACCTTCTGTTTAATGATAATGTGTATTATTATGTATTTAGTGATTGTGAGACTTAAAACTCAAATTGAGCCAAACAATGACCAATAACTTTAAAATGAAATGAACAAATAATGTGAATAGGGGGAACCCTCTGTAAATCAAGGGTTCCCCTTCGTTCTATAGAAAAAACAACATAACAACTGCATTCACTTAAATTTGATGAGGGGTTCGAACAAAAGGCACATAAGTTAGATTTCTTCATATTCTATATCGATATAGCAGTCAAATAAGGGGTTCATCTTCAGAAAAACACGTTTTCATTTTGATTTCATTTTTACTAGATTCTACTAGATTTTACAAACAAATGACGCCAAAGCTTCTAGATGGAAAAAGAGAATATTTCTTTCATAATATGAAAATACTTACAATACAAAAGGTATCATATGGTAGAATAGTAGTATCTAAGTAGTAAAAGGAGCTTACAATTAATATGAGTCAACAACCTATTTTTTTTGATCCGATTTTTCAAGAAAGAATTTGGGGAGGAACAAAGCTGCGCAGTTTTGGCTATACCATTCCTTCAGATACAACAGGTGAATGCTGGGCTTTTGCAGCACATCCAAATGGCCAAAGTGTAGTTAAAAACGGTGCCTTTCAAGGAAAGACTTTAGGAGCTCTATGGGACAATCATCGTGAGTTATTTGCGAATGTAAAAGGGGATCGTTTCCCGTTATTAACGAAAATTTTAGATGCTAACCAAGATTTATCTGTTCAAGTGCATCCTAATGACGAATATGCAAATAAACATGAAAATGGAGAACTAGGTAAAACCGAATGCTGGTATATTGTCGATTGTAAAGACGGTGCTGAAATTGTTTTTGGACATCATGCTCAGTCTACAGAAGAATTAAAAACAATGATAGCAGAAAATCGCTGGAATGATTTATTATGTAAAGTGCCTGTAAAAAAAGGGGATTTCTTTTTTGTGCCAAGTGGAACGATCCATGCGATTGGAGAAGGAATTATTATATTAGAAACACAACAAAATTCGGATACTACTTATAGAGTTTATGATTATGACAGAATAGATGATGCTGGAAACAAGCGGCAACTGCATATAAACCAATCGATTGCTGTTACGACTGTACCTCATCTTGTCAACCAGCAAGCAGTAGAAGTAGAACATCTAGCAGGGGTTACAAAAACGACCTTCGTAAAATGTGATTATTTTTCGGTCGAAAAGTGGGAATTAAACGGAGAAAGCAGCTTTACGCAGTCTAAGCCGTTTCTATTATGCAGTGTTTTGGAAGGACAAGGAAAGTTAAATATTAATGCGGATGAATACACTTTCCAAAAAGGAGACCATTTTTTACTTCCTAGTCAGGTGGCTGACTTTGCATTATCAGGTAATAGCGAACTGATCGTTTCTTATTTATAATAGGCAGAAAAGGGGATGTGCAAATAGTATCATTTGCACATCTTTTTACTATCATTTTATATGGATCGAGTTAGATAAATGTCTACTTCGATTGTATGTGTCGATGAATAGACGGTTATACCTTACTTAGGTTTGAATAGCTTGTGGTTTTCTTTTTTCGTATGTATATATATGAGTAAATCCGCATTCTTTTGCTAACGATACAGCATCATAAAAATGAGCTCCAACTGTTTCCGCATGATGAGAATCTGAACCAATCGTTAAAATTTCTCCCCCTAATTTACGATATAAGGATAAAATATCTTTTGATGGCAGACTTTCATTTAAATTTGTTCTCCATCCAGATGTATTAATTTCTAACCCGATGCCGCGTTTAATTGCTGTCTTTAAGATGTCCGTTATAATAGATTTGTATTTTTCAAATTCATAAAGTCCTACTGTTTGATGGGCATATCTTTTCATTAAATCAAAATGAGCAATTACGTCAATATCTGCTGTTTGTATCATCTCATATAGTTCTAAAAAATATGCTTCATAAATATCTTTTTCCGGAAATGCATTCATAAATCGACGCAGCGTATACTGTTCAATATTGTGGACTGAACCGAGAATAAAATCTAATGGAATCTCAGAAAGAGCCTTTTTATATTCTGATTGCAGTAAATGGGGCTCACAAAGCTCAATTCCTATTTTTATGGTTAATTTATTAGAAAATTTTTCTTGGCAACGATTTATTTCTTTTAAATAATAAACCCAGTTCATGTGTCCATATGTAGGCACTTTTGGGTTGACAGAAAAATGTTCGGTGAAACAAATTTCTTTCACCCCCGTTTTAATGGCATGTAAACATATGTCTTCCATATTTGCTTGTGAATCAAAAGAATGGTTAGAGTGATGATGATAATCGAAATAATACATCTACTTCTTCCTTTACCTTTTCTTTCTATTATTTCATACTTGTATGGAGAAGTCAGTAGAAAATAAAACTTTACTTTGACATTAAAAATTAATATACACTATAATATTATTATTAAATCCATTATTGAGGTCTAAAACAAAGTAAACAGGTAGGAATAGTTTATTTTGTTAGGCTTGTTTTAAATGGTTAGGATCGAGGAGGTAAAAATAATGTTTAAACATATAAAATGGCAGTCGGAGCAGCTTGCCTTATCGATTGATTATCCCAATCATTTTAATGAAGAGAAAAAGTATGATAGTATTATTATTTGCCATGGATTTATTGGCAGCAGAATTGGAGTGGACCGACTATTTGTGAAAGCTGGCCAGCATTTCACAAAAGAAGATTACGTTGTTTTTCGGTTTGATTATAGCGGTTGTGGGGAAAGCACTGGGAATTACGGTAAGTATGGAATGGTGGAGTTATTGGATCAAACAAAAACCATTTTGGATTATGTGTCGTCTTTAAAGTACGTTAGAAACATTATTCTTGTTGGACATAGCCTTGGTGGAGCTGTATCTGCATTAACAGCAGCCGTTGATCCAAGAATAAATACATTAGTGCAATGGGCAGCTGTAGGTGAACCATATCATAATCTTGCGCAAATTTTTGGTGAAAACAAAGTGCATTCATTAAAAAATTGCGATTCGATTGATTATCATGGATTTTCTTTTACCGACTATTATTTTCAATCGATGAAAAACTATCACCCACTAACAGAATGTTCAAGATTCACTGGGGACGTATTGCTTATTCATGGAACAGATGATGAGGATATCCCATATGACTATATGGAGCAATATGAAACAAATTATTTACAAAGAAAAAGCGGCAGTGTAGAGACATACACAATCCCAAATGGGGATCATACTTTTTCCACTGATACTTATTTTAACGAATTAATAAATCGAACAGTAGAATGGTTGTTAAAAATGAAAACAAATCTTCCTGTTTCATAATAAAAAGCTTGTAAACTTTTTCGTCGTTGTATGAAAACAGTTTATAAGCTTTTTTATCGTCCAGAAAATTATAAACGAAATGGGATTGTGGATAACTCGGCGGTTGTGTCCGCATCTAGCTTCGACGTACAGGACGTACTAGTGCCGATGAAGACATAAGGCCGTGGCGCCTTTAATCGGCCAGCGCCTAACTCTTGTGAAAAATAACCCCATGCCTCTAAAAGTAAAAAGCACTTTTTGAGTCATGTGAACATTTTTCTTCAGAGCTGTTCAAGGCGCTTGCGCTTTTGTTCTTATGTAAGAAATTTTCTGAAGTTCTATAGGTTACTTGCAGCAGTGCCTATCTTCTTGGATTCATACATGATTTTGAATTTATAAGTAATATTAATTATTTTACTTATTAACACTTATTTATTATGGATTTTTATCGTGTTATCACTTATAATTACTTATGTAAGCGAAAGAAAAGGAGAAGATCTATGTCTCAGGAAGAAAGATTATCGATGATCTTACAGTATTTAACGGAGCATAAACGAATAACGGTTGAGGATATTTGTTCCAACTATGATGTTTCTAGAGATACAGCAAGAAGAGACTTAGTAAAATTAGAGGAACAGCAAAAAATTATCCGAACTAGAGGAGGGGCAATCCTTCCTAGCAGCCATAAGAGAATTCATAATTATCATCATCGCCTGCAGTTTGTGTCCGAAGAGAAAAAAGAAATCGGCAAATTGGCTGCAACCTTAATTCAAGACAATGATCATATTATTTTAGACACGTCAACTACTGTGCAAGCAATGGGACAGTATATAGACCAGGAATGCACGGTCATAACGAATTCTATTCATGTTGCTGAAATATTGTCAGATAAAACGAATCCGAAAATCCATTTGCTTGGGGGGATTTTACACAAAGAACATCGGTATCTTTACGGTCAGTCCGTTGTCGAAAAACTCGACTATTATTCCGTAGATAAAGTGTTTATTGGGATTGTTGGCATATCGGAAAAAGGCTTAACAATCGTTGATGAAGAAGATGGTGCAGTGAAACGAAAGATGATGCAGCAAGCGAAACAAGTAATTGTTGTAGCCGATCATAGTAAAATAGGAATGACAGAATTTTATCAATTTGCCAAATTAGCTGAAATCGATGTATTTATAACAGATAAAGAACCAAATAAAGCATTTATTCAATTGTTAAAAGAAAATGATGTTGAGTTATTAGTATGTGTTCAAGCATAAGGGCAATCAAAGCAGAGAAGGTCGAGGCGCGGAGGTCACGAAGCCTGGAGCGTAGGTTGATTTGTGAGGACTGGAGTGACATTAAAACGAAGAGATTAACAAGCTTGTGTTACCGGACTTTTTGAATAACCTCTATTAGTAGTGCATTCTAAAAAGGTGGGGAAATAAATGATTAAATGTATTGCAATTGACTTGGATGGAACACTGTTAAATCATAATAGCAAAATAAGTGATGAAAATCTGCAGAGTATAAAAGATGCACAACATAAAGGGATAGAAGTAGTGGTTGCAACTGGAAGGAATTATCCAGATGTGGTGGAGATATTTAAAGATACAGGTGTAAAAACATGGATAATTGGTGCAAATGGAGCAACCATCCATACACCAGAAGGACAATTGTTTCATCATGTGCCAATGAATAATCAAAAAGCAATGCAACTGCTAGAATGGCTTGAAACAAATGACTATTATTATGAAGTATTTAGTGATGATTATATTTACACGAGACAAAAAGGAAGAGAGCTTCTTACAATTGAAATAGATCAATTATGCAAAGCAAATCCTGATCTTGATAGACAGGACCTCGAAAAGCATACCGATGTTCAATACAGTCAAACAGGGTTTTATTTTATCTCTTCGTATAAGGAATTAACGATATCACCGATTAATGTGTATAATATTTTAGCCTTTTCTTTTGACCGAAAAAAAAGGGATAGAGGCTGGGAAATGTTTAAAGAAGATAAATCTGTAACACTAGTTACTTCAGGAAAATATAATTTTGAATTTGAACATCTGCTTGCATCAAAAGGACATTCTTTAGCAAAATTAACCGAGCATTTAAGCATTTCATTAAAGGAAACGATGGCGATGGGAGATAGTATGAATGACCTTTCGATGCTTAATAGAGTAGGGTATCCAATTGCAATGGGAAATGCAAGAGAAGATGTTAAAAAAGCCTGCATAGAAATAACTGATACAAATGAAAATAATGGAGTAGCAAACGCAATTAACCGCTTTATCTTGAAAGCACAAGTAACAAAATAAAAGGTTATAAACGAATAGGAGCGGTTTCTAATGGCAGCAAGTGTACATCATACATTTGCTGTTTTTTGTATTGTATAATTCTACTACTCAATCAAGCGTTTATAGTTTATAATTTATTGTAAGAAAAAAATATAGTATCTAGTACTAAGAGTAGATGGTATACTAAATAATAGATTAAAAAAACGATGATGATACATATAAAGGAGATTTTTCAATGTATAACTTTACTGCAAATTTAGCTAATGTAGTATTAAAAATATTTGGTCGGACAAAGGTTATCAATAAGGAAAAGCTGCCAGAAAATCAAGGTTATATTGTGGCGTGCTCTCATATTGGCTGGGTAGATGTTCTAGCGCTTGGAACATCGCTTTTGCCGAAACAAATTTATTTTATGGCGAAAAAAGAGCTGTTTGAAAAACCAAAAACTGCTCG
The DNA here is from genome assembly GCF_052663115.1 of Niallia yueguangensis. NCBI lineage: Bacteria > Bacillati > Bacillota > Bacilli > Caryophanales > Bacillaceae > Niallia > Niallia yueguangensis. Next base: position 121,245 of record NZ_JBQTCX010000001.1, read on the forward strand.
GTTTTTATCGAGTATTAATGCATTTCCAGTAGACAGAGAAAATCCTGGTCCAAGCAGTATTAAGACACCAGTTAAATTATTAAAAGAAGATAAAATCGTTGGTATTTTTCCAAGCGGGACAAGAAGTTCAGAAGACGTTCCTTTAAAAAGAGGAGCTGCGACGATCGCGAATCTTGCAAAAGTACCAATTGTACCAGCTGCCTTCAGCGGCCCAACCGATTTAAAAGGGTTGTTAAGCGGGAAAAAAATCAAAGTTATTTTTGGGGATCCAATTGAATTAAAAACAAAAGATGGTACCAAAAAAGATGTGGCAGCTATTACAACAGAATTAAGTGAAGTAATGGCAGCACTTCAAAAAAAGCTTGAGCAATAGAGAGGGATTGAAAATGATTAATTTGCCTAAAATTAAAGAAATTTTAAATCGTTATCCTTTGCCATTAGTAGATGAAATAGTAGAGTTAAAGGCAGGATTGATGGCTGTTGGCATCAAACAAATCAGCAAGGAAGATACCTTTGCTTTTGGACAAAACCCGAAAAGCCCACTTATGCCAGGCGTTTTAATTATGGAAGCAATTGCGCAAGTAACCGCAGTTGCTATTCATAGTGATGAAAAACACGATGATAAACAAGCTCTCTTGGCTAGAATACACAACTGCAGGATCCGTAAACAAGTATTTCCTGGGGATGAACTTTGTTTAGAAGTTTTTGTTACAAAAGTCAAAAATACAATTGCAAAGGCAAAAGGGAGAGCAACCGTCAGAGGCGAACTGATCTGCGAAACGGAATTACTTTTTGCTTTTAAATAGGCTCGTTCTTTGTCCATTTTTCTAATCAAAGCACATGATACTATTTGTTGTATCATGTGCTTTTTAAATGAAATTTTACGCATTCAAAAGCAAAAAATGTTGCCTTGTAAAATAGTTTGATTAAAAATGGCGTATAAACCTGCATTTTTAATCAAAGAAAAAGAATTCAATTTGAAAAAGATTGATCAAAATGAAATAATTTATTGTTTACCCTCTGTGTAAATTTGAAAGGTTACACCGAACTTGTCCGTTACAATCCCATAAGCAGGGCTAAAAAAAGTTTCCTGCAGCGGCATTTTTACTTGACCGTCTTGCTGTAGGGATTCAAAAATTTGTTTTGATTTTTCGATGTCGTTAATTGTAATACAGATCGTAACTTGATCTCCTATTTGACTGGTTTGACCTGGAAACATATCTGAAAACATGAGATCCGTTTCTCCAATCTTTATCATTGCGTGTGCCACAAGTCCCTTTGCTTCTTCTGGTAAAGGAAATTCTGGATTTTCTGGCATTTCTCCAAAAGTTTGGTTAAAAAGGACTTTCCCATCCAATGCTTTTTCGTAAAATTGGATTGCTTCCTTTGTATTTCCGTTCATCATTAAATAGGGGGATAGTCGTAATGTCATAATTAAACAGCTCCTTGGATTTTAATTTTTTTTACTATACTTGAGGAACTTCCAAACCTTGCGTTTAAAATGGATAGTAGTAGTAACTACTATCCATTATTACCTATAAGTGCATTATAAAACAAAGAACATATGTTCGTCAACAAAGATATTATGGAAAGACTAAAAAATTTTTATACATGACTAATATGTATCACCTTTATTTTTAGGTCTTGATAATTAACAAATAAAATAATTTTACGCATCCAAAATGATTCGTTCCATAAAAATATAATAAAGTCTCTAGTTTAAAGCATAGAAAAATAAAAGTAGAAAATCGCTAATATAATAGAAGAAAAGCAGAGAAACTATATAATTTTACGCATCCAAATTAATATTTCCATTCTAAATAAGTAATTAACTACATATACCTTTAGTAGAAAGGAGACGACCTATGCAAACAACCAAATTCCGTTACTATTTCCAGTATATTAATACTACTATTTTAGGAGTCATCCTTGTTTTTTTGCTCACTGCAGGTATTACAACGTCGTTATTCTCCATGAAGCTTTCTTCCGAGCATGTTAGTGACTTCTTAAAAAATGTTGATTCAACCTCTATATACTATCAATTGTTTCGTGGCGAAAATCATTCTTTCCCGAAAACGGAAAATGATGAACTTTCTATTTCTTCTTTATTATTTCAAGTAGCGACAAATATTAAATTGGATGATACGAGGACCTTATTAGGAACAGAACTGCCGTTATTAACCTTTTATCATACTGAAATCGTAGTGGCAGAGGAAGGGACCACGATTGCCAATTTACCTTTTGAATCGACTCCATCTGAAAATATTTTAAAAAATCCAAAAGAAGTTGATGAAAATAAAATTGTAAAAGAGCCGAAAAAAGACACTGTTATTGAAAAGGAACCAAAAACGAAAAATGTATTTATTTATCAAACGCATAACTTGGAATCGTATTTGCCGCTTCTAAAGGACGCTGCTGATTCTAATGAAGCGATTAGTTCAGATACACGAGTTAATGTGGTTGGATTAGGCAATAAATTAACTGAGTTATTACACCAGAATGGCATTGGTGTGCAGCATGATACAACCAATACAAACCAAAAACTTCTCGATAGGAAATGGAGTTATTACGCATCATATAATGTGTCCCAAGAAGTTGTGGAGGCAGCGGTCTCAAAAAATCATGATTTAAAATATTTAATTGATATACATCGTGATTCTGCCCGTAAAGATAACACGACTGCCACAATTAATGGTAAATCGTTTGCTAAGGTAGTATTTGTGATTGGAAAAGCTAATAGAAATTATGAAAAGAACGAAGAGTTTTCCAAAAAATTGCATAAAGCACTTAATAATAAATATCCCGGCATTAGTAAAGGGGTATTTGCCAAGGGCAGAGAAGAAGGGAATGGCGTGTATAATCAAAACTTTTCTAATAAAGCCATTCTTTTAGAAGTAGGCGGGGTTGACAATAATCAAGAAGAATTAAATCGGACAATAGAAGCATTTGCTGATGTATTTTCAGACGTTTATTGGGAAGAAAATAATGCTAGTAAAGAATAATTAAAGGAAAGATGCAAATAATTCTGGCATCTTTCCAATTTAATTATTTTCACTTATATTCTCCAAATATTGTTTATACCGTCTTAACGATGCTTCACTTGTAAGCGCAAATCGCTCCATTAGTACATCATCCAGGTAGCCTAATTGTAAAAAATCAAGGATGCTCGTGTTGCGCAGCGTAACAGCAGAAATTTTTCGCAAATTAGCAAGCCTTACTTCATCTTTTATCATTTCCTGTATTGCACGGACTGACAAATCCTTTGGTCGTTGTCTATCATAATCATACTGAAAAGATAAGGAAATATTATTAAATGCAACAAACAAAGGATCCTTTGAATTATACTTTGGTCGGAATAAAGGCGGTATAGAAAAAAAATAGTCTCTTAAATAGTTCATCATGCTTTCTTGCAGCTGAAACGTTCTTCTCTGTTCATTCGTTTGTACCATTAATTCCTTTTGTGCAAAATTAATATGCTTCATCGTAAGGGAATGGATTTCTGTGGGTGTTAAACCGTAAGTGCGAATAAGTAATACGATCGCAATATTTCTGTTCAATAAATAATTTCTGGCTGACTTTTTTTGTTGTTCGCTGTCTTTCGTTTTCATTCTTTTCATTAATTGTGTAAATTCTTTATCCGTGATAAAGTCTTTATCATTTAATGCACGTAAAGGAGAGGCAGCAGCAAGTTTATGTATTTCTTCAGCTGCGATACATTGATGAAATTTCATTAGGCGACTTAGTACCGAAGCTAATCGCCGAATCGTTGCTTGTGACAATTGAAGATGATGTAGATGCAGAAAATAAGAACGAATATCCTCTGCACGCAGCGCTTTAAATGTGTCAAACTCGGTATTTTCTTTATGTTTATCCATCCATACAAAAAACTTTTTTATATCTGATTCGTATTGTTTTAATGTAAGCTTGGAACGACCCGCAAGCTGTAAATCTTCCATAAAAACATATATATAATCTGGTAAGGTTATAATCACTTGCTCCAGCTCCTTCTGCAAAAACTTTCTTCACTAATAAAAGTGGTTTTAGATCTTTCCGTTTGAAAAAGTAATTAATGGTTACCCTCTTTCTTATTTTATCATACGTTAATATGTAAGGGAGAAGGGGGATTTTCAGATTGATAACAGCAAAAGTTGGTAAATCCACATACTTTTTCAAAAGTCCGTTAGAAACATATTTTCAGCCAATAAAAGAAAATATTATTGGCGATCAATATACATTTTTAACCGCAAATGGAACACAACAGCTTTTATATGCCGATTGGACGGCTAGTGGTCGTTTATATCATAAAATTGAAGAAAAGATGGTATCTGAATTAGGACCATATGTGGCAAATACACATACAGAATCTAATATAACCGGAACGTATATGACGAAAGCTTATAAAGAAGCGAAAACGATTATTAAGGAACATGTACATGCAAATAAAGAGGATGTTATCCTTTTTGCTGGATTTGGCATGACAGCGGTTGTGAATAAATTACAGAGAATATTAGGGTTGAAAAAACAAGGTAATCCTGAACATAACATTGCTATGCTTGATAAAAAAAAACCGATTGTGTTTGTCACACATATGGAGCATCATTCTAATTTTCTTTCATGGGTTGAAACGATTGCTGAGGTTAAGATGATTCGCCCGACATCTACTGGAGATGTCGATTTAACACATTTACGGGAAATGCTTGAAGCAAATAAACACCGGGATAAAAAAATAGGTGCATTCACAGCATGCTCAAATGTGACGGGAAGAAAAACGGATTATTATGCACTAGCAGCAATGATGCATCAATACGGTGGCGTTTGCTTTGTTGATTTTTCCGCTTCTGCACCGTATGTGGAAATCAATATGCACCCACAAAATCCGGAAGACCAATTAGATGCTATCTATTTTTCCCCACACAAATTTTTAGGCGGCCCTGGTACAAGTGGAGTTCTTATTTTGAATAAGACGTTAATAAAGTCTGAAATACCAGATTTGCCAGGGGGAGGAACGGTTGATTTTACAAACCAATGGGGAGATATTGTTTATAAAAAAGACGTAGAAGAGCGAGAGGATGGAGGAACACCTGGATTTTTACAGGCGATTAAGACAGCTTTATCGATAAAATTAAAAGATAAAATGGGAATAAAAAACATAGAAGAGCGAGAAAAAGAGCTTGTAGAGTTAACGTTAACAGAGCTTCATAAAATCGAAGGAATATCGATTTTAGATGGTGAAAATAAGGATCGTCTTGGCATCATTTCTTTTATATGTAAAGACATGCATTATGATTTAATGGTTAGACTTTTAAATGACCGGTTTGGCATCCAAGTTCGCGGCGGATGTTCTTGTGCTGGACCATATGGACATTATTTATTAAATCTCGATAAAAAGCAGTCTAAACAAATCAGCGAAGAAGTAAAGGAAGGCAATTTTATTCATAAACCAGGCTGGATTCGTTTATCTTTGCACCCAACGATGAGCAATGAAGAGATATATAAGATCACTTCAGCTATTAAAAAAATTATGTATTTTAAAGATGAGTGGAGCAGTGATTATTTATTTGACTATAGTAGAAATGAATATAGTTCTAATGGATCACAGTATTCTACTTTTGATATGGTAATTTGACCTGTTTTTGATAAAGTATATTTATTGTAGATCTGGAAGCAAATTATATGTCTTTAGGTGGGTGTAATTTATTAAGTTCACCGTAGGCCCATAAGAAATTCGATAAGTCATTCGGTCCCTGCCAATAGAAACATGATGTGCCGTTGAAGGTTCTATTTCAAATGTAATTTCCAATATTAAGCCACGAAAACCGTTAATTCTTTTGGTTTGAATAACTTCTATTTTCCAGGGTTCAACTTCAGGCGAAAACTTTTTTAAAATATTTGGAGGATAAAACTTATCTAGATCTTCTCTTATATATGGAGTTAGTAAATTCAAAAGCATATCTTGTAGTCTAAGTTGTTCAGAATCTTGAGTTGGTTTTGATATTGCTTCTGCTTTAATTTGAAAGGTAGTAATAATCGTTATAACCAGCATAAAAGCGAGAATTGTTTTTCTCATTTCCTTTAAAAAACTCCTTTAATGTTATTACTATTATATTCCCCTGTAGGTTTACATTTCATGTATGGCAGGGGCATTCTATCGATCAAATAATCACTTACGAAAGCCTCACACCTTAATGACAGGGAAAAAGGGATATAAGATAAAAAATAGCAACTTTTTCACACAATGAAAAGAGGTGAATCTCTCAATATATGAAAATAGACACGGAATTATTAATAAAGCTTAAACAAGTAGAAAAATTGTTAGAAAATGATTTCCCTACCGAAGATATAAATAAAATAGAAGAAGATATCATTAAAGATAGTGAAGAACACTATTTTACTGGGGATTTTGATAGTTATTGTTCCCTCATTTGTGGAAGTCTAGATTATGTGCTTAGCAACAAAAGAATACCTCGTAATCAACGAAAATTGCTAAATAAAGACTTTTTTACATTGTTTCCCGAGTATCAAAATTTAAAGGAACATTTACAAAAGTACCCTGATTTTGCAAGAGAATTAAATGCTCATGAAAAGATGAGAAAATTATTACTAGAAATTAAGTAAACTTCCTAACTTGGTATTTATATGGAACTCTTTGATCTTTTAGAAAAGATAAATAAAAAAATGAAAAACCAAAAGAGGAAGCGAAAATGAAAACAGCTTTCTCTTTTGGTTTGGTTATTTTAATTATTCGTATAATATAAAATGCGATAGTACGTTTATTTCTTCGATCGTTGATAAGTTCTAATAAGGTTGTTTAACTTTGAAACCATGAAGCCGCATTCTTACGTTGTAATTTTATCCTATTTTAAAATAGAGTTGTTTAATAAATATAAAAAATCGTAGTTTATAATGAACCGTTATTTTTGGTCATTTGAACTATTTTTTCAATAGATATTTTTCTCATTTTAATTTATTTTTTTGACATTTTTTCTAGTAATACCATTGATTCTTCCTCATTTGGAATGTGAAGAAAATTATTTTTAATAAAATCTTCAGCAGTTGGATAGTTACTCATTCTTATATCTCTTGCTGCTCTTTCAAAGTCATATTGCGTTTGTTTAAATTCAATCCCATCTGAATTAATAAGTAGCCAATATGCACCTGGTCGCTTCGCAAAGGGCATCCCAACACTTCCTGAGTTAATGATACTCGTTTTCCCGAGTTCTATCTTGAATTGTATATGAGTATGCCCACACACAACAATTGGTTGCTCAACATGAGCGAAGAGTGTTTCAAGCCGTTCTTTTGAGGACAGGGGAGTAAAAATATCTGCATCACTTTCTGGTGTCGCATGACAGAATAAAAGATCACCGAGATTTTCCATATGAATCTCCGTAATGCTTTGCAAGCTCGAAAGAAATTCAAGATGCTTATCAGTTAATTCATCAGCTACCCACTGTTGGGTTTTACGACCTTGTTCTGATAATTGGAGCAACCTTAATCCTATTGATGCTTCGACAACTTCTCTATCACCATTTCCACTAATAAATTTAACTTTTATTCTTTTACGTAAATTCAGTAGACAATCCAGTGTTTGAACAGGCATCGGTCCTGAGACTATGTCACCTCCAATTATAATCAAATCTGGCTGTATTGTTTCAAGTTCATCAAGAACTGCTTTTAGCGCTGGAAAGTTACCATGAATATCATAGAGCGTAGCAATTTTCATTTTTATGAACCCCCTTACTTATTAATTTATCTAAATGTTCGTAGCGTTTTCCTTCCAAATCAAATAATGGGAAGATACGGATTTCTTCTATAGCAACCCCTTAATAACTCATTTAGCGTTGTTATATGCATACTACCACAGTTAGTTGAAAATTTTAACATTTTTGAAAGGTGATTTTTTAGATAAGAAGGAATATGTATGTAAATGAAAGAATTTTTAGTATAATGAAAAAATATCTCTTCACAATATGAAAGATTAATAATATATAATTATAAAATCTTGTAAGTTGGAAAGGAAAATGAAAGGAACCAGGTGAATGAATTTAGGTGAAAAAATAAAAGACATACGAAAACAAAAACGGTTAACGATTGCAGATGTTGCATTAAAAACAGGTCTGTCTAACGGGTATATTAGTAATGTGGAACGAAATTTAAACAGCCCGACCATTGAAAACTTACGAAAGATTGTTCAAGCATTATCTACTACACTTGTAGAATTTTTTCAGGATCAGCAAGAGAATTCCAGAGTTGTTCGTAAAGATGAGCGTGTCACCATCATGAAAGCAAATGACCAATCAACCTTTTATGAGCTTTTATCTCCATCTGGAAATAAAGAAATGGGAGCAGTGCTTGTAACATTAAAGCCAGGTGCAGCTTCTGGAACAGAACCTCATTCCCATAGAGGAGAAGAATTTGGTTTTGTTATAAAGGGAAGCATGTTTTATCAAATTGGTAACGAAACATATGAGCTGGAAGAAGGAGATAGCATTTATTACGATGCGAGTATTCCTCACTATTATAAAAATAATGGGAAAACGGAATGCATCAGTATTTGGGTAGTGACGCCACCTACATTTTCATGAAAAAGGAAAGGAGGAGAAAACATGTCGTTTGAATTTATCACCTCATTACAGAGATCATTTCCGCTAGTAAATAATATAAAAGAATATGACGAAGTATTTTGGATTAATGAGGATGCGTGTAAAGGAAATTCTGTTACGGCCATTAAGAAAGTGGATATAAAGGGAGCTATTAGTAGATTGGAGCGTTTTGCTCCTGTAATAAGTACATTATTTCCTGAAACGAAACCAAATCATGGCTTGATAGAATCTTCCCTTCTAGAAGTACCGAACATGAAACAATATATGGAAAAAAGCAAGAATACGCTGTTTCCTGGAAAATGGTATTTAAAATGTGACCACGCTCTCCCTATATCAGGATCGGTTAAAGCAAGAGGAGGAATATATGAAGTTCTGAAATTTGCTGAAAGCATAGCAGAACAAGCTGGAAAATCACAAAAAGGACAATGTTATACAACACTTCTTTCTTCCGAGATGCAATCACTTTTTCAAAAATATACGATTATCGTCGGTTCAACTGGGAATTTAGGGTTAAGCATTGGCATTATTAGCAGAAAATTAGGTTTTCAAGTCGTTGTACATATGTCAAAAGATGCAAAACAATGGAAAAAACAAAAACTGCGGGAAATTGGTGCAACAGTAATAGAGCATGAGGAAGACTATAGTGTAGCAGTGGAACAAGGAAGAAAAGAAACTGAAAATAATCCTTCCAGCTATTTTATTGACGATGAAAATTCCGAGCATTTATTTGAAGGGTATGCAGTTGGTGCGTATCGACTGCAACAACAACTGGAAGAAAAACAGATAAAAGTAGATGAACAGCATCCGCTGTTTGTATATTTGCCATGTGGAGTTGGCGGTGCGCCTGGCGGCATTACTTATGGATTAAAAAAAATTTTTGGCGAACATGTTCATTGCTTTTTTGCAGAACCAACCCATTCTCCAGCCATGTTGACTAGATTATATACCGGTATGGAGGATATTTCTGTGCAAGATTTAGGCATAGACAATCAAACGGAAGCAGATGGATTAGCAGTTGGGAAAGCTTCTAATTTTGTAGCAGGACATATTGGTACGCTCATAAATGGATGTTATACTGTTTCCGATTCTTCGCTTTTTCGATTGGTGGCTGCTTTATATCATACAGAGCAGCAATACTTAGAGCCTTCTGCCTTGGCAGCATTTTATGGACCAATTGCACTTAATAGTAATACAGGCAATAGCTATATAGAGAAATATAACCTTACGCATAAAATGAATAAGGCAACCCATATATTCTGGGGAACAGGCGGCAGCCTTGTTCCAGAAGAAATCCGTAAAAAACAAATAAAAATCGGAGAAACACTATCCTCATAAATAGTAGAAAAAGAACCATCAGAAAAAAATTCTTGGTTCTTTTTTATGTTAATAAGAAACTATTCATGCAATCGATTCGTCTTCTATAAGGGAGAAAAAACACCTACAGAATTACGCTAAGGAGGAAAAGATGGCAGAAATACAATTTCAAGCACATAAAAACAATAAAAAGAGACGAATAATTGTTGGATTCTGCATTGGAATATTTATGATAATGTCTAGCATTCTATTATTATTGTATCCTTTTGCGAGCAAGGAGAAAACGAATTATTTTACTGGTGAAAACCCTATTCTTCTAAATGGAAAACAAATCGGCAATGCAATGGTCATAAAGAAAAACGTCTATGTACCATTATCTGTTTGGCAACAAAATATTGATGACACCATTACATATGACACCAACAGCAACTCAGTGATTGTGACTACAAAAAATAAAGTGGTTCAGTTTCCTTCTAAGACTGTTTCTTACTTTGTGAATAATAAAGCAGTAGATTTGCAGTTTCCGCCGATTAAAGACAAAAATGGGGAAGTATATGTCGCGCTTGAACCTTTAGTAAATTTTTATCCCATTCAATATTCTGTTTTGAATGATGGTCAAGCAGTACTGTTAGAGCAAAATGGAGCAGAAAAAACAGAGGCTGCTGTGACTGGCAAAAAAGTCAATGAAAAATATATGAAGCTGCGATCAGAGGCAAGTCTTTTATCTCCTTATACAGAAGAAATTACGAATAATGAGACGGTTACGATGGAAAAAGAAGACGGAGATTTTTACTATGTCAGAAAAAAGAATGGCGTCGCTGGCTTCGTGAAAAAAGACATCATTCAGCTAGGAAAAACAGAAACAGTTCAAGTGAAAAGAGAAGAGCGTAAACCAAAATTATCTAAAGTGGATGGACCTATTCAGTTAACATGGGAAGCGGTTTATACAAAGAATCCAGATACTTCTAAGTTGGAAAAAATGGAAGGGGTTAATGTGGTATCACCCACTTGGTTTAAACTGTCCGGAAATAACGGGAATGTCAGCAACTTAGGATCAGCAGCATATGTAAAATGGGCTCATAAGCATAACTATCAAGTTTGGGGTTTATTTTCTAATGACTTTGATCCTGACAAAACACATCAAGTATTAAAAGACTATCAAAAAAGACAAAAAGTCATTCGTCAGCTGTTAGTTTACAGTAAAATGTATCATCTAGACGGAATAAATATTGATATCGAAAATGTAAATAAAGAAGACGGCAAATATGTCACCCAGTTTGTACGGGAATTGACCCCCTATTTACATGAAGCTGGGTTAACGGTATCAATGGATATTACTTTTATTGCAGGAGGAAATTATTCTGCCTTTTATGAAAGAGGACATCTTTCTGATATTGTCGATTATTTGGTAGTAATGGCCTATGATGAACATTGGGCAAGCTCTCCTACCGCAGGAAGTGTGGCCAGTTTTCCATGGGTAGAAGCAAACCTTGAAAATTTATTGAAGGAAGTACCGAATAAAAAGCTTGTGTTAGGAGTCCCTCTTTACGCAAGACTTTGGGAAGAAAAAGCCAATGGAGAAATCTCTTCTCAAAGCTTATCGATGGAGAAAGTAGAAGAATGGCTGAAAAAATATAAGGTAACACCAACCTATGATGAAACAACCGGACAAAATTACGCAGAATATTACGATAAAAAAACGAAATCAACGTACAAAATTTGGCTGGAAGACGAACTATCCTTGTCGAAACGAGCAAAACTGGTCGATAAGTATAAGCTAGCAGGAGTAGCAAGCTGGTCTCGTTATTTTGCTAGTGAAGAAGCGTGGACTTCATTGGCGCTGGGGGATGCTGAGAAAAAATAAAGCAGGAAAGTCCGGTTACTTTTATTAACCGGACTTTCCTGCTTTATTCTTTAGAACTTTCTATTAATGGTGATGATGCTCGTGTTCATTTTGTTTTGGAGCATCTTTTTGCAGAAATTTCTTATCACTTTCCGTCAGTTTGCCGACAATAAATTGTTTTGTAGGCATTATGATCGAACCGCCGTTACTAGCTGATACTTTAATAAAGTGTAGTCCTTCACGATCAAACTTCTTTTTCAAACTATACAGACCATTACCTTCTTCCATTACTGATTCTTTTTTACTTCGAAAAGATCCGTCTTGTTTCCATATTTCTACTTGAACATACTCTGCATGTTCGACTTTTTTTCCGGCTTGTGTAATCATAATTTTAATAGTTGTTTGTTTGTTTACTGCAAAAGATTCTGGGATCAATATGTTTGCATCAAGAGGTGATTCTTTTTTGTAGCTTTTTTCAATATCTTGTTTTAGTGAGCAAGCACTTAATACTATACTAATTAAACAAACGATCATAAACAAAATCCATTTATTCATTCATCAACTTCCTCACTCTCGGTATTCGTCGAATAATAAGCCAATCCATCAGTCCGACCACTAAAAGCGATAAACCGACAAGCGGGAACAAGATTGCAAGTACTGCCATCAGAATAAGAAAGTTTTTCTGTTTCCACATACTTGGAGCTTTTGGTGCCCCGATGGCTTTATTTGGTTTTCGTTTTAGCCATAAGTAGAACCCGCTGCAAACAACAAAGATAATTCCTAAGCAAATCATCAGACTTGCCAATTGGTTAAGGAGACCAAATTGCCATCCTTTATGCAATGTAATTCCCAGTGCAACGATTTTTCCAATCACTCCATAGTTTTCATAACGATAATCAGCAAGTACTGCTCCTGAATATTGGTCAATATGCATCGTTGCTTCATCTTGTGCTTTTGGAGGAAATGCGGACAACGTATAAACACCGTCTTTTGTACTCGGAATAAAAACGGTATAACTTGGGTGAATTCCTTCACGGTCCGCTATCATCACAACATCATCTATTGATAATGGAACAAAACCTTGTACTTTTGAAGTAGGAACGCCTAAAGTTTCTGCTGCCCATGGTACCTCTGCAATATCCTTTGTTTGAATTTTTGAGGTTGGAGCACTGCCTACCCAAATGGAAGGAGGGTAGCCTTTACCTGTATTGGTAGCGATTTGTTGAAAATTTGTTCCCCAGAAACCTGACCAAGGCAAACCTGTCATAATTAAAAAAAGCATTCCAGCGGTTAACCAAAAGGCAGGGACTGCGTGTAAATCTCTTGTTAGAATTTTTTTCCCTTTATGAAGCCTTGGAATAAGAATGCCGGAAATTTTGAAGTTTTTTTTAGGAAACCATAAATAAAGCCCAGTAACAATAAGTACTACAGCCCAACAAGCAGCTAATTCGACGATTCTGTCTCCGATTGTACCAGCCATTAGTTCGCCGTGAATTTCTTCAATTTTGTCCATGATTCTGTCTTTATTATTTAATTTTCCAATCGATTCCCCGGTGTAAGGGTTCATAAAAACGGTATATGTTTCATTGTTCATCGAAATCGTTACTTCACTAGAGCGGGTGCTATTTTCTCCTGGATGATACTTTGTAATCAAAGCATCAGGATATTGTTTTTTTACCGTATTCAATTGTTCGGATGCTGGGACTTTTTCTCCATTTGCTGTCACTTCATAGTACTCTTTATAAAGGACTTGTTCGATTTGTGGTTTAAACAAATAAATAGAACCAGTTATCGATAAAATAATAAGAAATGGGGCAAAAATAATGCCAGCATAAAAATGCCATCTCCATACAATGTTGTATAGAGAGTTTTGTTGATGTTGATTTATTGATTCTCTCTTGATAGCTTCCATTACATCATTACTCCTTCTTGCAGCAGTTATGGTGCATTTTTTGATAAATCTATAGCGACAGCTTCTGTAAATTCAGATTCTTGATTCGTTTTGATAAGCTGTGTAGTTAATAACAGTATTTACACTATAAGATTAGTAGAAAAGATTCAATCATTTTTTGATAAAAAATGTTGGGAATTGTTAATGGTCACATTTTCGTCACAATTTTAGTTTTCAAAAAGGAAGTGGATAAATTTCACAAATAGGAGATAATAGGATAAAATTCAATTATATGACGTAGTATTCTTTAAAAAAAAAGCTGTGCTAAAGCTCATTGTTGATATTGACACTTTGTTGATTGGAGCGGAAGGTGTGAGACTCCTGCGGGAAAAGCGAGTCAGAGGGAGACCCCACAGGCGCACAGCGCCGAGGAGGCTCCCGGACCGCCCGCGGAAAGCGAACGCCTGGAGAGGAAATCAACAGTCAAGTTTAACAGAGCAAAAAAATTGAATTTTTATTCAAAGGATAGAAACCGCTTTCTTGTTGGTTTTTATTCTGAGTGAAGGAAATTCAAAAAAAAAAGGAGAGATGCATCATGGCGATTGAAAATCCAAGTCGAGAAGAAATTGGTGAAATCTTAAAAAAAGCAAAAAGAATCGCGGTTGTTGGATTAAGCAATAATCCAGAGAAAACTTCTTATATGGTAGCAAATGCAATGAAAAATGCTGGCTATGAAATTATTCCTGTTAATCCAACAGTTGATGAAGTGTTTGGAGTAAAAGCAGTAGCTCGTTTATCCGATATAAAAGGACATGTTGATATTGTCAATATATTTAGAAGACCAGAACATCTTCCAAAAGTAGCAGAAGAATTTGAAAAAATCGATGCAGATGTATTTTGGGCACAATTAGGCATCATCCACGAAGAAACCTTTCATTCCTTAAAAAATAAAGGCTACACGGTAATTATGGATCGTTGCATTAAAGTGGAACATGCCTTCATGCGTTAAAAATTTCTTATAAAAAGTGGAATGGGATGACTGAATTTGCATCCTGATATTCCGCTTTTTTTCTGATTTTGTGAGTAGTTAAGTTTTTCAATACATAGGAGATTATTTTTATTACAATATGGACGAAAGTCACGAAGACGATTCACAGGTTTAGGTTTCCGGACGTTTTGAACAGCGTCATAAAGGGCTCCCTTTTTATTTGGACATATTCTGTGTTAACATAATATTGGTGTTTTTTAAAAACAGTGAAAAAAAATTCCTTTTTCTTTTTATTCTCTTCGTATATTATTTAGTTTACTTGATGCATTTTTTTACTTCATTCGAATGAAAAATGTCAAAGATGTCGTCGTTTACTAAAAAAAGTGGTATAATACTACATGCAGAACGTTTGTTCTTAATGTATCATATATAGACCTTAATAACGATGAGTTAGTTGCCATTTGGAAAGCTTAAAGTGTATGTAAGGTAAAAGAGAAGGTTATTCATGACCTTCTTTTCTTCTCGTCTAGTAAGAAAAGCGGAAGCGTCTTGTTCAGCCCTAAAGGAAAATGGTTATTTTTCACAAGGGCTAGACACTGGAGCTAGACAACTATCTGACTTTGGAATAATGGCTTTTCGAAAAAATATAGAAAATTAAAAGGAAAATGAAGTTATTAGACGAATACATAAACAATTGTTCGACATGTTTTATATAAAAAGTAAACATGTCGTTTTGGAAAGTGAAAGGGGTATGTCTGTGGCAAAAAATCAACAAACATTTGATTATAATGATGATGCCATACAAGTGTTAGAAGGGCTGGAAGCTGTAAGAAAACGCCCTGGTATGTATATTGGAAGTACGGATTCAAGAGGATTGCATCATTTAGTATATGAAATAGTTGATAACGCGGTGGATGAAGCATTAGCTGGCTTCGGCGATGCAATCATCGTGAAAATTCATCGTGATAATAGTATAAGTGTTCAAGATAAAGGCAGGGGAATGCCTACTGGAATGCATAAAACTGGAAAGCCAACACCAGAAGTCATTTTTACTGTGCTTCATGCCGGCGGAAAGTTTGGACAAGGCGGTTATAAAACGAGCGGAGGCTTGCATGGTGTTGGTGCATCCGTTGTGAATGCATTGTCAGAATGGGTTATCGTCAAGATTAGACGAGCTGGATTTGTTTACGAACAACGTTTTGAAGATGGTGGAAAACCTGTTATGACGTTAGAGAAAACAGGCAAGACAAACCAAACTGGAACAACGATTCATTTTAAACCAGATAAAACGATCTTTTCGACAACTACGTATAATTATGAAACGCTTTGTGAACGTTTAAGAGAATCTGCGTTTTTATTAAAAGGGTTAAAAATAGAATTAGTCGATGAAAGACACGGTCAGCAAGCTGTCTTCCATTATGAAAATGGCATTGAAGCTTTTGTTGAATATTTAAACGAAGAAAAGGATACACTTCATCCGGTAGTAAGCTTTGAAGGAGAAAGCAATGGAATTGAAGTCGAGTTTGCCTTTCAGTTTAATGATGGCTATTCCGAAAATGTATTATCATTTGTCAACAATGTCCGCACTAAAGACGGTGGGACACATGAAGCTGGCTCCAAAACTGCGATGACGAGAATGTTAAATGAATACGCGAGAAAAGTGAATCTTTTAAAAGAAAAAGATAAAAATCTAGATGGTTCGGATATTAGAGAAGGGCTTGCTGCTATTATTTCTGTTCGTGTACCAGAAGATTTGCTTCAATTTGAAGGCCAAACAAAAGGTAAATTAGGGACAAGCGAGGCTCGATCTGCTGTTGATGCGGTTGTATCAGAACATCTTGCTTATTTTTTGGAAGAAAATCCAGAAACAAGCTCTCTTCTAATTAAAAAAGCGATAAAGGCTTTTCAAGCAAGAGAAGCAGCAAGAAAAGCTCGCGAAGAAGCAAGAAGCGGTAAAAAAAGAAAACGGGCAGAAGCGGTTCTTTCCGGAAAGTTAACCCCTGCACAATCGAGAAATCCAATGAAAAATGAGCTTTATTTAGTCGAAGGGGATTCTGCTGGCGGTTCAGCCAAACAAGGAAGAGATAGACGTTTCCAAGCAGTGCTGCCTCTTCGCGGGAAAGTCATTAATACCGAAAAAGCAAAACTAGCTGATATTTTTAAAAATGAGGAAATCAATACGATCATTCATGCAATAGGTGCTGGAGTTGGCGCTGATTTTAATGTGGGTGATTCGAATTACGATAAAATCATTATTATGACAGATGCAGATACTGATGGCGCTCATATACAAGTACTTTTGTTAACCTTTTTTTACCGATATATGAAGCCCCTTTTAGAAGCTGGAAAAGTGTATATTGCCTTGCCGCCTTTATATAAAGTAAGCAAAGGTTCAGGGAAAAAAGAAGTGATTGAATACTCATGGAGTGATGACGATCTGCAGGATGCCATCAAAAAAGTCGGCAAAGGCTATATTTTGCAAAGGTATAAAGGTTTGGGCGAGATGAATGCAGACCAGCTTTGGGAAACGACGATGAATCCGGAAACAAGAACGTTGATAAGAGTAAAAATCGATGATATTGCCCGAGCAGAACGCCGTATCACGACCTTAATGGGCGATAAAGTAGAACCAAGAAGAAAATGGATTGAATCTAATGTTGCTTTCGGTTTAGAAGAAGAAAGCAATATTTTAGAAAATGAACATATTGTCGTGGCAGAGGAGGAAAGTTCATCATGAGTTCAGCAGAACAATTTCGTGATTTGCCTTTAGAAGACGTTCTCGGCGACCGTTTTGGACGTTATAGTAAATATATTATTCAAGAGCGGGCGCTGCCTGATGCTAGAGATGGGTTAAAGCCAGTACAGCGCCGCATCCTTTATGCAATGCATGAAGAAGGCAATACACATGATAAAAATTTCCGCAAATCTGCAAAAACAGTAGGAAACGTTATTGGCAACTATCATCCACATGGAGATTCCTCCGTATATGATGCCATGGTGCGGATGAGTCAAGAATGGAAAGTAAGAAATGTGCTTATTCAGATGCATGGAAATAACGGCAGCATTGACGGGGACCCGCCTGCTGCAATGCGTTATACGGAAGCTAGACTTTCTGCCATTTCAGCAGAACTGTTAAAAGATATTGAAAAAAGAACGGTGGAGTTTATTCCAAACTTTGATGATACCTCCAGTGAACCAACCGTTTTGCCTGCGAAATTTCCGAATCTGTTAGTAAATGGATCAACCGGTATTTCAGCCGGGTATGCAACGGATATTCCTCCACATCATTTAGGAGAAGTCATTGATGGGGTAATCGAAAGAATGGATCATCCAAACTGTACCGTTGAAGATATGATGAAGCATATTAAAGGTCCAGACTTTCCGACAGGCGGAATTATTCAAGGGATTGATGGAATAAAAAAAGCCTATGAAACGGGTAAAGGAAAAGTGATTGTCCGCGGGAAAACAGAGATGGAAGAAATTCGCGGCGGAAAACAGCAGATCGTGTTAACCGAAATACCGTATGAAATAAATAAAAGCAACTTAGTAAAAAAAATTGATGAACTACGTCTCGACCGCAAAGTAGAAGGCATCGCAGAAGTTCGAGATGAAACGGATCGAACAGGTTTACGTATTGTGGTGGAATTAAAAAAAGATGCAGATGCTAATGGGATCTTGCATTATTTATATAAAAATACGGATTTACAAATTACGTATAGTTTTAATATGGTAGCCATTCATAATAAAAGACCGAAATTAATGGGTATTTTAGAATTATTAGATGCTTATATTGAACACCAAAAAGAAGTGGTGACAAGACGGACTCAATATGATTTGCAAAAAGCAAAAGACAGGGAACATATTGTGGCTGGATTAATGAAAGCTTTATCGATTTTAGATGAAGTAATCGCAACGATCCGAGCATCAAAAGATAAACGAGATGCGAAAAACAATTTAATGGAGGCTTTTCAATTTACGGAGCCGCAAGCGGAAGCGATTGTATCATTGCAGCTGTATCGTTTAACGAATACGGATATTACGGCACTGCAAGCAGAAGCAGAAGAGCTGGCAAAAAAAATTGAAGAATGGTCATCTATTTTAGCTAGTGAAAAGAAACTAGTATCGGTCATAAAAAAAGAATTAAAAGACGTGAAAAAAAGATTTGCAACAGAAAGAAGAACGGTTATTCAAGCAGAAATTGAAGAAATAAAAATCAATCTTGAAGTATTGGTTGCAAGTGAAGATGTCATTGTGACGGTTACGAAAGAAGGGTATGTAAAACGGACGAGTCAACGATCTTTTGCTGCTAGTAATGGCCAGGACTTCGGCATGAAAGACAGCGACAGAATTTTACGGAAAATAGATGTAAATACGACAGATGTTCTGTTGTTATTTACAAACAAAGGAAACTACTTATATTGTCCAGTTCATTTACTTCCAGACATTCGTTGGAAAGATTTAGGACAGCATATTTCAAATATTATTCCTATTGACCGTGACGAATATATTATTCAAGCAATGCCAATAAAAGAATTTAATCCAGCACATTATCTTCTTTTCTTTACGAAAAATGGTATGGCAAAGAAAAGCGAATTAGTTAACTATAAAGCACAAAGATACTCTAAACCATTGGTCGCGATTAATTTAAAAGGTGATGATGAGGTAGTCGATGTGTTTGTAACGGATGGAACGTTTGAAGTGCTGCTTTCCACTCATTTCGGCTACTCTTTACGCTTCCATGAAGAAGAAGTCAATATTGTTGGTGCAAGAGCGGCAGGTGTAAAAGGCATTAACTTAAAAGCAGATGACTTTGTTACTGCTGGTAAATTAATAACGAATCCAAACGAAGAAAGTGTTGTCATCTTAACACAACGAGGCTCGATCAAAAAAATGAAGCTTTCTGAATTTGAATCATCTGGTCGAGCAAAACGAGGATTTATTATGTTAAGAGAGTTAAAATCAAATCCTCATAGAGTCGTAGGCATGGCAATTGTTACGAAACAGGATAAAGTGTCATTTGAAACAGAAAAAGGAATGGTTGAAGAAGTAGACGTAGAATCAATCCGCTTTAATGACCGATACTCCAATGGATCCTTTGTCATTGACGAAACAGATGCAGGAAAAGTATTGGAAATGTGGTCTGAGAGAAAACAGGAATAGATAATAAAGAGTACTTACGGAAAAGTAAGTGCTCTCAGGCTGTCGACAAACGCTCGCTTTCTTCGTTGTTCGCCTTACTCGGATGCTCATTACCCAACCACGGTAACTCCGCTCCTCCCAAGGCTTCACGCCTCGAAAGACAAACGTTTTCGATCAGCCTGCAGTGTCTGCAAAAATCACTTTGTCTGCACTCTTAGAGTACTTACGGAAAAGTAAGTGCTCTTTTTGTGGATAAGGGGCGGAGCTGCGTTTAGTTTTTATGACAAAAATAGTATAATTATTATCATATGTTTAAGCCAATATTTATCCTTATCAATAATGAGTGACAAATTGGATATATTAACTTTTTAATTTTTATATTTTCTTTTGATTAAGCTCTTATTTGAAGTACGGTGGATTATTGTAGAAGAAACCTTAATATTCACCTAAAATGGTTTTAAATAATAATAGTTAATTAGTATTATCTTCAAAACGAGGTGATTATTTAATTGGTCATGTTAAATCAAGATTCTCAATACATTAGGGCTGTCTATCTTAAAAGAGATCATATTTCATCTTATGATCATTTTCCGCTTAATCTTCCAGTCATTCGGAATTTCCAAGAATTAATATTTCATCCTAGTGTTACTTATATAATTGGTGAAAACGGAATGGGAAAATCAACTTTACTTGAGGGTATTGCTATTGCTTTAGGATTTAATCCAGAAGGAGGCACGTTAAACTTTAATTTTTCTAGTTATGAATCCCACTCGAATTTAGACGAATACTTCCGATTAGTAAAGGGAGTAAATAGGGCGGAGGATTATTTTTTCTTTAGAGCTGAAACTTTTTATAATGTAGCAACCAATATAGAGGATTTAGATAAGGAATCATCGTTTGGCCGTAAGATTATCGATTCCTATGGAGGAAAATCACTGCACGAACAATCTCATGGGGAATCTTTTTTTGCAGCGTTTATCGAACGTTTTCAAGGTAATGGTTTATATATCTTAGATGAGCCAGAAGCAGCCTTGTCACCATTAAGACAAATGTCGATGCTTGCTAGAATCAATGAGCTTGTTAATCAAGGGTCTCAGTTTATCATTTCAACCCATTCACCGATTATTATGGCTTACCCAAATGCTAAAATTATTCAGCTTACAGAAGACGGAATGAGTGAATCAACATTGGAAGACACAAATCATTATTCGATTATGAAACAGTTTTTTGCTGATAAAGATCGGTTACTGCACCATCTTTTCCAATAAAGGACGGTGCTAGTACGAGTTATTTATTCAATTGAATATATTAAGAGCGTGTTTTGATCGATCTTTTTTCAAAACACGCTCTTTCTCTTGTTCGTTTATCAAAGTTATTAGTATTAATTGGATCAAACTTTATTCCAAGTTACAATCTTTTGAAAATCGGTTGTTAAACGTCCCTCACTTGTTAGCTATTTCCTGTCGATTTTTTCTTTTTCCTGTCTTACATGTTTTTTCCATAAATGGACAACATAATTTTATGTTGAACGATGGAGGGATGGTATGAAAAAAGAACTGCTATTTGCTTTTACTGCTTTCTTTTTCTTATCGTTAAGTGCGATTACAGGTGCATATGCTTTAGAAAAAGAGGAAACAGCAACGACGATTTCAACAAATAAGGTTGATTTTCTTCATGATGGAAAAGAGGAAACGATTCATTTAATGGGTATTTCCATCGAAGAGGAAAAGGATTTATACAAAGAGGTCATATTAGAAGTTCAGGATACGAATGGTGTGAAGAAGCATGTTCAATTAGAGGGAGGATATAATCCATCTCTGCAAATTGTGAATATGGATCGAGAGAAACATCCTGCGATATTTATTAAAATATTTACAGATAAAAAAGGAAATAAACCTAATTTTTATTTATATACTTTCTCATCTAACGCATTAACAGAAATAATAATTCCTGAATTGCCAAGCATAACTAGTCAATTTAAAGCAGATTATAAAGCAGAATTAACGATTGAAGGGATGAAAACGTATTCTTTTAATTTATTTAAGCGAAAAGGCCATTATGATCAATTAGGTGTTTATCGTAAGGGGCAATTAAATGAACCGTCAGAGTTAATTGTGCAGCCATATTCTTCATTTCTTGCCATACGTTATCATCAAAAACCAGCATTTAAAGGAACACAAGTAATAAGCGGTATAGACGAAACAGATACCATTGCTTATATGGAAACGATTTGGACAAGAAATAAGGAGGATTGGAAGCTAGAAAAAATAAAAGTGACAGAAGTAAGCAAAAAAAGTCATTAGAATAATGGGGTTTGAATGTGCAAAAGGAGAGCCGTTTTTGATAGGGCATCTTCTTTTGCATTTTTTTATCATGTTTTTCTCAGACACCGCC
This sequence comes from Niallia yueguangensis, assembly GCF_052663115.1. Taxonomy (NCBI): domain Bacteria; kingdom Bacillati; phylum Bacillota; class Bacilli; order Caryophanales; family Bacillaceae; genus Niallia; species Niallia yueguangensis. The sequence continues at coordinate 143,417 of NZ_JBQTCX010000001.1, forward strand.
TATTTTTGCTGATAATACCTTTATTCCTTTTTAATTAGTAGTATAATGGAGGTACTCGATGGACGTTAGGCTAGAAGGGAATATTGTGATGTCATTATTAAAACTTAGCTTTTCTGCCTGTATAGGCGGATTGATCTTTTATGTCTGTAATTTACCGTTAACCTGGCTGCTTGGCCCAATGATTGCGACGGTTATTTTTTGCAAAGTAACAAAACAATATCCGAAACTACCGTTTTCTTTTCGAAATATAGGGTTAATTTCCATTGGCTACTCGATTGGAATCACTTTTACTAAAGACACGTTTAACGAAATGGCCAGCCACTTACCATCCATGATAGCAATGACTGTTGCTATGATCGCTTTTAGTATTATTCTTGCATTTATCACAACAAAAATTACGCGTACGAATTATAAGTCTACAATTACAGGAAGTATTCCTGGGGGACTAACACAAATGACAGCATTATGTGCAGAATTAAAAGGCGTCGATCTTGCAGTGGTGACAATTATACAAGTAACAAGGATTATTTCCGTTGTTATGCTTGTGCCCTTTCTTGTTTATAGTCCGCTGCTGCATGGTAAGGAACATGCAGGGGGTGTGATTGTTCAGCAAGCAAATCCGTTTCATTGGACGATTCTTCTTTATCTACTTTTTGCATTTATTGCTGCAAAAGTTGTAGAAAAATGTAAGTTTCCAACCCCGTTTTTAATTGGACCGATGGTGGTGATAGCTGCACTTGTATTAGGAGGTATTCATGTGCCAACAGTACCTGTCAGCATCATCAGTATTTCGCAAATTTTAATCGGTATCGATTTAGGATTACGAGTGAAATTAGGAACCATTGAAAATAAAGCGGTATTTTCGACTGTTGCCATTGTTTCATCACTACTATTAGTTGCTTTTTCCTTATTGCTAAGCATTATCTTAATTAATTTGGATGATAATATTAGCATCATTACTGCATTTATCGGATTAGCACCAGGTGGTATTGCGGAAATGGCAGTATTAGGGCAAGCAGTGAATGAGGAATTGACAATCATTACAACCTATCAATTATTTCGATTATTATTTATCTTATTTTGTGTCCCACCACTAATGAAATGGACATTTCACCTATTGGATAAAAAAGAAGAAATGCGGATGCTAGTTTTAAAAAACAGTAAATAAAAAGGCAAAACCTGAATCTAATAATAGGGCAGGTTTTGCCTTTTTTGTCGTCTAGGAAATTGGACAGGTTTTTAATCCAGGTGCAGGTTGGGCTTCAAAAGGAACATATATTGTCTGTTCAATTAATTGGATTCTATATATAGCTGAATGGCTTATCACGAAATGCTTTGATGTATCTGCAGACTTAATCAGAGTATCGAACCGCTAACATTTATTGGGATTTTGCTGATCATTCATCAATGCCATCCTGTATTCCAGCATCTATTTGCACTCAAGGCTCATTCATTCTTTCGCCATCAAATTGGGAAGGAAGTCGGGGAAGTATTTACCAGCGAAACGCAAAAATTTTGAAAAACCAGGTACTACACGTTTTTTGTTTTTTTCCATACCTTTGATTCCATGCTTAACGAGAGTCTTCAAACTCATATTTGGACCTCCTTTCTGCATGTTCGGTTGAAGATTGGTTTCGGCAACGAGGGGTGGGACAAGCTCCATTACGTGAATATTTTTATTCGATTTCTTTAGCTGTATTCGAAGTGCGTCGGTAAACATATGCACGCCTGCCTTTGTTGCGGAATACACAGGATGAATGGGCGAAGTAATATAGGAAAGACCAGAGCTTACGGTTACGATTATTGCTTCCCTTTGTTTGGAGAATTGGGGAAGCAATGCTTTTGTCATCCATACGGTCCCGTTTAAATTCGTTTCGACTTCAGAAGTTGCCTGCTCTAGATCAATATTTTCATCTAGCATTTGAAATGGACGCATGATGCCTGCTGTGTTGATTAAAATATTGGCCTCGGGATAGTTTTCATTAATGAATGCTGCCATTTTGCGAACAGAATCCGCATTTGAAACGTCACCTTGAAGCCCGACTAGTCCTTTATTATCTTTTGTTATTTTATCGATGGTTTCTTGATTACGACCAACAACAATGACTTTATTGCCACGTTTCAACAATTCATTGGCAAAGGCAAGACCAATACCTGAGGTACCGCCTGTGATGATAATTGTATTTTTATTAAGCTCCATATAGATTCTCCTTTGCTAGTTACAAATTTTAATTTTTGTAACTAAGTAATAATATTAAGATATACTGTTAAGTTACAAAAGTCAATAGTTGTAACTGGAAGTGTTTGTATGTATAATGAATGCATGAAAAGTTTAAGCAGAGAACTAATATTGGAAACCGCTCACCGAATGGTGGCTGAACAAGGCATGGAGAAAGTTAATCTTTCAAAAGTCGCAAATGAACTAGGAACGACTCATGCGGCGATCTATAAGTATTTCACAGGAAAAGAAGAACTATGGACCGCTCTTGCAAGTTCATGGCTTAATCATGAATTGGCAATACTTTTTCCTTTTGAAACTGAAAATTATTCATCTACAAAGGAAATCGTTCATGACTGGCTATGGAGTTTAAGCGAATCCAAATATCAATCTTATTTACATGAGCCAGAAATGTTCAAGTTATATACTACCTATATTGATGGAAATCCAATTGTATGGGCCCGACACATTGAAGATTTAGTGGGAAGCTTAAAAGCGGCAAGTAAAATCGAAGACAACGGGCTTTTACATGCCCTTCTGTTGGCATTCTCCTGGTTTTCCGCACCTGCCTTTGCAGAAAAGTGGTTACTGATTGATATTAAAAGAGAATTTGAAGGGGTCTGGAAGCTGATTGAAGCGGGGATATTGGAATAACAGCGATATTTGGCGGATGGTGTTTATGGTGCGGCTAGATATAGTAATATCCTCCTGCTATACATCGCCAAGGGCCTATAACTTGCCGTTACAGACAGCGCGGTGAACCGTACCATAAGTGAAGCGTTTTAGTAATAAAATAGACAACTAACTTTGGTTTTTTTTCACATACCAAAGTTAGTTGTCTATTTTTATTTTTCACATCGATTCACCACTAATGATCAGTGAACACACGTCTCGATTGTTCATTGATCGCTTCGGTAACAATCTGTATGGAACGAAGTGTCGTTTGAGACCTGCGAGCAACAAGGTAAATATGGCGTGTCAATTCTGGTTGTAGGTTTAGAAGATGAACACCTTCTACCTGCTCTGTTACTGCTAGTTTCGGTAGAATGCCAATAGCAAGATTATGAGCAACCACTGTCTGTATGGACGAATAGCTCTGAAAGATATTCATAACATTTGGTTGGAACCCAGCAGTTCGACACAGGTTCTTTGTGTATTCTGAAAGGTAGGTACCATCAGGCTCTATTACCCAATTCTCCTCCATAAGCACATCTATACTGACATGAGGGTGGTCTATCAGTGGATTTTCATCACCGACTAGAACCATCAGACGGTCTGTTCCAAGTTTGATGAGACGTCGATCGTTTTGCTTGAGCGAATGAGGCTTTTCAAAATAAGCGACAACAGCTAGATCAAATTGATGGGAGTCAAGCGCAGGAAGACTCCCATCCGGTTCCATTTCTGATAACCTAATCTGAAGCTCAGGGAATCTTTTCGACAATTTCGATACAGCTGGAATAACAATTGCACGCAAAGCACTTGAGAAGGAGGCAATCCGAACAGTCCCCTGAATGACGTCAGAAGTGTCACTTAGAGAGTTCTCAATCAATTCAAGCTGATTAAGCACTGGTTTAACCTGTTCCACCAGAGCGCGCCCCGCATGTGTTAATTGAACTCTTCGTCCCACTTTTTCAAACAAAATTGTATTGGTTTCTTTCTCCAGAAGGTTAAGCTGTTGCGATACAGTTGCTGTGCTAATATACATGACTTCGGCAACACGATGCATGGTTCCTAATGTTTCAAATTGTACAAGTAATTGTAATCGCCAAGTGTTGAGCATTTGATTCCTCCTTTCAGCATAACTAAACATATTGTTAAGGAAAACTTGATTGTTTTGTGTTTAATATTAATTAATAATAAACATTAAGTACATTAAGAGCAAATTTATGAAGGAAAGCGAGGAAGAAAAATGATGAATCCATATGAAAAAAGAACGAATCCTTGGGGGGACGTGGAACGACACGTTGGAAGATATGGTGCACCATTCTTCATCCCAGAAATAATCGACCGTGCCGAGGGGAGCTATGTATACACGGAAGAAGGAAGAAAAATCTTAGACTTCACATCGGGTCAGATGTCCTCGACAATCGGCCATTCTCATCCTGATGTGGTGGCAACTATACGTGAAGCCGCTGGTCGACTCGATCATCTGTTCAGTGGGATGCTTTCAAGACCTAGCATTAACCTATGTACACACATTGCCCAGACAGTAACGGCTCCTCTATCCAAAGTCATCCCTCTATCGACTGGTTCGGAAGCGAATGAAGCTGCATTAAGAATGGCAAAGTTGGTCACAGGGAAGTTCGAGATTGTCTCCTTTAACCGATCATGGCATGGGTTAACAGAAGCCAGTGCAGGAGCAACGTATGCTTCTGCTCGAAAAAGTGGATTACCTGGCTCACCCGGACAGTTGGCCATTCCCACTCCTTATGACTATCGGCCAGATTTCGTGGATGAAAATGGGAATCTTGATTGGCAGAAACAGCTAGATTATGGTTTTGCAATGGTCGATGCCCAATCTGTGGGTAGCTTGGCAGCGTGCATCGTAGAACCAATTGTATCTGGTGGTGGCATCCTTGTTCCTCCGCCCGGATATTTAGCTGCACTTAAGAAAAAATGTCAGGAGCGAGGAATGCTCTTAATCTTTGATGAGGCGCAAACAAGCTTTGGTAGAACAGGGCATTGGTACGGTTTCCAGCACGACGGTGTAACCCCAGACATTTTGACATTATCAAAAACACTTGGCGCAGGACTACCACTTGCTGCTCTCGTGACAACAGAAGAAATTGAGCAAAAAGCCCATGATAATGGTTTTGTATTTTACACTTCGCATGTCAATGATCCACTCGTAGCAGCTGTTGGGTGCACGGTCATGAATGTAATTGAACAGGAGAGTCTCCTTGTACAGGTCCGAGAAAAAGGGGAATATCTAGCTGCAGTACTAAAAAAGATGGTGCAAACACATGAAGTCGTCGGCGATGCTAGAGGGCGAGGTCTGCTGCAAGGAATCGAGATTGTAAAGGATAAGATTAGCAAAGAACGCTCAGAAGAGATTGGTGATCGAATTACGGCACGATGCCTTGAGTTAGGTCTCCATATGAACATTGTCTGTTTGCCTGGTATGGGTGGGGTTTTCCGAATAGCGCCACCGCTCACTGTGAGTTACGAAGAGCTGGATGAAGGACTTTCCATTCTTGATCAAGCCATTACGGATGTGGAGAACACGTTATGAAACTACTGAAAATGAGCAACAAACCATTTCTGTTCAAGAGGAAATCATCTTTTTGGGAGGAGGTCAGAATGGTTCGGGACTACGATCCTTCCGTTACCTCGAACACTCAGGTGATTCTCACATATTCTGGATTACATGCAGTTTGGTTTTACCGGTTATCCCATCTATTGTGGACGAGGAATCATCATTTAGCTGCACAGTTGATTTCGCAGCTTGCTCGTGTGCTAACAGGGGTAGAAATTCATCCTGCAGCAACCATTGGGAAAAGACTACTGATTGATCATGGAACAGGGATTATTATCGGAGAAACAGCTGAGATTGGTGACGATGTTATTATTTATCAAGGTGTCACACTTGGAGGCGTAAGTAATAAGCCAGGAAGACGTCATCCGAAGATAGGAGATCGTGTCTTTATCGGCGCAGGAGCTGCAGTTTTAGGAGCAATCACAATAGGAGAAGGCGCAAAAATCGGAGCCTTGGCTCTTGTTTTGAAGGATGTTCCAGCTCAACATACAGCAGTAGGCAATCCAGCAAGAATCATATCACCGAAATAGCTTTTAGAAGAGTACTGCACCACTAGCTAATGGAGATGATACGGATTTATATATTTCTAATATTGGTGTAGATACTGTCGATTCACTTTCTGGAAATTTTATAGTTAATAAATATAATGAAAAGGGTAACTGGGTTCTTGTTAGACAAATAAGTATTAGCGCTAAGAACATAAAACCAGGAAAGAAGCTACTAAAATCAGTTCATAATCCTCAAACACATGGATATGAACAACAAGTTATATCATTTGTAGCAAAAGATGGAAAAGATGTTACAACAAGTACTGCAAGTAAAATACAAGGGTTAAAAATCCATATAATTGGAGAAGTATTAAAACGTTAGCTGATTATACATACAGACATGCTCCAGACTTTGGGTTATCAAAATATGAAGAAATGGGATATTCCAAAAAAGCGAATAATTTTTATAACAATAGAAAGAATGCTGGTTATGAATATTTTAAAGGAAATGATGGTAATATTAGGGTTTATCAAATTTCCACAAATTCTGATTCAATTTTTATTAAATATGGTCATGATAGCAAGGATATTCCTGTAATTGAAATGGTGCAAAGTGGGAAAGGGCATGAATTACCCAATTCCTATGTAGTAAAAATTAATGTTACACCACAGAAAAAAGGAATATTAGGAAGAGACACTATCACTTTTGGAGTAGAACCAAACAAAAATGAAAAAGGGAATATTGAAATAAGAATGTTAGATTATAAACACACTGCTGGATCAGAGAAATAAGAAATAAAAAAATTTCATATTAAAAGGGTGTCAGAATACGACACCCTTCATGTTTTATCAATTAAATCCTTCAGCAGTATATAGTCATCAGTATACGCTTGGTAGACTCTCACATAAAATTCAGCTTCGTTATTGTCTCCATCTCCAGCGCCACTTATATTTTTAGCTAATAATCTATTTTTAAAGTTATCTATTCTTACATATGCATTCTTTACTATGAGTCTTACATCTTTTTTACGAGAATTTGATATAATAAATAATTCATCCTCCAATTGTTGCATACGAATTTTTCCGTTATTACTAAGAGAATGATCATAAAGAGGATACAGAGCAATCTTTCTTGCTTTAGATGTATTAAGTGAATTTTACATCATTAATTTAATGATAGAAGAAAGGATCTTTCATTCGTATACACTCTACATAAAGCTAATCGCATATTTACACATTTTTTTCGGGTTAACGAACAGGTTCATCACCAGTGATTCAAATCAAATAAGGGGGAAAATGAATTGAAAATAATTCCTGTATATGCCCTATCAGGATTTTTGGGTAGTGGAAAAACGACTTTATTAACCGGTATGTTAAATTATCTTAAACAGCAAGGGAAACGACCGGCTGTTATCATGAACGAGATAGGAGATGTAAATATAGACGGGCTTTTAGTAGATCATGATGTGCCGATGACAGAAATGTTAAACGGGTGTATTTGCTGTACGATAAGAGAAGATTTGGGTGCGACTCTTTTAAACATGTACCACCAATTCCAACCAGATATTATTATCATTGAGTCAACCGGGATCGCCAATCCACTGGAGCTCATCGAAGGAATTACAAATGTTTCTTTAAAAGTTGATATTGAGTTAAAACTTGTAACAACAGTTGTCTCAGCACCGCATTTTCTTGCGCTTACGCATGAAAGAAGAAAGACGCGCCGCCTTATGGAGGAACAAATTCGTTGTGCCGATTTACTTCTCCTTAATAAAACAGACCAACTTACAGACGAGCATAACCAAAAAGTCAAAAACCAGCTTATGCAATTAAACCCGCATGCTAATATTATAGAAACATTACGTTGTGACATAGATATGGACGTGCTGTTTACTTCTATCCATAGAGAAGGAGAACTTCGTGGTCAAAATGAACAGCAGTATCCTTCTATTGAAAAAGCGAGCGAGTATACTCATCATCATACGCATAACCATGTCATGACTTATACGCATCGATTTGATGGAGCGGTCGATCGTCAAAAATTTAAGAAACTGTTTAGTGAAATACCTTCTGAAGTGTATCGAGCAAAAGGGGTGATTAAATTCATAGAGGATCATGAGCAATATTTATTTCAATATGCCTATAGGGAAATAGAATTTGTAAAAATAAACCTTCAACAGTCTGTAGAACCAGTAGCCGTTTTCATTGGAGATCATTTTGATAAGATGCAGGTAAAGCGTGCTATTCATGAACTTGCTGTTAATATTTGAACAAGTAATTTATTGTAATAAAAATTTCAAAAGAGAAGGCAAATAAAAATGACCTCCTTAATTAGCTATCAAATCAGTGATTTTATTGGTAAATTAAGGAGGTTATATTTTATTGATTTCTTATTTATATATATCTTCTAATAGGTATGTATTTCTTCCAATCCCATTAATTTGGTCTTTATATCCAAGCAGCTGCCTTAACCTTGTATTTGGATATTCCAGCATGACTCGTAACTCTTTGGTAGAAATTTCAGGATACTCTAACAATAACTTTTGAATTTTAGTTATTTCATTTATATCATAATTTGTTTTATACACTATAAAAGGGGAGAGGTATTCTGCAATATTTATTTGAGTCAATTCCTCATTTCCTGTCCATTTGAATAACCTTATTTGTTTTTGGAAACGATTGATATTATTTTCAACTGATAAAAAGCGATATATTAAGTCACTCTTCACTATAGAATGGTCAGATTGTTCTAAAAAACCTTGTTCTAACAAAAAGACTACTATTCCCATAAAAGTATCAACAATCTGTAGTGGGATAGACTTCTCTGAATCCTGTGATATTACCTTATTTACACGATAATTTTTATTCCTATAAGCAGAATGAGCATTCATTTGTTCAATGATTTTATCATTTAAAAACAATTTATCATATTCATCGTTGCTATCTATTTTTATCTTTACATTAACTAAGTCACTATTATTGCCAATGTGAGATAAATCACGTGTTAATCCATAAAAAAGCCTTTCAGGTATTTTAATATAGAACAGGTTTCGTAACTCAGTAGCCGACAATCCAATTTTATCTGCAGCAGAAAAGGCATCTTCATTATTAACTATTAATATATTAATTCTAATGTTCTCATTAATAACTGTATGTAATGTTTGAAAATATTTTTTTATATGAGTATCCTTTGTATATTCACGAAAATGAAGTTCTCTGTTAGACTGGCTCTTCTTATAAATTTTTCTAATTTGTTTTACAAGGTTGGCCAACGCATTATCTGTGCCACTATAAGCTCCATAATAAGAGAACTCTTTGTTAAATTGGTCAATTTTATTCGATTCGTCAAAATATATTAAGTAATTCATACCACACTTCCTAAATGTTTTGGTTGACTTACAATGTATAGATGTTATAATTGCATCATAAAATATATCGTATTACTTTCTCCGCTACCGTTTTGTAGAGCTGGTAATACATGCACGGAAATAGCTTTTCCCCGCTACCGACACGGCAGGGCTGAGCTATTTTTTCTTTTTTATTAGTCTAAAAAGTGTATAACCAATATATTCGTGCTCAAGTGAGCAAATAAAAATATGAAAAATTAATTCTTATACGTACTCATATGAGTGTATAAAAATTAACCGACTTTGCAAAAGAGTGTTCTTTAATACGGAATGCTTTTTTATTTTTATGCTTATTATACCAAACGTACGTTTGATAAGTATATATTATTTAACAATTCGTAAAATGTGCACTATATGAATTATAAAGGAATTGAACATTCACGGCTAAGTTATTCTACACACTGGATTGAGTAGGCTCAATATGATCCTGTATGTGCAGCCAAAATACGTGAAGTCAAAGATTGGATGAGATGCATCAAAAGAGTGATTCTAATACGTTTGTTTAAAAAGTCTAAAAGATAGTACTCGAGGAGATTGGTATAAATTGACATGTAACAATCTTACATGTATAATTTTGGTTAACATGAATGTCAATGAAAAGAGGGATACTTGTGTCACCACGTACAAAAGAACAAAATGAAGAAATTAGAAGACAGCGAAAACAGGAAATATTGCAAGCAGCCATACTTGTGTATGCGGATAAAGGATACTCAGCTACCGAGGTTGGTGATATTGCTGCAAAGGCCGGTCTTGCACGCGGTTTGGTGTATCATTATTTTGAGAACAAGCAAGCCTTGTTTCGTGAGTTGTATGAACATATGATGGGCAAGACCAAAAGGACGACTGTTTCCCATTTCGAGCAGAAAGGATCTGCACTGGAATTGCTAAGCGAGTATGCACGGTTAGTTTGCAGGAAAGTTCTGGAAGAACCAGCGATATCACGCTTTTATATGCGCATCAGTCTAGATATCCATTTTTTGTACACGGAAGAACAATTCTCTTCCTTTGAATGGGTGAAGGATTTCATTCAGCCTATGACATCTACCATTGAAAAGGGCATGAAGCAAGGAACAATTCGTCAAGGGAACCCGAGCCTCATAGCCATGCAATTCTGGGGAGCCATATCTCAAGGTATGAACTATCTGGGCCAATTGCAACAGGAACTTCACAAGAATGAGACTTCTGAACAAGAGATAAAAGATCAATTAATGGTTGTACTGGAGCAAGTGACGGAAACAGCTTTAGCTATCGTCATACCGGAGTAAATTTTTTTGCCCTTAATATTGACATTCGTGTAAATCAAAAAAAGAGGTGTATAAATGACATTAGTGACTATGAAGCAATCAGATTTTGATACATTAAGTGACGAAAGACTGGGATGGGCATGTGGGGGAGACAACGCTTTTAAGTATTCGCGGGAAAGATGCTACTGCTAAGGCGCAGGCTATAACTAGTTTGAACAAGGGTCAGCAGGCATTATGTATGTTCAGGGTATTTTATGATCATGCTAAGAATTCGGCAATCGAGTATTATTCTTGGGTAGCTTATTTGCTTCAGACTCCGGGGTATTGGCCAGGAGTGACCGAGGGACTGCTTTATTTTGAGGACCAAAACATGCTACAGCTACTTGAAGATACGAATAAGGTTATTGAGGAGCGGAATAATAAGTTTAATGGGATTGCTTCTTTTAAAGATCTAGAGCAAGATAATGAACTATCCTATACAGTAAATCGATTATATGAAAGGTTTCAGGAGATTGTTCCTAATAGCTTGAAACGAATTAGTACGTATATCCGAATGAATCAGCATGACTTTGTCATTATTGTAAAGTAATTCTGTTTAAAAAGTGAACCCAGTAATCGACGAACGTTGCTCAGTAGTTTTAAAAGAAATAGTGTCAGCAAAATACAAATTTTTATAAATTTAAAAGTTTAAAATATTAAATAAAAAGTTAATAAATTTTTATTCTGTCTCACTATTAAAAGTATACTTAATAATGAGACGGAATTTTTGTTTTATTTAATTGCTGATCATAATATATATTATGGTGATGGCGTTTTATGAAATAGCAAAATAGCTATTCCACTCTATGTTTGTAACTTCTGTTTTTTATTTCGTCCATATTAATGAATTGGCAGCTATATTCAATCACATCATTTAAATATAAATTATGTTGTTTTGCAAAATCTTTTAGATTAGCAAGTAATTCTTTATCATATGTTGTTTTGTATTGAATGCGATCTTTAGGTCTTAAATCTTTATTATAAGTAATACTTTTGTTAGACAATACATACTGTAAGCCATTTTCAATTAAATAATTGATATGTGTATCATTTTCTTCAGCAAGTTCATTTAATTCTTTAAGTAATACTTTACTAATATTTGTTCTAAACGGGATTCTTGCTACATCAGTTTCTTGAATTAATTTTCCATTTGTTAATTTCCACATATTTATTACCTCCAAAATGTGAGAATGTAGTATATATTATATCTGCAGTTATATAGAATGTTTTTCCATTCGTTCTCTTTTGTAAAATACATAATTATCCTCAGTCGTATTATATATTATTTTTGCTAATTTAGGCAGATCGTATTTACCTTTTACCCAAACTCGGAATATTGTATTTTTTGAGAATCTATTATCAGAAGTTATCTCAGTCCGTAAATTCCATGATTTAAAAACAGATAGCAATCCTTCAGCAAATTTAATACTTCCTGTCGTTACATTCATTACATATCCTCTATCTTGAACCCACCCATCCCCGTCGATTACACCTCTAATAAAAGAAGGGAGAAATTTTTCTGGTATATTTGGAAATGGAACTGTTAAGGATTTATTTGGTATAATACCAAACTTCTCTAAATCCATTTTTATTTCTTTAGAATTTATTATAAGTGTTGGCGTTTTTCTTGTTGGGTATATTGCTGATATGTTCCAATTTGCTTCTAAATAATCGGCAATCAAATGAAGAATTCTTTCATTTTTTTGTGTAATGGTAATAGTATGTGTTTGTTTAGATATTGTTCCATCTGTTAAAATAATACCTAATACCCATGCCATTTCATGTGTCCATATTTTAAAAAAATCCTCATTTACTCTATGCTTACGTGGCTGCCCTGATGATTGTTCCCGATTCATTTTCACACCATGCTTATACATCACATTACGAATAGCTTGAGCAGAGATGCCTACAATTGGTACCATCTTTTTAAAGGGCATTCCACTTTTGTACATTTTAATAATTACTTCATCTGTCATTCCTGGATTTCTCGGCATACTATTCCCCCTGATATTAATATTCTGCCATCTTAATAATTTTGTGAATTCGTGCAATTGATTGGTTTTTATTTTTCTTAGAATGAATGTTCTTATGATTAATTTTACGAACGTATATTCCGTTTGTAAACAGTTTAAGAGCAATGTTCATTATTTGAACAAATTTCTAAAAAAAGTATCCATCAATTAGCAGAAAACGTACTAATAAAAAACAGCCAATCATCACTTTGGCTGTTTTGCAGTGGTTTTTCAGACGATTTAGTTTTCCCTAATTATACATCTCTTTTAAGAAAGGAGTTATTTTTTGGATATTATTGATTAATCAGTACACCTAATATTTTTTCTTAAATCTAACTGCAAATAAAAAAATTTTCCAATTAAGGAAACTTTTAGCTATCGATGTTATTGTATCTATTCCTTTCCTAAATTAACAACCGATTTTTTAAGAAATAATGTAACTACTTTTATTTTTTCAACCTCACAACGAAGTTTATAAAAATATTGAACAAGTTCATGCTCGTCTTCCATTTCAAACTTGCGTAATGTTCTTTTACCGATGCGACGATCTAATAGACAAAGAATTTTAATCAGAATTTCTGAAGACTTTAATAATTCTTCAATTGGTGAGTTAAAGTATTCTTCTAATGCTGAGAAAAAATCGTATTGACCATAAATTCCTTCTGCTTTAAGCATTTTATGAGCCTGATCTTGTATAGCACGATTTTTGGTTACATCATTATAGTCACAGTTATATTGATTAGTTTTGGCTCGTATTTCACGTTCTCTATAATATTCTTCAATTTCCGCTGTAATGGTACACATGCTTAATACTTCCACTTTATCAACAGTAATTACAGCTCTGCCTAATTGATCATGAGCTTTCCGGTAATTGATCACTTGAAAATCCACTCTCTTACGCAATGGCTCACATATAAAATTTGATAAATGCTTTTTTGCTTTACTCCATTTTGGACTAAATAACAAATGGCAACCTCCAATTTTTTTTTCTGGTCTTTAATTGAATAACACTTTCTTCTATAATTATACATGGATTGGAAAAATAAAACATCTGATTTGTTTTCGTATTTACTACTCTAGAAAAAATACAAACAGCCAAGGTTTATTTTGGCTGTTTGTATCTTATTGGTTACATCTAATACCCAGAATCCTCAGATGTCAAGTTATCAATCATCTTATAATCGTACTTTTGCAATGGTTTTTCAGCTGGACCTTCCATTACTTCACCAGTATACGAAAATCTAGATCCGTGGCACGGACAATCCCAAGACCGCTCTCCGCTGTTCCATTCGACTTCGCATCCGATGTGTGTACAGGTTGTATCGACAATATGGAGCTTCCCTTCTTTGTCTTTATAAGCACCTTTTCTGTGCCCATCTATCGTAATAACAGCACCTTCGTCATTGGATAAATCACAGATTCGATTAAAAGGAGTTTCCAATTTTCCTTTAATTAAATGACTGACAACGTTTGCGTTTTCTACTAAAAAGTTTTTCAGACTTGGGTTCATATGGAAGCGTGAAGGGGCAAATAATTGTTCATACTTGTTCTTTCTCCCCGCTACCATATCTCTAAACAACAGTGCTGCCGCCGTTCCGTTTGTCATTCCCCATTTTCTGAATCCAGATGCAATCAATACATTCTTTTTTCCGGAAGTTATTTCTCCGATATATGGGATTTTGTCAAGTGTTGTTAAATCTTGGGTTGACCAGCGATAAGGAATATGTTCGAGTCCGAAAACTTCTTGGCCAAACGTCTCTAAAGCTTTGTAATGATTGAATGTATCTTCACCTTGCCCAGTTTTATGACTTTCCCCAATTATGAGTACCATTTCCTCCCCGTTTATTGTTACTGAACGGAGAGATCTTGTTGGCTGATCAGCACTAATATACATTCCGCCTGGATACTCTTTTTTTACTTTAGCAGCGATAACATACGCACGTTCTGCATGCATTCTTGTAGAATAAAGACCTGCTCCTTCATAAAATGGAAAATGAGAACAGGATAGAATATAGTTGCCTAAAGCAGACGCGCTTCCCCGAGTAAGAACGACTGGCTGCTTTCCATTTTTAATATTCACTGCAGTAGTATTTTCAAATATTTGTCCCCCTTTTTCTGTAATGGTTTGAATGAGGTGAAACAAATATTTAACCGGATGAAACTGTGCCTGGTTTTTCATCACAAGCGCATTTTTTATTTCGATGTTAAACGGAATGGTATCAACCAGTCCGCCTTCTATCCCCAGTTCTTTATAAGCATGCGCCTCATTTTCTAGTTTACGTGCATTTTTTTCAGTTGTAGTGTATACATAGGCATCTTGGTTAACAAAATCACAATCAATTTGATGCTTCTCTACCAATCCTCTAATAAACATTAAAGCCTCTGTATTGGCCTCATAATACAAACTTGCCATCGATTTACCTGTATAGCGAATAAGCTCATCGTAAATGACATCATGTTGGGCGGTGATTTTAGCTGAAGTGTGACCTGTTGTCCCATTCAGTAATTTCCCCGCTTCTAAAATGGCAACCTTAAAGCCTTCATTCACTAAAAGATACGCAGAGGTAATGCCGGTAATGCCCCCTCCTACAATAACGACATCAACTTGTATGTCTTCATCCAAACGCGGAAAATCAGGCAATTGAATATCCTTTGTCCAATAGGATTCAGGGTCTTGTGGCAATTTCCCATTATTATGATTGTTGTTTATCACTAAAAATCCTCCATTTAATGTTTTTAATGTTATCTTTACCATTTAACGGAAGAATAAACTTTAAGGATTAAAACAGTCAAATTTCACTGTAATTATTATAGTAAGATTATTTTTCTGGAGTCTAAGTTCGAAAATTTTAGCATATTTGTGTAAATAAACTACATTAACATAATAAAATAGTTAATTAAATGAATAATATCCGAATTAGTGTACAATGTTGAAAATAAATAAAAAGCACAATCCTTTTTAAAGAACTGTGCTTGATTTTTGTTTATATAATTTGAAGCTCATTATTTATGTTTGATTGCATTACTTAATTGCTTTGCTAACCTTCACTTTCTTTCCTTTGATTGTTGTCGTTTGCATAGCCTGTAAGACTAATGAACCTTTGCCATTCAGTATATCGACATAGGTTAACTGTTCCTGTATCGTGATAATTCCAATATCATCTGCTGTTACTCCAGGAATTTTCGCGATAGTTCCAACAAAATCGACTGCTCGCAGCTTTTTCTTTTTTCCGCCATTGAAATGCAGCTTCATAATATCTTTGTTTATTCGTGCCGTTTTGTTGTTTTTAACAAGTCGGCGTCCATTCATTTTTTCTTCGAATGCAGCTTTTCCTTTAGCTACATCTTCTTGTAATGGAGCTTCCATTTTTTGTATGTCGAAGCCAATATAGTTTTCAATTGCTTTAATAAATTTTCCTTCAAACGGAGTTGCAAACGTAATCGCTCTTCCTTTATTACCAGCACGACCAGTTCTTCCTGTTCGATGAACATAGCTCTCTTTCTCCATTGGAACATCATAGTTAATAACAAGCGTTACATTGTCAATATCAATTCCCCTTGCAGCTACATCCGTTGCGACAAGGTAACGGAAATTCCCGATTTTGAAACCATCCATAACGGCAAAGCGATCTTCTTGATCTAATCCACCATGTAGTTTTTCACAAGCATAATTGGCTTCTTCCAGGTCATTAAACACGGAATCAACATGTTCTTTTGTTCTACAAAAAATAATACAGCTATCTGGGTTTTCAACCACTGTTACGTCTTTAAGCAAGGAAATTTTTTCTTCTTCTTTCACTTCGATTAATCGATGTTCAATTGTATTCGTTGTTATTTGGTTAGCATTAATTTCAATATGAATAGGATTTTTCATATATTGATGACAGAGATTTTCAACATCTTTTGGCAATGTTGCAGAAAATACCATTGTCACTCTATTCGAAGGAAGTTCTTTTATAATTGCTTCTACCTCATCAATAAACCCCATATTTAGCATTTCATCGGTTTCATCAATGATAAAATACTTTATGTTGTCTAAAGGAAGGGTTCCTCTTTCAATATGGTCAATCACACGACCAGGTGTACCGACAACAACATGCGTTTTTTGTTTTAATTCTTCCTTTTGTTTCGAAAAGGGCTCTTTTCCATAAACGGCCATCGCTTTAATTCGTTTAAACCTGCCGATGTTTGTTAAGTCTTCACGTACTTGAACAGCAAGCTCCCGAGTTGGTGTAAGAATTAATGCTTGTGGCTTTTTTTCCTCCCAATCTATCATTTCGCAAATAGGTATACCAAAGGAGGCCGTTTTCCCGCTGCCTGTTTGAGATTTCACGACAAGATCTTGATTATTCAATGCTTTTGGCAAAACTTCACGTTGAACTTCTGTAAGAGTTTCGTACTTTAACACAGTAAGTGCTCTTTTTATTTCATTGCTTAATGGAAATTCCTCAAAATTACTTTCAATCATGTATTAACCTCTTTTTATATTATTATTCAACTTATATATAGAATTCTCCAAATGGAAATATCTTATGCAAAATCTGAATATGTTCATTATACATGAAATTTCAGACTAGTAGCGTTTTATATGGATTGATTGAAATAAGTAACGAACAGACATTTTTATCAAAAAAATTGGTATCACAAAGCTAGAATAAAGTAAATCCCGCATTCAAAAATTTTCTGTTTTTGCTTTACCTACATAGAAAATGCCCATGTTTTGTTGTTATTTTCCGAAAGAAATTCCCCTTTCACATTCTACCATCTCATCAATAAGAATAAGATTTTTTTATCAAACTTCTCCATCATTTGTTGGGTCTACATAAAAAGACCAACTTTACAAAAATGTAAAGTTGGTCACTGTTTATTTGACGTAGCGTGATGAATTTTTAATATTGGACAGTTTATTTTGTAAACTTGCTCTATCTCGCTCATTTGATTCAATCGATTTGTTACAACTTTTTGTCCATATCCTTTTGGAGCGGAGGCAATTAAAATTACGTTTTCTTTATTATTCACTAATAAGACCCCCTAACAAAGTTTTGATAAAGTAGCAATACGTATATCCTTTTGACTCAAGTATAGCATTAAATATTTCGGTTTATTTATATTTCATCATTCTCTCTCTATTATATTATCAATTTTGACTAATAAATCATTAATACTTCGCTGATAGTCTTCATTTCCTGATTTTTCATCTATATTCCAAGGAATCTGATTTTGCTGTAAAAGGTGAATAAAGTCATTTACGTGACAATCTGCTATGTATGCTGCTCTTTCAATGGATATTCTATTTGCCAAAAATAAAGTAATCGCAAAAGAAGTATGAATTGCTTCGTCTATTGATTGCTGACTGTTTATCGATTTCAGTTTGGAAGCTACGTCTTTTGGGACAGTAATTAAAACTTGCTCCTCACTCCTATTATTTTCATTTCGTTCAATTTCTTCCCATTCTTCATGGGTAATGCCAATAGGTGCTCCACCTTCTGTATAATCGACGATAAATGCAAAATGTTCATCTGATTCAATAATAGAGTCCCATTCTTCAAAATTATTGGAAATATTTTTCTTTATCTCTTTTCTTCTAGATTTTTTACAATTTTTACATAGATGTTGACGATGTCCTTTTCCACTAAATTGTTCATTAGGTCGATAACATCCACATCCTCTACAATAATGGCCACGTCTTGTCTTTCCCATTCAAACCTCTCTAATTGTCATATTTACTTACACACCAACCTGCAACAAATACCCCGTCAGCGTCTCAATTCGTTTCTTGCACTTCCTCTATTTCTGGCATGGAAGATACTTTCACAGCGTTAAAAGTTTTATCCATGTGTGAATCGAAGGATTTTTTACGATTTTCCAATTGGAAGGAACAGACTCCATCGTTGCACGAATGATTTCATTAACATTCCATATAAAAGTTGTTCAAAAAGTTCGAGAAGCCTAATTATCGATTTACTTCGTCACGTCGTTACCCCAGTAGACAACAAAGCTCTCCCATTTGAACACAATTATATATATTCTAATATAGTATACAGCAATTTTTTTAGTCAAATCTATCCGTATTCTGTTTCTATTTTCGATGTTAGTATTCTTGTAATTCAAACTTATAATTATGGACGCTTTTCCCTAGGCTCTGTAACACCTATAATATTTATTGTATTCGCATTATCAATTGCTTTAATTACTCCATTCGAAATCTCCTCGTGTGTCAACCATCTCGAATAATTATTTTCAATAATAAAACCTAGCTGTACGATTCTATAAAAACAATTAGCTGGTACTTTAATATTTCTCTTAATGTTTAATAAATCTGAACTACTTCCTAAAATATGAAGTAAAGTCCACTGGTTATGGTTTATAGAATTGTGTTTTAAAATAATTTCCAGTGCATTTTTCGCGTAAGAGTGTATCCAAGCAATCAGTAAATCAATCTCACCGTTTTTATTAATGATAAATTCCATTTTTTCATTAAGCTCGTTTTCATTTTGATAATCAACCAAAATTGGTGTAATCAAACAATCATTTTCAGCTCTTTCTATGAGACGCTTCATTTTTTCTGGGTTTCGACCAATTACAGATACGTGATATCCGTTGTTCATTAACCATAAAGATACATTTGATAACATTCCTGTACCACCAACTACTAAAGCGTGTTTCATGCTATCACATCCTGTTTATATTTAGTATCATATTCTTTAACAGGACAGGGACGAGGAATTTGTGAATTTTACTTATCATAAAAAAATACAGTCTTCCTAACCAATTATTCATATAAACTACAGTCGATACCGTTACATATGTTGATCCATTCCCTTCGTTTAATAAAATGGACATACGAAAATTCAAATGACGATCATCTTCCCCTAGCAATATTTCATTAGATGAACGATTCTTGACATGAAATATTCCCGTATTGCTTCCCTGCTCAAATGTCATATTTTGTACTTCAAACCGATTAGATGTCTTTAACCCAATAAGCCTAACTATTTTATCTCGCACCATCATTAAATGAGAAACCCAAGAAGGAACAGAAGTGAAAAACAACCGCGTTATTGTATCTACATCAAAATCTGCCTTATCAGGTAGTAGAGCCTTATATGCATCTGAATAATGTTTATAAGTAAAAGCTTGGCTTGCCAAGGAATTTTTAGGAATGGACACCTCTTCTATAACATATTTTTTCATCATTTCACTTTCACTCCTTCTCCTTTTTGACTTTACCACTTATGTTTTCAGTGTGAAACCTATTCATTTACTTATTATAATTTTGGAGTGAATACAATTTCAAAAAATAGAATAGATTATTTGCATATTCAATAAAAAAGCCCCTATATGTACGGACTTTTCCTTTCTTATCTTACTCAAAATATAAAAATTGCTCCATTTCTTTAGGGCTTAAATCGTTTGGTTCGATACCTTTAGCTTTACAATACTCTCCTAATGCTCTAATCTTTACTTTTGGTGCTTCTGAACTTGGTGGAAAGGCAAATACACCATTGGGAAAAGCATTGCCGAATCTTTCAATATCTCTTTGCACCTTAGCATCACTCCTAGACTTAGTGCAACCAATTGAAAGTCCATCCGTAATCAGGCAAATACTTAGTTTTCTTTATTTCTTCTTTACCTACTTTTCGGAAAAAAAACATAGTCTTTTCTTTTGTATGATATTTTCTCAGCATATTATCGATCTCTTTCTTTGTTACTCTAAATATTATTTCATAAATAGATTGTCCTTTCGTTATATACAGGAAAAACATCTTTTTATTTGATGGAACGATAGCTTTTCCCTTTAGCATTAACGAGAATATGATCCTTTCTTTTTTTGGTAAGAGCCTGCACTTGGCCCTTGTAGGTCAAAAAAGGCAGAAGGACTTATAACTGAACTTTTAATCTATTAAATAAACCCACCATTAACTCGAATTGTTTGACCTGTTATCCATTGTGATTGCTTGCTTACTAGAAATGCTATGACATCCGTGATATCTTCTGGTTCACCAATGCGGTTAAAAGCATTCAACTTCTTTATCCCTTCAATTTGTTGCTCAGATTTGCCAAATGTGAAAAGCGCTGTGTTAACTGGCCCTGGTGCAACTGCATTGATTGTGATTTGTTTAGGTCCAAATTCTTTTGCAAGCTGTCTTGTGAATTGTTCAACAGCTCCTTTTGTTCCAGCATAGACACTGTAGGAAGGGAACATCTGCCCGTTTACAGAAGTGGATAAATTCACAATACGCCCCTCTTTCTCCATATGCTTCATTGCCAATTGACAAGCGAAGAAAGTACCTTTTGCATTAATAGCAAAATGCTGGTCAAAATCTGCTTCTGTCACTTCTAAAAGAGGTTTGTTTACCATTAAACCAGCATTATTAACTAAAATATCTAATTTTCCGAAAGCACGAATAGTTCCAGCGAATAAGTTTTCAAGATCACTTATATTACCAATATCTGCTTTTAATGCAATCGCTTCCCCGCCTTTCTCTTGAATGCTTTTTACAACTTCGTCTGCTTTTTTGCGACTACTGGAATAATTAACTACAACCTTAGCTCCTAAACTTGCTAATTGTTCAGCTATTGCCCTTCCTATTCCTCTTGAAGACCCTGTCACAATCGCTACTTTTCCGCTTATATTTGTCGTCATGTATAATCCCTTCTTTCTCTTATTTTTGTTGCTTACCGGATTTTATACTTTTTTAAAGCCTTCTTTTATTAAATCCCATACTTGATCGAACTCTTCATTAATTGTTTTGCTCTTCCATTCATACGCATGAGAAGGATGATGAAATCTTGCCGTTGCGAAAAAAATAGATCGTGCTAACTTATTTTTATCCTTTACTTCTTTTATGATATTTGCATTAATCCCTTTTTCGATGACGAAGATTAATTGTTCGATAATGCAATTAACGTGATGTTGAATAAGAGCAGCTGATTCAGCTGTCACTTCTGCATACATTTCAAACATTTCTTCATCATTTAGGGCATGATTTTGCTTAAGAGAAATTAAGTGAAGTAAATATGTTTTCAATAATTCTTCTGAATCTGCTGCTTCAGAATTGATGAGAGCTTGCAGAGGAGCAATAATTTCTTCTTCCAACCATCTCTCTGTTACAGCTTCTCTTAATACGGTTTTACTGGAATAATGTCTATAAATCGTTCCATGACTTACATTTAACAATTTTGCTATATCAGTTACAGATGTTTTTTTCGGTCCATAGTGACGAAATGTTTTTTCGGCTGCATCTAGAATGTCTTTTTTACTTAAAATAGTATTTTTCTTTTCCATAATCAGCAATAAAATATTGCTGCTCTCACCTCCTGATTTGAGATTAACATAACAAATAACAAATGACAAATATTATAATTTGTAATTTGTTATTTGGATTTTTAAAGTAATTCTTTTCCTTAGCTGTGATACTATCTTTATTTACATAGAGACAAATTATTGTATACAAAAAAAAGCCCGGATAACTTTATCCGAGCATTAGATGAAACGATATTTAAACTTATTATTGATTAAAATGAAAAATATCCCAAATATCTGGAGTTTCAGAACCAATATACCATGCTGCAGCTCCAGCTAAATGATTTTGTTTTACAATATTTAGCCTAAGTTCTAGTGACTGTTTGTCTTCAACCCATATTTGATGTTTTTCTCCATTCGCAATGAATTCAACATAATTTTGGGAAGCTTTTTCATCCCATACTTCCTGCAAGCCATTTGCAGCAATAATTTGGTTCACTTCGGTCATTGTTCGGTCTATACTTTTTACTTTATTAGTGGATAAATTGGTAACCCATTCTCTTGTAAAAAATGGGACACCAAGAATGATTTTATGAGATGGTACATCGCTCATCAACAGTTGAATTCCTTCTTCAACCCAAGGCAAGGTAGCAACCGAACCTGACTGAGTTCCTCCTGACCAATACTCATCATAACCCATCATAATAATGTAATCAGCTATCTTTCCAAGTTCCTTGCGATCAAAACTCCCTGACCAAAATGGATCGTTGTTTGTACGGGTAACATCTACAGAAACTACAATTCCAGAGGGTTTAAGAGCAGTTTTTAGCTCACTAATAAATAGGACAAAATCTTGTTTGTTTTTTATATCTATGTTTTCAAAATCTACATTTATTCCATCACTATTGCTTTGGATCAAGGAATCACGTAATGTTAAAACAAGCTTTTGGCGATTTTGAGGATTGCTTATGATTGAATCCGTTAAAACTGGATCAAATTTATTTCCAAGCAACGGCCATACTTGTTTTCCTGATGCGTGTGCAGCTTGAACGTACTTAGCATTGGCAGAAACAGTCACTACATTTTCTGAACTATTTAACGAAAACCAACGTGGTGATACTACCTCTAGATTTTTTTTATTTTGCAATTGTTGGATGTAGCTTTCTGTCGTTCCATTATAATTCCATCCCATAATGATACGGTCTTTAGTTGACGCTTGAACAAGGGACTTTTTAATCCATCCTTTTTTTCCGCCAAGTAATTGAACTTGGTAATAATAAATCGGAATTTTAATTTTTTTCCCAATCGTAAGTTTTGTCGTACGGAGAGAATTTACCTTTGTTAAATCATTTACGATTACACTGTATTTACGAGAAATTTTCCATAATGTATCTCCAGAAACAACTGTGTGAGTAGTATATTTCTGTGGAATTTTTAATTTTTGGCCAACGGTAATGTGCGTAGTTTTTAGTTTGTTTACTTTTTGTATTTCACTTACTGTTGTTCCATATTGATTTGCAATAATCCATAATGTGTTGCCAGCAACAACTGTATGAGTAATCGAACTTGTAGAATCCCCTGCGACTGAAGTGATAATTGGATATTCTTCCCCTTTGTTCAGCACAGTTAATATTTGTGAACTTAATTTTGCTGAACTATATACATTGACTTTGTCTACTTTGACAGAACCAATAGTTAGAGAATTAGAGACTGCCACTCCTTTGCTAGGTAGAAGGCTTGCTACTATTAAAAAAATAATTAAAAAACTAAAAATCTTTTTCACTATTAAACTGTTCCTCCTATTTTTCTATCTGCACATAAGATATATAATACTATCTTAATTTACTGAAATAATAGTGGAACTTAGTGGTAAAATTAAAAAGATTAATTAATTGAAAGTAAGCAATAGTCTTATTTCCCTGCATAATAAGAGAAACAAACTTCTTCCAATTTTTAACGGCTAATCCGTCGCTCGAAGACAGCGTATAGATCCAATTCTTCTTTTTCATAAATCCGTATTCCATTGTCATTGCGTTTTATAAAAGGCATAATCCCTTCATTCTCATAATATCGCAAAATATGAATAGATTCCTTTTGCTTCGGATTGACCGATTGTATAGCCCGTGTTTTAACCCCCATTTATAATTCTTGATTCGTTGGTCTTACAATCATTTCGTTTATAGCGGTATTTTCTGGTTGAGAAATGGCATACTGGATTGCATTTGCAATAGCTTCAGGAGGTATTGCAATTTGCAAACCCTCCTCAATATTTTTTTTGATTTCTTCATTAGTAACAGTATTCACCAACTCTGTTGCCACCGCTCCAGGACAAATAATCGTCGTGCGAATATTATTTATTGCTTCTTCTTGTCTTAGAGCTTCTGTGATTGCTCGTACAGCAAACTTTGTACCTGAGTAGACAGCCCATGACTTGTTTACGATATGTCCTGTAACCGAAGATACATCAATTATATGACCGCGTTTTTTGTTTCGCATGTATGGAAGAACAGCACCAATACCATAAAGTACACCTTTGATATTAACATCAATCATCTGGTCCCATTCCGCTACTTTTCTTTCGTGTAAATATGAAAGAGGCATGATGCCTGCATTGTTGATCAGCACATCAATTTGTCCAAAGGTATTAAAAGCAAAATGTGCAAGCTCTTCTACTTCCTTTTGGGAAGTTACATCTGTTACCTTGAATTCAGCTGTTCCACCTTGTTTGTTTATATTTTCCTTCAGGGCTTGTAATCGCTCCCTACGTCTAGCAGCAAGAACTACTTTAGCACCATTTTTGGCAAGCACTTTAGCTGTTGCTTCACCAATTCCACTAGATGCTCCTGTTAAAACGACTACTTTCCCTTTGATATTCAACATGTTTTTTCCATCCTTTCTTTCAGTAAGATGCTGTTTATTATAATAGCTAGAGTTTACTCTAGGTCAAGAATTTTTTTGAAACCTTTCCATTTATTATATTAAATTGGGTATTTATGTAAGAAATGTGGCTGTACCCTATTTTGAAACAACATCAAAAAGCTTTTCCTCCTTTGTAGAGAAAAAGCTCACAATTCTTGGTATTCATGAATTAATAACGATTTTTCAAAACTTCCCTGACCGAAAAATAGAGATAATTAGCCAAAAAAACATCAATCCTGCCACCACAAATCCGATTTCGATTGCTGGAATTTTCCATAGGATGGTGGATTGTCTGCTGATGGAGGATCCGACGATTAAGCCCACCATCAAAATGCTAAAGGCAAGCAACACGATGCTTAGCGATAAGCGATTGGAGATTTGATCCATCTTTTTTAATATCATATGTAATTCCGGAGTGGAAATTTCAAAACGAAGCTTCCCTTTTCTAATGGCCGTTGATAATTCTTTCATACTTTTTGGAAAAGTGGACAGCAATTCTGCATAATCATTTAGATGGTGCCAGGCATTTTCCGCCAAGTTTTTTGGGTGGAATCGTTCTTTTGCCAACTGTTCAGCAAATGGTTCAGCTAACCCCATAATATTGCAGCTCGGATCAAGAAACTCGACAATTCCTTCTAACGTCATAAGCGACTTTCCTAGAATCATTAATTCAGCTGGTATTTGAATTTGATGACGTTGGGCAATTTGAAAAAAATCGTGAATGATTTCACCAAAACTTACTTGACTAAGGGGAATATCGTAGTACTTGTCCCGCATTTTTTCAATATCGAACCGAATAGTAGGTAAGGTTATGTCATCAGGCAATATTCCCATTTGAGACAGAACCTTGATAATACTGTCATTGTTTCCTCTTTTTAATGAAATGACTAACGAAACAAATTGGTATTTCATTTCTGTACTTAATTTGCCAACCATGCCGAAATCTAGTAAACCAATTTTTTCTCCTGGTAAAATAAGGATGTTTCCTGGGTGAGGATCACCGTGAAAGAAGCCGTATTCTAACATTTGCTGAAGAAGGCTGTTTGCAAATTTTTCGGCGACTTTTTTACGGTTATACCCCAATTCTTCCATCCTTTTTAGATCATTGATTTTTATCCCGTCTAAAAACTCCATTGTTAACAATCTTTCGGTTGAATAATTCCAAAAAATAGCAGGTATATGGACAATTGCGCTCGATTTGAATTGTTTTCCTATTTTTTCTGCATTTCTTCCTTCAATTGTAAAATTCAATTCTTCTCGTAAAGAGCTGGAAAATTCATCGAGAAGCTCTGTTATTGGATATTTTTTCGTCCATTCTAGTTTGGATTTAGCTAATTGCAGCAGATCTTTTATTATTTCCAGATCCGTGTTAACAATTTTCGTAATATTTGGCCGCTGCACTTTTACCGCTACTTGTTCGCCTGTATGAAGGACGGCGAAATGCACTTGTCCAATGGATGCAGAAGCAATTGGTTCTTCACGAAATTCTGTAAAAATCCCAGCAATCGTTCCGCCTAAATCTGTTTGGATAATTTCGTTTACTTCCGCAAAAGAAAAAGGCGGTACATGATCCTGCAGCTTTTCTAATTCATGGATAATATGTTCAGGAAAAAGGTCTCGTCTTGTGCTCATCACTTGCCCGAATTTAATAAAAGTAGGTCCTAGTTCTTCTAATACAATACGAATTCTTTCTCCTAATGTACGCCGATAAGAGGTTTGTGATTTCCGGATCTTTTTAATAATAGGAGAAAATGCCTCCGTTAAACCTAGGTCCTTTACCATATAGCCAAATCCATTTCGAAGTAAAGCTCGAATAATCTCTTGGTAACGATGAGCATGCTTCATTCTTTTGCTGAACATTTCCATCCCTCCCAAGATAACAAAAAATAATTATTCACTCTTCTGCTCAAGCAAAGCGATTCTGCGCTCTAACTCTCGGTATTCTTCCATCGTAACAACATCCAACTCTTTTAGTGCTTGTTGAATTTTTGTTTTAATGATACCATCCATTTCTTTTTTTGTTTGTTGGCCTTTTTCTAATAATTGATTGACGATATCTTTTGATTCGTTTTTGCTAATTTCTCCTTTAGCTACAAGGTCATTCACAAGCTTTTCTACTTGCTCCTTACTGGCTGCAGCTACCCCGATTCCTAAAGAAATGAATTGATTGATGACGTTTTTCATGCCTTTTCCCTCCTAGATTTCATCTTATTTTTTATTTTAATTCATTTGATTCAATATTTGAAATAATAAGACAGTTATTTTGAACGAATTAACTCAATTTTTATTTTCAGTTTTATGCTTATGTTTATTATATTACTCCTTATCAAAAGCATTCGTGCTTTTCCTTATCAAGAAAAGTATGATATCTGCATAATTGGGAAAATTAATATTGAAGTAAAAATAGAAAGGAAGATCTGGAATGAAAATAGCAAAAATATTATTTGTTTTAGCTGGGGCTATGGCAATAATGACAGGTTGTAATTTTAATGATAATAACACTGCCTTGAATGAAAGAAACAATAACCGCAATGTAGATGTTGAGAATGTTGGTTATAAAACAAATAATAGAGGAACTGATAATCTTGATTTAGCAGATAAAGCAGCGGATATGGTGACGGATTTAAAAGAAGTGGAACGAGCAGTTGTACTTAAAACAGACGAAAATGCTTTTGTTGCAGTCCAATTAACTGGAAACCAAGAAGGCAATGTAACAAATAGACTCGAGGAAAAAATTGCAGATAAAGTTAGAGATGCTGACAAAGATGTTGACAATGTATATGTTTCCTCCAACCCAGATTTTTTTGATCGAATGACTAATTATGGACAAGATATTGAAAATGGCCAGCCAATAAGTGGACTGTTTAATGAGTT
Source organism: Niallia yueguangensis (assembly GCF_052663115.1). NCBI lineage: Bacteria > Bacillati > Bacillota > Bacilli > Caryophanales > Bacillaceae > Niallia > Niallia yueguangensis. The sequence goes on from NZ_JBQTCX010000001.1 coordinate 171,121, forward strand.
TACTGAAACTGTAAGAAGAGTATTTCCTAACTATCGATAAGGCTTTTCATCTAATATAAAAAGGATATCCGTGTATTTTGGATATCCTTAAATATTATCGTTTTTTGAATATAGTGGAAATGATTTTATCTGTTTCCATATTACTATCTACTTCGTATGTTCCAGGCTTCAAGTATTCGGCAACCCCTTTTTTATCCACTTTTCGGGAAAAGTCAAAGGCGCTTTCTTTAATGATTTTGCTACTTTTTAATGCTCGTCCAACATCGATGCTAGTCATACCATTTGTTACGGTAATCATCGTACGATAAACGACCTTACCATCATTGTCTTTATTATCGGAATTTGCTTTTTTAGCAGATTCTTCTGCCTCTGCGACTTTTTTCTTCCATTCGTCTTCTGTCGCAGCATCTTTTTTATCTATCTCTTCTTTTGTTTGCACTACATAACCGGAAGAAGCAAGTAAAGTTTTCATTTCATCAATAGTAGGTGTTTTTGCTACAGCAGTTTCTTCTGTTTTTTTGTTTTCCGTTTGAGCATTTGTCGCTTCTCCCTTGTTTGAGAAGTACATGATCCCACATGCTGTCGTAGCTAAAAGGAGTCCTGCTGAGAAGCTAGTAACTATATTAGACTTCATTTGCGACTTTTCTCCCTTCCTCTTTTGCTGTTAAGAAAGGAGATAGCATATGTTCTACATCCATTTCAGATAGATTTTTTTCTGCAGCAATGCTTTCTATTGAGTAGTTGCGCTTAAATAAGTCTAATACTTCGCGCATCATGATTCTTTCATTAGAAGATAATTTAATCCCTGCTTTTTTTTCAATTATCTCTAAATCAAGCTCAACGTTTCGTAATTGTTTTTGCAGCTGTTCCACTTCATCCAGTACAGAAAAGTGAATCATATCAATTTCTCGTTGTTCTGCTTTGGACGATTGTTGTGATTTTACAATCGACAAAATAAATAGGAGTAAGGCTGCACCAAACAAAATGGCTAAAGTCCATTCCATCGTTTAAGGTCCTCCCTCTTTTTAGAATCTACAATCCTAAGTTTCTATTATACAATCTTTTTTAAGATTTTTCGAATGAATTCTACAAAATCCTTCAAAAGTCAGAATGTAATGGCGGTTTTTTGCCAAAATGCCTAGATTAAACGCCTCTTTTATTTCCCCAAACTAGTGCATGCAGCTGAGGTAATACTCTCACATCATTCATTTCCGCTGATTCGATTGTTTGTTGAATGAGCCATTCGTACTTTTCTAATAATTTTGATCCTAATTCTGCATTATTTGAGTTAGTAAGATCATCGTTTCCTACTTGAAGATAAAAAGGAACATGTTGATAACGTGCATGGACTTTTTTTGCATACGCAAAATCCACTTCATCAAATACGACCACTTTAACACTAAAATCATTATTATTTTCTTGTAAGTTCGTTATAATAGTATCTAAAATGCAGAAATTTGTTTGCATACCTGAACTTGGTGGTTTTGGTGAAATCGTTAAATCATCAATTTTATAAAACCAGTCTTGCCATCTGCTTCCTTGCGTTTCTAACGCGACCGAAATGCCTTTTTCTTTTAATAAATTAATCAAACTGTCTAAAGCTGCTAAGAGGGCAGGATTTCCACCTGAGATGGTAACATGGTCAAAATATGCTCCTCCTAAAAGGGATAATTGTTCCCATATTTCCGCCGCTGTTAATTGCTGAATATCTTGTTTGGCTGAACCATCCCATGTAAAAGCCGAATCACACCAGGAACATTTATAATCACAGCCTGCAGTTCGTACAAACATCGTTTTTCGGCCAATTACCATGCCTTCTCCTTGTATCGTTGGACCGAAAATCTCAAGTACGGGAATTTTATTCAACTTCCATCCACTCCCGTCTCACTTCTGCATAACTTGTTGGTGTTTCATAAAGGCGGACAAATTCTAAACGTGTACCTTGTGAAATAGAAGATGGATTGGTTAATGCATCGTGCATTTTTTCATAAATCCAGACCACCATGTTTTCCGCCGTTGTATTCATTGTAGGTAATGTTTCATTTAGATAGCGATGATCAAGATAGATTTCGACTTTTTCTTTCCAGATTTTTTTGATGTCACCAAAATCAATGACTAAACCAATATCATTTGTAAAACCACTAATGCCAAATACGACTTTATACGTATGTCCATGCAAGTTTTTACATTTTCCTTCATAGCAATGCAAATGATGGGCTGCATCAAATGTAAACTCTTTGCTGACAAGCACTCTTTTTTTATGATAATTTAATTCATTTCTTTGAATATCTTCATCTATTTTTTGCAGGCCTTCGACAATTCGAAAGCCGAATATATTTTGGTCCATTACTGTTTTTCCACCTTTTGTTTTGAATGTAAATAACTATCTAATCCTGCTTTTCTTAATTTACAAGCCGGACATTCTCCACAACCATTTCCAATGATGCCTTCATAACAAGTTAATGTATGTTCTCGAATATAGTCTAATTGCTTTAATTCATCTGCAAGCTTCCACGTTTCCGCTTTATCTAGCCACATTAATGGGGTGTGGATGACAAATTGGCTGTCCATTGCTAAATTAATCGTCACATTAAGCGATTTGATAAAAGCATCGCGGCAATCAGGATAGCCGCTGAAATCTGTTTCGCAAACACCTGTAATAATATGCTTCGCACCAATTTGGCTTGCCAAAACAGCAGCAAAGGAAAGGAAAAGTAAATTACGTCCTGGTACAAAAGTGGATGGCAATTCTCCGTTTTCCCCTTCTTTTACTTCGATATCGTTTCTTGTTAGTGCATTCGGTGCAAGCTGATTTAATAACGCCATATCCAGTACATGATGGTAAACATGTAAGTCTTTCGCGATTTTTTTTGCACATTCAATCTCTTCTTTATGGCGCTGATTATAATTAAAGGTAACAACCTCTACTTCTTTAAATGTTTTTAATGCCCAGAATAAACAAGTAGTACTATCCTGCCCTCCGCTAAACACTACTACCGCTTTTTCATCTTTTAACATCGTATATACTCCCTTCTTAACATTCATTATCAAAATACAATTAAAATAAACTTGTTAAGTACTTAGCCGCAAATAAAAAAGCAGCACTCCAAGATGGAAGTACTGCTTCATCTTAGTTTTTTTAAAGAGGGGGGCTAGAACCTCTATTATTTGTTATAATCATTCCTATCCTACCATACTTTTTGTAAAAAAAAAACTACGAACTCTTTGAGTAGGCACTCAGTAATCCGTATTTTTTTGATCGATTACTTTATTATATTCTTCTTCTAATTCTATCACGGTTAACTCGAATAAATGCAGAGATTCTTTTTTATAGATACCATGATGAAGTAGTTTTTCAATCAGTTCGTTTTTTTGGTTTTCTACTTGTGATAGTTGTTTTTCCATAGTTAGGTTTCCCCTTTCTAAATAAATATATTATTCACATTTCCTTAGTCGGATTAAATGTTGTGTGCTAATTATGTTCCTTTGATAATATGAAAAAGAAGATATACTTATTATTTTTTTCCAATTTCTGATGCTTTAAACATCATATGAACAAAAAATCCCCTTCTGAAGACAGAAGAGGATTTAAGCTGCTTTTTTCTCTTCTTATCTTTCAGACCATTATTTGTCTGTAGGAATTGGCACAGTATTCGAAAGAACCCGCTGCCGAGGTATCATAGGGCCGTTTCCCTCCACCTCTCTGGATAAGATGTATTATGGTTAGTAAATGTACAAATAATTAAAACAGGATAAAAAATAAAAGTCAAGTCATAACCTTTTTCATTTTTGTATAGAATTTTCCACACCAAAAAACAGTCTTATTCAAATAGTATGAACAAGACTGTTTTTTTATGATCAATATTTTATTTCATTATTTTACAAAGATCATTCGTAAAGGCAACTGGATCTTCGATTGGCAATCCTTCAATTAAAAGTGCTTGATTGTACAATAGATTTGTATACAAGGTTAACTTTTCTTTATCCTGTTCAAAGGCAGCTGTTAAAGATTGAAAAACTTCATGGTTTTTATTTATTTCCAATACTTTATCTGCTTTAACATGCTGATTGTCAGGCATAGCAGCTAGGATTTTTTCCATTTCAATCGTTACATCCCCTTCTGTTGATAAACAAACAGGGTGGGATTTTAAACGATTGGATAACTTTACCTTTTTTACTTTTCCAGACAATAGGTTGTTCATATACGTAAATAATTCTTTGTTTTCTTCTTCCGATGCTTTGTCTTCAGCATTGTCATCTTGATCGATGCCAAGATCACTGCTTGATACAGATTTAAATTCTTTATCTTTATAGTTCATCAGTATTTTGATGGCGAATTCATCAATATCATCTGTGAAGAAAAGAATTTCATAGCCTTTATCGGTCACAAGTTCTGTTTGTGGAAGCTTTTCAATTCTTTCAATGGAATCGCCTGCTGCATAATAAATATATTTTTGATCCTCCGGCATATTGGCAACATACTCATCTAAAGAGACAAGTTTCTTCTCTTTAGATGAATGGAATAATAATAAATCCTGCAGCATTTCTTTATTTGCGCCAAAATCGCTGTACACACCATATTTTAATTGTCTGCCAAAAGATTGATAGAACGTTTCATATTTTTCTCTTTCATTTTTCAATAAGCTTTGTAATTGGCTTTTCACTTTTTTAGTAATATTTTTTTCAATTCTTTTTAATTGACGGTCATGCTGGAGCATTTCTCTTGAAATATTAAGGGAAAGATCTTCAGAATCGACCATTCCTTTTACAAAGCTAAAATAATCAGGTAGTAAATCTCCGCATTTTTCCATAATTAATACGCCATTAGCATATAACTCCAACCCTTTTTCGTATTCTTTTGAATAATAGTCATATGGCGTTTTTTCGGGTATATATAAAATAGCATTGTAACGGATGCTGCCATCTACGCTAATATGAATATGCTGAAGCGGCTGATCAAATCCATACCGTTTTTCATGATAAAATTGCTGATAATCTTCTTCTGTTAATTCGTTTTTATTTTTGCGCCAAATTGGAACCATGCTGTTAATTGTTTCTTCTTCTGTATATTCTTCTGTTTCATTTTCCGTTCCTTCTTTTGCACGGTGCTTTTTTACATCCATTTTAATAGGATAGCGGATAAAATCAGAGTATTTTTTGATAATCGATTGCAGGCGGTATTCTTCTAAAAATTCATCATATTGATCTTCTTCTGTATTTTCTTTTATTTGTAAAATAATATCGGTGCCGACTGTGTCTTTTTCAGTTTCTTCTATTGTATATCCGTCTGCCCCATGTGATGCCCATTTGTAGGCGGTTTCGCTGCCAAGTGCTTTTGTGATAACGGTAACGACATCTGCGACCATAAAGGCAGCATAAAAGCCAACACCAAATTGGCCGATAATATCATGTCCATCTTTGCTTTCGTTTTCTGTTTTAAATGCCAAGGATCCGCTTTTTGCGATGGTCCCAAGGTTATTTTCTAATTCATCCTGTGTCATCCCGATGCCAGTATCGGAAATTGTAAGGGTCTTCTTCTCTTTATCAACAAATAATTTAATATAATAATCGTCTTTATTAAATGAGATGTTGTCATCTGTTAATGCTTTATAATAAATTTTATCAATCGCATCACTTGCATTCGAAATCAACTCTCGCAAAAACACTTCACGTTGAGAATAAATAGAATTAATCATCATTTCTAATAGTCTTTTTGATTCCGCTTTAAATTCTTTTGTTTGTACCATAAAATATTCTCCCTTCAGTTTTTTTTCTAGTTCTATGTAAAAATAGTATAGCTTAGCACTTCATCACAAAGAGTGCTAACCACTATTTTAATACCATGTATTTGAAAATATGTCAACTGAAAAAGGAATCCGGCTTCTGCATTTTAAAGGGATATTTTGCTCGTAATATAAAAAACTCACTGAAATAGTTTTCCAATGAGTTTTTTATATTACGATAGACATTCCAGGAGCATCTGCTTCTCTTTCTTGAAAGCCTAATTTTTTATAAAATTGTTGTTTTCCTTTTGCGGAAAAAAGTTGAATAGACTGAATACCGCTTTGTTGGCATTTCTGTAATAGACCTTCAATAATTTCTTTACCTAATCCAGTTCCTTGATAAGAAGGATCTACCATTACGTCACATATTAATGCTTGATATACTCCATCAGATATCATTCTGCCAAAAGCAATTAAAGATTCTCCATCGTATATAGATAAACAAAACCAGCTATTAGTTGCAGCTGTATATAATTGTTCTTGTGTGTAATTCCCTTTTTTATTTTTTAATAATCCACTCACTTCGTGCAAATGAGCAAATGGTTTATATTCAGGTATTTTATCGGTAACTAAATAATTCATAAACATTCCCCTTCATTAAAGATCAACTAATAATATTTATACAATATATTTAATAAATATGCAATTAGATTTTGATAAATTTATGAAAAAAAGTTAGGTTAAAAGAAATAAACGCATTTAAATAAAGAGAGCTCCCAAATAAGTCGTTTTTTCGACTTTAGGAAGCCCCTTTTCATATACGAGAATATTAAATTTTATCTGATTTTCCTATTTTGGACAGCACCAGAGTGTAAATAAACTGGATGTCTCTGGTTTATTCCGCTTCTGTACTATCAGATGCATAAAAATGATACTGATTTTTCCCTTTATCTTTTGCCATATACATTGCTTTATCTGCGTAGGCTATTAATTTATCTTTATTATCACTGTCATCAGGATATAAACTGATCCCGATGCTTAATGTGATCGATGCTTCCATTTGATTGATAACATATGGTTTCGAGACAGAATGTATAATCCGTTCGGTAATTTTTTTCATTTCGATTTTATTCGTTTCCTCAAACACAATAATAAATTCATCGCCGCCTATTCGAGCAATATAATCTTCTTCTCTAATACTTTTGTGGAAGCGGTCTGCCACTTCCATTAATAATACATCACCAGCATGATGCCCTAATGTATCATTTACTATTTTAAAATCGTCTAAATCAATAAACATAATGGCTAACGTATGTTGATGTCGCTTTGATCTTGCAATCGCTTTATGCAAATGTCGGTCTAGTGCCTTTCGATTGGATAAATCGGTTAAATGATCTGTATAGGCTAATTTTTTTAATTCTTCTTCTAATGTTTTTCTTTTTGAAATATCTAGGATTTGCGCATTTATTTGCAGTATAGTGCCATTTGAATCAATAATCGATTTTGCAAAACAGAGTATCCATTTTTCTTTTTCCTCTGGATGATTTATACGGAATTCTACCTGCTTGCTTTCCCCTTTTTTTAAAGCATTTATTAATTCATCAATAATAGATAAATCCTCTGTAATAATAATCTGTCTGTATAATTGCGGATTTTCAATTATCTTATCTGCTGGATATCCAATAAGCATTTCGAAATTTTCCGAAAAATAATACTCTTTCTTAGGTGGACGAAATAGTAATAATCCACCTATGGAATGAACCAATGATTGATGTGATTTTACTTGATTCTGCAGTTGGAGAATTAGTAGATTTTTTTTCTTTAAATCTTTGTTCATTCGTTTACTTTCTCTGATGAGCACCTTTGTTTTATTCAAAAAATAAAGAACTGTAATAACAAGAAAAACAATTAAAATAATGTTTACAGCTTTAGCCCAAAAAAAATATGTAACTGTCATTGAAATAATAGTCATTTGAAAACAAAAACCTCTTTCAGCAAGATTGTTCTATTACATTAAATGAAGAGAATATCAATTACAAGTGAAAAGCATAACAATATTTCTTTATGCATATAGATCTATTTTAACATAAATAACCCAATATATTCCTATTAAAACATAATTATTAACTTTAAGTAAATACAGTCATTTATATAAAAAAGCATCCTTTCTTATTTGGATGCTTTTTCAAAGATTACGATGCTTTTTGTGACGGTTTTTTATTTATTTGCGGTTTATTTACCTGATTATAAAACAATACACCACTCAATAATAATAGTATACCGAATGTGAATGTTTTGAAATCAGCTGTTCCTGCAATAATTACCCATATAGAGTAGATCGTCGCAAGTCCACCAATGATGCCATCCGTCATTCTTTTTTTGTTTGATTCATACGTTTCACCAGTAATGGTAAGTTTTAACTGAAATACAGATGCGATTAAATAAGGTACTAAATACGATAAGGTTGCGATATAAATAACAAAATCAAAAGCAGCGGAAATACTGTTTGAAATGGTAGAAAAAATAAAAATCTGGCCAAGTATATTTGTTATCGTTAAAGAAAAGGTTGGAATGCCTTTTTCATTTTCTTTTAAAAACGCAGGGATAAAGATTCCTTGTTTTGCAGCTTGAAACGGCACTTCTGTACTAAGCATAATCCAGCCTATTGTGGAACCGAATAAGCTGATTAAACCGACTGCGGCAAGTACTTTTCCTCCAACTGGCCCTATAACTGTTTCTATCGCATCAATTAATGGTTTTTGTGAAGAAACAAGGACGTCTTGACTTAAAATCCCCATTACTAGCGTGCTTATCCCAATATAAATGGCTAAAGCGATAAATAAGCCTAAAATAGTCGCTCGTTTTACATCAATTTTCTTTTTCGCTCTTGAAGCAAAAACAACTGCAGATTCCACACCAATAAATGCCCATAACGTGGTAATTGCTGCATTATTTATTTACCCAAAAAGACTAACAGTGTTTCCTTGATCATCTAATCTTGGTTCTATAAATGGCAATATATTGCTTTTTTGGAAAGCGAAGATTGCAACAATAATGAATAATAAGAAACCAGTAACCTTTGCAGCTGTTGCTACAAAATTAAGTTTTCCTGCATTTTCAATTCCTCTTAAAATAAAGAAATGCGTACCCCATAATAACATCGAACAAACGGAAAAGGTTAATACATTGCCAACCTTTAATGTAAAGGCCCCAACTGTACATACAACCGCTTCGCTCGTTAGTATTGGGAAAAAGGTAAAAGATAGCCTGCAAATGTTGTAATAATGGCAATATTCCCTGCTAAATTACCAATCCAATATCCCCATGTAGCCATAAATCCTGCAAGCAAGGATTGTTTAGAGCCAGCTTTAAATAATTCTTTTGCATATATTTGTGATCCGCCAATTAAGTTAGGTTTTCTTCCTCCGAGATTTCCAAACACAAGAGCTGTTGTTAAAACACCCATTCCTGTTAGTAGCCATGCAGCAAGTACACCAGCTGGGCTTGCTACTTCCGATAAGGAACGAGGCAGCATAAAAATACCCGATCCGACCATATTACCGACTACAAGGGACGTTAATATTCCTAGTCCAAGTTTTCCTTTAGTATTCATGTTGATGTCTCCTTTTCTTTTCCTCTTGCTCAAAATAGGAGAACTTACTTTGAATCGAGTATCCTGGATTAACGAGTATTTTAGGATACTCGTTAAATCCTATTAATCTGTAAAAAATGATGATGAGCGTTTAATTGTTTCACTATATTTATTGTGTATTATCTAAAATAGAGTACCAGAACTTGAATAAATGATCATAAAAAAACACACCACTTGTATGGTGCGAGCATATAAAACACCACCAGTTAAAAGGATAGTTCATCATAGTAATTCCTATGACAGTCCTGTACCTATTCGTATACAGGCCCAGCTACATATTATCAGAGAATAATAGTGCTTCGGCGATTGTTCCTTTCTAAAGATATCTGCAAGTTCTCTGGTTCTCCATCTTTATACTAATAAAAATCGCGACCTCTACCTCATCTTGAGCTGATAAGGATTTTTGTTATCAAATTATATCTTTTACAATACGGAATATTTATCAGGAAGTCAATCGAAAAAGTTATGATAGAAAAGTATTTCTAATTTTCTTAAAAATGATTAAATTGTGAAGTGAAGCCTTGTTTACTAGAATTTTGAAACAAGGTTATAGTGATAGAGATAGATGGAAAGATTTTCTACTATATTAAAAAGTGGCTGCCAGCAAAGCAACCCACTTATCTTTTTACCAAAAGAAGGCGAGTACATTACTGGACAACCACTGACTTTTTATAAAGTTGTAATTATTGGTTTATCTTTTGTAATAATCACTGTATGTTCATATTGAGCGACGAAGCTTTTATTTCTTGTAGAGAATGTCCAACCATCTTCTTTTTCATATACTTCTTCCGCATCTGTTGAAATAAATGGTTCAAACGCGATAACCATGCCTTCTTTTAATAATTCATTATCCCAAGGGTCAAAGTAATTTAAGATATGGTTTGGTTTTTCATGCAAGGATGTTCCAATCCCATGACCAGTAAGGTTTTTAATTACTGTAAAACCATTTTTTTTCGCGGTATTAAAAACAAATTTTCCGATGCGATTTTTTTTGCCACCAGGTTTAAAACATTTTAATCCTTCTTCAAACGCTTCTTTTGCCACTTCACATAATTTCTCCAGATTCGGATCTCCATTTCCTACGACAAATGATTTGCCTGTATCTGCGAAATAACCGTTTTTACTAGCGGATACATCTATATTGACTAAGTCCCCTTCCTGAATGACACGATTGCCTGGTATCCCATGTGCTACTTCATCATTCACAGATATGCACGTATATCCAGGAAAATCATACATAGATTTTGGGGCAGAAACTGCTCCATTCTCTTCGAATAGTTTTCCAGCAAGTTCATCTAATTCTTTTGTTGTGATTCCCGGTACCGTTTTTGTACATAATTCGTCGCGAATCTTGCCGACAATTTTTCCAATTTCTATTAATCCATTTACATCTTGTTCATTTTTTACAATCATTTTCTTTCTCTCCGTTCATTTCTTGTTACGTAATTGTATATTCATTTCCTCTAAATAGGACGGTTATTATTATACGCTAACATTCTATAATAGTAAAAGGAATCCATGTTATAAAAAAGAAAAGGGCTGGCATCTTCCAATAGGAATTTGCCAATTGGAAAGATGTCAGCCACACTCTTTTACTTTTTATATTCGCCATTGTTTTTCGATGCTTTTTCTTTTTTTGCTTTATCGTGATGAATTTTATTCGTTGCTGCACTGCCGATTTCATGAGCGAATTCTTCATTTAATACTGCAGAATCAAAGCCTTTTTTATTTTTTTGTTGAGGATCATTTTTTTTATTTTTCTTTGCCATTTTAATAACCTCCTTTATCATCATCCTTAGTATGATTGGAAGGTATTATTTTTATTCTTACTTCGAAATTGCATTACTTTAATTCAGGCATCTATTATCAATAGACCACTTTAGATTAGCGATAAAATCATTCAGTTTCTCTTCTTTAGATTCTTTTTGCCCAAATTGTCGAACATGAACCGATTGATTTTTTTGTTCATTATCCCCAACAACGATAATGAATGGAACCTTTTTCATTTGGGCTTCTCTTATTTTATAGCCGAGTTTCTCTTCTCTTACATCCAGTTCCACTCTTATTTCTTCTTGTTTTAATCGTTTTGTAATCTCTTCTACGTATTCTTTATGAACTTCGTTGGATACTGGTATCACTTTTACTTGAACTGGTGCCAACCAAACAGGGAATGCCCCGCCAAAATGTTCAATTAAAATACCAAGGAAGCGATCAATTGACCCAAAGACAGCACGATGAATCACCACTGGTCGGACTTTATTGTTCTGTTCATCGATATAAGTTAAATCAAATTTTTCTGGCATTTGAAAGTCTAATTGCACTGTAGCGCATTGATGACTTCTTTTCAGTGCATCTTTAATATGAATATCAATTTTTGGTCCGTAAAATGCTCCGTCTCCTTCATTAATGGAATAGTTATAACCTAATTTTTTCAAAACATTTTTTAAAGCGTCTTCAGCTTGATCCCATAATGCACCACTTCCCATATAGTCAGCAGGTCTAGTAGAAAGCTCTATTTCATAGTCAAATCCAAATGTTTGATACACATAATCGATTAATTTTAAAGCGGATGTAATTTCCGCTTCTATTTGGTTAGGTGTAACAAAGATGTGTGCATCGTCTTGGCAGAATGTACGAACACGCAGCATGCCGTTTAACGCACCACTGAATTCATGGCGGTGAACTTGACCAAACTCAGCCATACGAATCGGAAGGTCACGATAGGAATGCAGCTTATCTTTAAAAATAAGCATATGTCCAGGACAGTTCATCGGTTTTAAGGCAAAACGCTGATCGTCTACATCCGAAAAGTACATATTATCTTTATAGTGATCCCAATGGCCAGAGCGCTCCCACAACCTTTGGTTCATCATCATTGGTGTACGAACTTCCTTATAGTCAAAGGAATTCTGAAGATTTCTTAAAAAAGACTCAAGTTCATTGCGAATAAGCTGGCCGTTTGCTAAATAAAATGGCATGCCAGGTGCTTCTTCCGAAAACATAAACAATTCTAATTCATTTCCAAGTTTTCGATGATTTCTTTTTTGTGCTTCCTCTACAAAATGAAAATATTCATCTAATTCTTCCTTTGAAGCAAATGCCACACCATAAATACGCTGAAGTACTTTATTATTGCTATCACCGCGCCAATAAGCGCCGGAAACATGTGTTAATTTAAATGCTTTAATAGCCTTAGTTGCCGGCAAATGTGGACCTCGACATAAGTCAAAAAACTCCCCTTGGCGATACACTGTCACCACTTGATCCACTGGAATTGCTTCTAACAGTTCTAATTTTAAAGGATCGTGAGCAAAGATTTCTTTTGCTCGATCACGAGAAACTTCTTCCCGTTTTACTTCCAGATTTTCTGAAATAATGTGATTCATTTCGTTTTCAATTTGTTCTAGGTCATTTATTGTGAGCGTTTCTTTTAAATCAAAATCATAATAAAAACCATTTTCGATCACAGGTCCTATTCCTAAATGCACGTCTCCATATAAACGTTTGACTGCTTGAGCGAGTACGTGTGCAGTTGTATGTCTCATAATTTCTATTCCTTCTGAAGTATGAAGGTCGTATAACTTAATCTCAGCATTTTCCATAATGCAGCGTGTCAAATCATACAATGATCCATTTACCATGCCAGCAACAGATTTCTTTTTTAAACTTGGACTAATCGACTGGGCAATTTCCTCTAAGCAAATGCCTTTCTCATACTTCTTTTCTTTTCCATCTGGAAATTTCATCACAACTTCTTTTTGATTCATCATGCAACACTCCTAGTTTTTTGAAAATAAAAAACACACGCATCCCTAAAAAAGGGACGAGCGTGTGTCTTTTACCCGTGGTTCCACCCAGCTTTCCATCATATAAGAAAAGTGGAAGCGGCTTGTTTAGCCCTGAAGCTAGACATCCATCTAACTTCATAACTTAAAAAAATCCATACTTATCCTATAAAAATAATGGCTTCATTAACGCTTTATCGCAGCTATTACGGTATAGAATACTATTAGTTCCTCCATACATGCTCCAAGGTGGTAAGTCATTCTTTCGTGTTAGGGATTTTCCAGCCTGCCTCCCCTCTCTGTAAACCGTTAAGAAAAACTCATGTCCTTTTCATTGCAGTTATTTATTTAAGTTAAAAATAAAAAAACACACATTCATCCCTAAAAAAGGGACGAGTGTGTGTTAGCTCGTGGTTCCACCCAAGTTCCCATCAAATAAGAAAAGCGGAAGCGGCTTGTTTAGCCCTGAAGCTAGACATCAATCTAACTTAAAAAAATTTACACTTATCTTATGAAAATGATGGCTCGTTTTGCTGTATCGTAGCAGCTACGGTATTGACTACTATTATTTCACCAATACTGCTCCAAGGTGGTAAGTCATTCTGTCGTGTTAGGAAGTTTCCAGCCTTACCTTCCCTCTCTGTAAACCGTCAAGAAAAACTCATGTCCTTATCATCGCATCTTTTAACATTTCCATTATTGTATAAAATTATCAATTATTTGTAAAGGTTAAAAGAGAAAAATGGTGTAAACAATTATTCTTTATTGTTTTTCTGTTGTTGAAATTCTTTTTTTATTTGCTGAAGTAGCTCTTTGTTTGTTAATACTTCATAACCTGTTAACGCCATTGATTTGGCGCCAAGTATCATTGCTTCTCTCGCTTGGTCTGTCATGGCAGCTTCCCTGAATTCATGGGTATGGCATGCATAGTTTTCGTTACATATTTTTACATAAGGATGAATAGCTGGCACAACTTGACTTATATTTCCCATATCTAAAGATCCGGATCCATCGCGTTGCGCGGATATTTCTTCTTCATTTACCCCTAAAGCAATTAATACTTCCGTAAATGCTTCTGATAAAGCGTTATTTGTCATCATATCATCATAAGAGAACTCATAATTGGAAATAGTAACCTCGGCCCCTGTCTGCATGGCAGCACCTTCTGCACATTTTTTCACTTTTTCCACTAATTCATTTACATAGTCTCTTTTCCCAGCACGTACATAAAATTGAGCAACAGCATAATCAGGTACAACATTGGCAGCTTTACCACCTTCTGTGATAATTCCATGTATACGTGCATCTGATTTAATATGCTGGCGAAGGGCATTGATACTGTTAAATGTTTGAATCACAGCATCCAGTGCATTTATGCCTAAATGGGGACTTGCAGCTGCATGGGCAGACTTGCCAAAAAACTCAAACTGAATCGCATCCATAGCCAAAGAAGTACCGCTTTTTATATAGCTATGTAATGGATGAACCATCATTGCAACATCTAATTCAGAAAAAATCCCAGCTTCCGCCATCGTGACTTTTCCACCTTTAGTTTCTTCTGCTGGTGTTCCATAAACAATGATCTTCCCACCAGTTTCATGTAACACTTTGCTAAGTCCAATTCCAGCCGCCACGCCCATTGTGCCGATTAAATGATGGCCACAAGCGTGACCAACCTCAGGCAATGCATCGTATTCTGCCATAAATCCAATAACAGGACCTTCTTTCCCGCTATCGAATGTAGCCGTAAAAGCAGTAGCTAAACCACAAGTGCCTGTTTCTACTCTAAAATCATGCTTTTTTAAAGTGTCTGTTAAAATGGCACATGCTTTAAATTCTTCGTGACCTAATTCAGGATTTTCACCAATGTATGTACTGATTTCACAAAAATCATGTTTATTTTGTTCAATTGCTTCTATGATGTTGTTTTTCACAAGTATCCAACCTTTCTATTATTCTACTAAAATAGTTTAACAAATGAATGAAAAAAAGAATAGAAGGAGTCGACTTCAATAAACATAAAGAGAGCAAATTTGACATAGAATTAACGCTCTCTTTATTTTGTTAACCGAGTATATTTTTCCCATAAAAAATTTCATTCATTTCCATCGTTAACTTTTCTGTAATGGAAGCTTGTTCAGCAGCCGATAATTCACTTACTTGATATTCAAATAAATAATTATTTAAATCAAATTTTTTTAACTTGCATTTCGTGTGAAAAATATTTTCTTGATAAATATTTGCATCTATCATATCAAAGACTTTTTTTATATCGTTCGGAATATAATTTTGAATGGAGTTTATGTCGTGATCGATGAACAGCTTATGACCATGTATATCCCGTGTAAATCCTCTTACACGGTAATCGATGATCATAATATCTGTATCAAAAGAATGAATTAAATAATTTAACGCTTTTAATGGAGAGATTTCTCCGCATGTAGATACGTCAATATCTGCCCGGAATGTACTAATCCCCTCATCTGGGTGATATTCTGGATATGTATGAACAGTAATATGGCTTTTATCAAGATGCATGACAACCGTACCGGGAAGTGGACCAGGAGATTCTTCAAAAACATCTTTTGGTGCTTCTGCAACAGGCCCTTCTGCCACAAGTAAGGTAACGCTGGCTCCTTGTGGTTCATAATCTTGTTTCGCAATATTAAGGACATGTGCCCCAATAATATCGGAAACATCTTTTAATATATTCGTTAACCGATCGGCATTATACTGTTCGTCAATGTACTTTAAATAAGCTTCTCGTTCTTTTTTTGTCTTTGTATAACAAATATCATACATATTAAAGCTTAAGGACTTCGTTAAATTATTAAACCCATGTAATTCAATTCGTTGTTGCGGTGTTAAATTCAAAACGACTCTCCCCCTGTTCCTTTAAATGACAGTTCAAATTTATCTTACCCTGCTAAGAAAATTTTAAACAAAGGCTGTTTTCGTATAGATAGTGCTTTTAAACTCGCAGCCTGAATACACTTCGCTTTCCGTGGGCGAGCGTCGAGCCTCCTCGTCGCATACGCTCCTGTGGGGTCTCGTCTTTCTCGCATTCCCACAGGAGTCTTCGTGTATTCAGTCTGCTGAGTACTTCTTTTCCCATTTTTTTACGTAAAAAACAACAAACTTTGAGAAAACAGCCTAAACAAAAAAAGGATTACCCATATGAGTATCCCTTTTAAAAAAGTGGATTCTTTCATATAAGATAATCCTATGCCTAATTAAAACATGCTTAATGAATATTTTTCTGCCAGCATTTCTAATAATTTTAAACCTGCAACACTATTTCCTTTATCGTCAAGTGCAGGTCCCGAAATACCGATGCCAAAACGGTTTGGAACTGCACCTAATATTCCGCCGGACACACCACTTTTTGCTGGAATGCCAACACGGACCGCAAACTCGCCTGAAGCATTATACATGCCGCAAGTTACCATAAACGTTTTACAAATACGGGCTACATATGCAGGCATAATTCTTTTTTCTGTAATTGGATCGATGCCATCTAAAGCAAAAACGATGCCAATTCTTGCTAAATCTAAACAATTCACTTCAATTGCACATTGTTTTGTATATAAATCTAATAGCTCTTCTACATTTTCATCAATGATGCCGTGCTGCTTCATAAAATAACATAAAGATCTATTTAAATGGGATGTTTCAAACTCAGATTGTGCTACTTCTTCTGAATAGTGGATCTCTTTATTCCCTGATAATAATTGAACAAAAGATAAAATGCTTGATAATCTTTCTTCAACAGAGTTCCCTTTAATCATATGGGTAACCGCAAGAGCACCAGCATTGATCATTGGATTAAGCGGTTTTGATGGTTTGCTCATCTCCAGTTTCACAATAGAATTAAATGGGTCTCCTGTAGGTTCATAGCCAACTTTGCTGAAAACAAACTCTTCCCCGCGCTGAATTAATGCAAGAGCAAGAGTTAACACTTTTGAAATACTTTGAAGCGTGATTTTTTCTTCTATATCCCCTGCAGAGACATAATTGCCATCTGGAGAATAAATGGCAATCGATAATTCATCACCATTTGCTTTACTTAATGCCGGAATATAATCTGCGACTTTCCCCATTGTTGTGTATTGTTTTGCTTCCTTTAAAAATGTTTCTAATTCTTTACTTGTTTGACAAGGCATCTTTTGCTCACCAACTTTTTTAATATTGTCTTGTTTGACCAGAAAAATAAATATGTAATACGTTATTTATTTTCCTATAACAGATGGATAATTTCAATTAAGAACTAGCATTTAGACTAGTTTTTATGTTGATTTCCGGCACGCTCTAAATTTGGAAAAATAAATTCTTCAATGTCTAGGGCAGGGAGCGGTTTTCTGAAATAATACCCTTGCCCATATTTACAATGGTTTTTTATTAAAAACTGTACTTGTTCCTTGTTTTCAATTCCTTCTGCTAATACAGAAAAATTCATACTTTGCCCCATATCAATAATTCCTTTTACTAACGATCCTTGATGGATGGGATGCTCTATATCATCAATAAATGATTTGTCAATTTTTATCGTATCAATGGGCAGGTATTTTAAATAACTAAGGGATGAATAGCCTTTACCAAAATCATCAATGGAAATTCGAAACCCTAATTCTTTTAATGCATGAAGAATCATGAAATTATTCATGCCATATTCTTTCATATGATATGATAGGAAAATGACGGCATGTTGGAGGGTGTTATAATGGCAAAAAAGAAGTATTATGTTGTGTGGAAAGGCAGAAAAACCGGGATTTTTACAACCTGGGCAGAATGTGAACAACAAACGAAAGGATTCCAGGGAGCTTCCTTTAAATCCTTCCCTACTTTAGACGAAGCAGAGAATGCATTTAAACAAGGAAAAAATACTGGATCTTCCGGACCTGCGAAAACGGGCGCTAAACCGAAGAATACGAATATTACCGAAGAAGCGATTGATGAAAACAGCATTTCAGTTGATGCAGCCTGCAGTGGAAACCCTGGTTTAATGGAATACAGAGGAGTACATACAACAACGGGAGAAACGATTTTTCATTATGGTCCCGTATTTGGTACGAATAATATTGGGGAATTTCTTGGTATTGTCCATGCACTTGCCTTGTTAAAAAAACAAGGGGAAAACACTACGATATATAGTGACAGCATGACAGCACTATCATGGGTGCGCAATAAAAAAGCGAATACGTCTTTAAAAAGAGACAGCAGAACGGAAGAACTTTGGCAAATGATCGAACGTGCCGAAAAATGGTTAAAAGAAAATACATATACTAATAAAGTAATCAAATGGGATACGAAGCGTTATGGAGAAATAAAAGCAGACTTTGGCAGAAAATAAATATGTAAAAAGCCCAATTTATCCAAAGAGAAAATGGGCTTTTTACAATAGGGTATGCTGATTGAACATTTTTTGATGATTAACTAATATTTGGATAATAGTTGTTCAAATAAAGTTATACCGTTTTTTAATACGCATATAATATAGCCAAGTTCTTAATGTGAACGAACCAAAGACAAAAATACACCATAAAATCAGTACTGTATTTGTTAAATTCAAACTCGTTGACCCGTGAATAACTATTTTTGCAATAATGAAAATATAGAGGATAACTATAGGAAAAAACATACTTGTATAGGTAATAGCTACTTTTCTAGCCTGTTTTAAGTGAAAGGATTTATCACTATAGATTTGTGGGCGTTCTTCCCCTTCTGCGTATTCCCGGCTCCATATCGTCCATTTTTGTAACGAGGAAGTTGACATAAATACACTCTTCCATCCGGCATCTCGGTGCATGTCGAAATAGCTTTCGTTAGAAATGTTTTGATAATCAGCGCAATAACTTACCTTACGAGGACTGCCAATCATAAAATAAAAAGCTGTTCCTCTTCTGTTAACTCTATAAAGGTTATATCCTCGTTGTTCCATTGTTTCAAGCCACTTTTCAAGCTTATCCGGGGAATACCACCAGCCAAACTTTCTTTTCACAATCATTTGTCCTGAACGTTTCAATTGCTTTTCTTTTTCTTTATTTAGTCTTCTTTCCATATTATTTTTCGTTTGAAGTGTACTTGCTTTTTCTCTAATCAAGTATTTATTCATTTTATTAATTTTTATTACAGAATAGATGGAAAGAATAATTAGTGCTATCTCCATTCCAAAAAAAGTGTAGGTTAAAATCCACAAAGGACTTTCATCTACTTTACCAGATGCATTTTGAAACAAAGAAATGCCTATAGTAGATATAATGAATGTCAGATTAAGTAAAAAATATATTAATACCGCGCTAAAAATGTACATAATTTTCCTGTTGTGTTTGATAATACCGTCGCGAACAGACGACGTTTTTATTTGTTCAATGGGCTGTTCATTCGACGTTACATACCAGTTTCCACTCTGTATTACCTTTACCCAGTCTTCTTCTAATAAAGATGTAGACAATGAAACACCTTTAATTTTATCGTACCCTATTCGATAAGTGATTGATTTGGACTTGTCTTGACGAAAGAAAAAGCAGCGTGTCCATCGATTTAACCCGACTAATAAATAGCCTTTTTTCGCCATAGAGGAAAGCCATGCTTCTGTTTTTGATACATCATAGCTCCAAAATGGCCGAAATACTTTAATCATAAAAAATCCTCCTCGTATTTTCGTGCATTTTCGTGTAACTCTTTTAGTCTGCTTATCTCAGCTGTCATTAATTTTTTTCCAATTTCCGTTACTTCATAAACTGTTTTTCTTTCTTCATCCGCAAATACAGTGATAATCCCATCTTTCTGCATTTTCGTTAAAGTCCCGTATACGGTACCCGATCCTAATCTAATCCGTGATTTTGAAATCTCCTCCACATGTTTGACAATTCCGTATCCGTGTCGAGGTTTTGTTAAGGATAGAAGAATATAAAATGCAGTTTCAGTCATGGGAATGTACTTTTTCAGTATCTTTTTAATATCCAAAATAACCACCTCTTTTTCAGTACAACTGTGGATGTTGTATGACAATGCGATAGCAATCTTCTATATCGCATTTAGATATATCATGATATGACTATATCACAACGTGACATACTAAACAATAAAATTCATTCCATATTTTTGTATTTTAACTAATAAGAAGGAGAACTCAAAGAGGCTGATTTGAGTTTGAAGAAATAAAAGAAATAGGGTCCCATTACATGCCCATCTAGCTAATATTTTCTAGTGCCCCCAGAACGAAAATCTTGTGTAATTCTCACCACGATTCATGAACCTATGTTATGAATCTACTTAATACTTTGGCATTTTTTTAAACCAACCCACCCGTTAGTTTAAGTAGCAATCTTCACAATCTCTTCTGAACTTGACAATAAAATGGATAACCTCAATATCTCCACGATCAAATACACCTTAGCTTTTTCAAACTAACTCAACACTTTAAATATCTTGAAGTGATATGATTATTTTTACATCTAGTTGTAACAAAATAGTTATAATTTTATCTTGAAGCCATACATTGTAATATTGTATAGTGAAAAAGGACATGATGAATAGGCGATGGAGTTCGCCATGAACGCCCTAGAGCTGATGACTCCTACTAGAGATGTGACCTGAAACGGTCTTTCCCTAGTAGGAGTCTATTTTTTTGTCTAAAAAGAACTATACTAAGTAAAAAGGAGAGAGAGCATTGGAGAAAATAAAACAACGTATTGTTACAGTTTCTTCCCAGAGAATGCATGTTGGTCTGCTATTTTATGTATTCAAATGGATCATATTAGGTGGAGGAGTAGGGATTCTGGCTGGTTCGGCCTCTGCATTTTTTTTGGCAAGCTTAGATTGGGCTACGAAAACACAACAAACGTATTTATGGCTGTTATTTTTATTACCTATTGGAGGAGCATTTGTTAGCTTGCTTTATTGGAAATTTGGTCAAAACTCTTCGAAAGGAAATAATTTAATTATTGAACAAGCGCATGGTGCGAAAGAAAGTGTACCATTTCGTATGGCACCTTTGGTTCTATTTGGTACAGTTGTGACACATTTATTTGGTGGGTCTGCAGGACGTGAAGGAACCGCCGTTCAAATGGGTGGTGCTTTTTCTGAATTAGTAGGTAAATTATTTAAATTAGATGAAATCGATCGTAAAATTATTATGATTTGTGGGATTAGTAGTGGTTTTGGCTCAGTATTCGGAACGCCATTGGCAGGTACCGTATTTGGGTTAGAAGTATTAGTAATTGGACTCATTCGTCATGAAGCCATTTTTCCTAGTTTTGTTGCAGCCTTTATAGGGGATATTGTGACAAGTGCTTGGGGCATATATCATCACCAATATCATATTGGAAGGATTCCAGAATTATCGTGGTTATTAATTGTAAAAATTGTAATAGCTTCAATATTATTCGGCTTAACTAGTACGTTGTTTAGTGAATTAACGCATTTGTTAAAGAAAACTTATACAAAATTGTTCCCTAACCCAGTTATTAAAAGCTTTATTGGTGGACTTATTGTTGTTGTTCTTGTTTATATTGTAGGCACAAGAAAGTATTTAGGACTGGGGATTCCTTTAATTGATCAAGCGTTTGATGGGACAGTATCGTTCTTCACGTTTTGGAATGTATATATAAGATTGAGCTAAAAAAAGGAAAACTTCGTTTAAATCATAAATGCATAATCCAGACGGTGGATCATGGACGTTAAGGCCAGGGAGTCAACCCGCTTTTTATGATATGGATTCACTAGGTGTGTATACATTTCATATTGAAGTTGGGGAATATGACAATATGGAGGACCGTTTTGAAGTGGTAAATAAAGCAATGAGAGAAATAGCAATCTTTTCATATATAATTGAGCCTTTGGTATAGGGAAGTTATACAAAAAGAACGCAGGGTTAAAAACCTTTTGCGTTCTTTTTCATAGTTTACAAACGAAAAAAGCAATTTCCTGTTTTTGCTTTTAAAATTATCAAGACCTAAATTTTTAAAAACCAAAAAACATAAGCTGTTTGATATATTATACATGACTAATGTGTTGAAAAAGCTTTTTTATTATGACTAAAACCCTCATTTCCTATGATTCTACAGAAAGAATAGCGTATTTTTTCAAAAATGAGTTCTTTTATTGAAAAGCTTTGGTTCTATATCATAGATAAAAGGGCAACCAGTGCTAAAATAGCTGGAAGTCCTTATTTCACAAGAATTGATTTATTAGATGTGAAACCTCCGAAAATAGCTGCTACCACCACACAAATTACGAAAAATAATTGAACCATATAACCAATTGGGTTGAGCCCAAGTATAAGTCCCCAAATGAGACCTGCGGCTAAAAATCCATTATATAAACCTTGGTTTGCAAACATAATGGCTACATTTCGATCTCCTTCTAAATGCTTCAGTAATTTGAAAGCGCGTTTTGCTACTTTTGAATCAATAAAAAACATTTCGAGGATCATGATAAATAAATGTTCTAATGCTACGATCCCGACTAAAATAGCTGCGATTATTTCCACACCATTCTGCCCCCTCTACTCCCTAATATCAGTTTTATACTATTTCCATTGTGCAATTCTATCAACAGGGAGACGGTATGAAGCATATCCTTCGTCGGCTGCTTTACCGATAGATAGAAGCATAACTGGTACATAGCGCTCTTTTTCCAATCCAAAGATTCCAGCGATATTTTCCTTGTCATAACCCCCGATTGGATTTGTATCATATCCATGTGCACGTGCTGCCAGCATTAACTGCATGGAGACAAGCCCTGCGTCAATCAGAATAGTTTCGCGATTTTCTTGGACTGGAAGCTTTTCAAAATGTGCAGTCAATGCTTGTACTTGTCTGTCTTTTACCTCTTGCGGCATATATCCTAGCTTAACAGCTTTTGAATATATTTCTTCTATATAGTCACTGTTGTCCATATCTGCAAATACTACTATAACGGCAGATGAAGTAGAAACTTGTAATTGATTGAATTTAGCGAGTTTTGCAAGCTTTTCTTTTCCCTCCGAGCTTTCGATAACAAGAAAGCGCCATGGTTGTGCATTAACTGAGGATGGTGCCGTAGTAGCTTCCTTTAATATTTCAGCCATCTCTTCTTTGCTGATTTTGACTGTTGGATCTTAATTACGTATGGATCGACGTCCTTTCATTATTTTCATAAAATCGTTTGTTTTTAATGTAGTTCCCATGTATAAACACTCCTCTATCCTTTAATATTCTCTACATTTTTTTGCATCTGTGATAGAACATGAATAAGTACATTGCGTTCTTCTACACTGATATTTACGAGCATTTCCTTCATAAAACGTTCCTTTTCTTTCTTGGAAGACTCGATTCGTTCTCGTCCTTGCTCAGATAACCGAACAAGCGTTATACGGTTATCCTCAGGCTTCTTTCTTCTTAATACGATTCCTTTGGCTTCAAGCTGCTTAACGTGTCTGGTGATGGCTGCGCCATCAATATTCACCTTTTTTTGAAGGTCGCTTTGACTAATTTCATCAACATGATAAAGCAATGCGAGCAATTCCAATCGAGATTGACTAATACCAATGCATGCTTCAAACTTCGCACCAATTACTTTGCTCAAACTTTGTAGCTTATATAAAATTTCGGCATCTTCTGAACAACATGTTTTCAAAACTCACCCCTTCTTTCTTATTAAAAAATTAATTGACGTATCAATTATTGATACGTCAATAATATACATCTCTCTTTTTAGTTTTGCAAGTTTTTTTTTGCTCAATTAGTTTTATTTTGTTCCAGCAGCTTTAAATTAATTCACAACATCAGTTCGCATTTCTAGAAATCATAGTTATTTTAAGTTTATTCTGATAATCATATTTAGCTAAATATATAAAGGAATTGAGTTATATCACCATCAAGTTAAAAAAATTAGTTTTTTCTAAAAACGGATATTTTATGTATTTTATAGTAATGAAACTCATTTTTATTGTTTTGGGGGCAATCCATTTTGTTAGCTTGATAGTGATGTGGCGGGACCCCCAAAAGAGAAAATACTTATTGATTAACGGGTGCCCATTACTTGAAAAGACATCAAAAAATGATCATATCTTTGTAAACCAATATTTACATTGAATGCATGTAAATATTGTGAGAACCATTGATATTCCAATAGTTCTCACATCGAAGTTAAGGTAAACGTGAAATGTTAGCGGTACCCCTACTATTACAATAACTTTCATTGTTTTGCTAATAACTCCACTATTTTATCCTCAATTACCTTTCCTTTTTCTTCATCTAATAAATGGTTAAACAGTATTGAAAATATATATTGATGTCCGGTTTTTGTTTGAACATAACCAGACAGCGTACTAACTGAGGATAAAGTTCCTGTTTTTGCTTGAACCTTTCCTTTTGTATTTTCTGATTGAAGACGATTCCGGAGTGACCCTCCAACCATTCTTTCTTTGTTTCCGGAAACAGGTAAGGAATGTAAATAAGTAGAAAACCATGGTTGCTTCTGCACCGTAAATAAAAGCATTGATAAATCATTGGCAGTCAACAAGTCAACTGGTGAAATGCCAGAAGCATCCCGCAATAGCATATTGTCTGGATTTAACCCGAAGTGAACTAGCTCTTTTTTCATTACCTCTAAGCCCTTTTCAAAGCTTCCTTCCCCTGTTTCCACTTTTCCCATTTCTTTTAACAGCGTTTCTGCTATTGTATTATTGCTTAGTTTCATAAATGGAATGAGTAATTCAGACAACGGAATGGAGGAATGGGATGTTATTAATGATGATAGTTCTGGCGTTGTACCTTCTTTTATTCTCCCTTCAACGCTTATCCCATTTTTCTGCAAGGATTGTAAAAATAAATCTGCTGCAAATGTACTAGGGTTCCAAACGGAAATCCATTCTTTCTCTAAAGGCGCCTCCATCGGAATCGTTCCGGTGATTTCAATGATTAACTATAGTAATATTTTAAGAGGATATTATGTCCATTATAAGGGCATGTATTCTCTTTTTTTAATATATTAAATTAGTTAAATGGGTCTTAAAAAATATGTCTACTATGTTTACTATATTATGTCTAGATGGGAGGTTAACCAATCATACATAAAAATAATGTTCATTATTGAAAGCATAAGGTGGAGAGTAAATGAGGGTTCAAGAGATTTACTTAGAGAATAATGCCAAGAGATACATACTCGTAGATGGAGAGGGAATACCAGTTATTCCCGTCATGAAATACTTAAAGTATTTGGATGTCACAGAAAAAAGTAGAAATACACAAAAAACCTATTGCTACGCACTAAAACAATATTTTGTTTTCTTAAAGCAAAATAACTTAGACTACAAGATGATTAAATTAGAGGATTTGGTCGAGTTTATAGCATGGTTAAGAAATCCTCATGTAAATCTAAAAGCTACCCCTCTGCACCCTGCAAAAGCAAGAAAGACAGAAAGTACAATAAATCTTACCCTTACTGCAATTACAGGGTTTTACAATTATTTATATCGCAATGAGGAAATGGATACAGCAGTGGATGATATAGTTATGAAACAGGTTTTTACCAGGGGACAAAGGAAGTATAAAGATTTCCTTTACCATGTGAATAAAAATAAAACGGTACAGAAGAACATTTTGAAAATCAAAAAGAAGAGGAGAAAAATCAAAACATTAACTAAAGAGGACGTACGGGAATTAATTAAAGCAACTAGTAATATTAGGGATAGGCTGCTGTTACAAACTCTGTTTGAAACAGGACTAAGGATTGGAGAACTACTTTCTCTCTACCTGGAGGACTTCGTGTTTGATCATAAAAATGGTCATCGGATACGTTTAGTTGATCGGGGAGAATTAGAAAATGGAGCAAGGTTGAAGACAGGGGAAAGAGAAATATATGTTTCCCAAGAATTAATGGATTTGTATGATGACTATTTATACGAAATCTTAGATGAAATGGATATTCATAAAAATTTTATATTTGTTAAATTACGTGGGAAAAATGCAGGCCAGGGCATGGATTATCAAGATGTATCAGCTTTCTTTAAACGATTAAGGAAAAAGTGCAACATCTCTGTTCACCCCCACCTTTTACGTCATACGCATGCGACTCTTTATTACAATCAAACTGGTGATATTAAACAAGTTCAAGAACGGCTAGGTCACAGCAATATACAAACAACCATCAACCTATACCTTCATCCTTCTAAAGAAGATATTCGAAATAATTGGGAAAAAGCCCAAGATGCTTTTAAAATTTACAATAAGAATAATCCTGGAGGAAACATTGAATGAGCACCAATCCCTTAATGATTCATGGTTTTGAAAGTGTACACGATTACATGAGAAATGAACTATCGTCGTATGTAGACCGATATATTGATGAAGATGGAAATGAACAAAAAGAGATTGTCAATAATCCATATTTTTTATATAAAAATTCTTGGCATATTGATTTTTTCAGTGCCATTTCTCAGTTTAAACCTTATTTAAAAGAGCCTACGTTTAACAGAAAAGCAATACATATTCCATTCAAAAGCGAACTAATAAATTTAGAAATTAAATTTTTTGTACATACAAAAATATTTCGAGATGAATGGACTATGAACACTATGTTTGTTGGACAAGCGAATAACATTCAATTATTTAACCGATTTATAAATGAAAAACACCCCAATTTAAACTCTCTAATTGATTTAAATATTGATAGGACAAACCGAGAGTGGCTATTTTGGTTAGAGAAAAACGGAATATCGACCACTTACATTAGTAAACGGGACGGATATAAAGTAAAGTCTCCTCAAGCTAAATACTTATCAAATCTTCTATCCGAGCTTAATAAACTGATAGACTTTCGCGATGAATGGGAAAAGGATATTTGGGAAGCTAAAAATCTGAATAAAGAGTATGGTGTGTATTTTAATCAAGCTTCAAGTCATACTACAATCGACTTTACAGTGATTAAAAATCTTAGATTCCGTGAGGAAACAAAACAATATTTAAAACGTCGCTTATTGTCAAATGATTTGACATGGGGTTCTGCTAGAAACTATATGAGTTTTATCCCTCCGTTCCTAGATTTTATTTTTACATTGGAACCTGATTGGTACAACTTGGTCATGTTAACTAGAAGTCACATTGAAAAATACCTAGAGAAACTAAATAAGGAAGTGAAGATTAAGCAAAGAGTAACAAATTC
Organism: Niallia yueguangensis; assembly: GCF_052663115.1. Taxonomy (NCBI): domain Bacteria; kingdom Bacillati; phylum Bacillota; class Bacilli; order Caryophanales; family Bacillaceae; genus Niallia; species Niallia yueguangensis. Next base: position 198,429 of record NZ_JBQTCX010000001.1, read on the forward strand.
ACGACACCATATCATAAAATCAGTTTCAGCAGTTAAAAAATTTCTTCAGGGATTACAAGAGGTTCATTCGGATTTAGCACCTGAAAAAGATATTAGAGTACTTATTTTTCCAGAAGATAAACCAAAATATAAAAGAAGGTCAGAAAAAGTAAACTTCATCCCGGATAATGTATTAGAGCAGTTATTTGAGAATTTAAGTTATCTTCATGAGGAAGTACAACCGATTATTTGGATAGCATTCAAAACAGGCTTGCGAATTTCTGATACTTTAAGACTTAACCATGACTGTTTAGTCAAATTGAATGGAAAATATCAATTAGTAACGGACATTTCTAAAACAAATGTGCCAGATCACTCAGTACCAATAGATGACGAACTAGCAGATATTCTCGCTGTGCTAATAGACAAATCAAAAAAGAATAGCAATGAAGAAAACAACCCAAATCGATTTATTTTTGTTAGGTATAGAGGAGTTCGAAAAGGTCGTCCCTTTTCGAACGGTTGGATAAGTGAAAAACTCAACGATCTTGCGAAAGCAAGAAGAATAGTGGATGAAAATGGCGATATTTATCATTTTAGATTCCATCAGTTCAGACACACGTATGCAGTTAAAATGTTAAATAGTGGAGCTGATATACTTACAGTTCAGGAACTATTAGCTCATTCCTCTCCTGAAATGATTATCCGGTATGCAAAATTATTAGATAGTACCAAGCGAAGAGTATTTGAAGAAGCTATGAAACAGGGTTTGTTTAGCTTCGATATGAATGACCAAATGAAACAAATTAGTCCAGATGATGAAATACCAACAGATATACTCGAAATGCTATGGCGTGATCATAAATTAAATGCAATTGATAATCCATATGGAAGTTGCCACGCAAGAATAAATGGTAACTGTCCTTATTCAGAAGAACCTCCTTGCCTAACTTGTAACGGTGGAAGTCCTTGTAAGGATCTAGCGATTGGTTTTTCCGATTTAGACAAACAGAAATATGAATTATTGATAAAAGCAACTAGAAAGACGATTGATGCCTTAGAAAAGCGTGGGCGATTGGATATTGCAGAAAAGAATAAAAAGAATTTAAGCCGTTATACAAGTATTTTAAACACTATTGAGGGCGGACACATTATATTTGGTCGACTAGAAAGATTAAAACGAAAGCAGGAAGAAAATAATGTCTAATTTCGACCTTAAAGAACATCTAAAACAAGTACATAAGCACCGTAAGGCTGCCACCACTCAAAAAGTTGATGAAGCTATTAAACAGCTCGTGAGAGCCAATAAGTACATTAATTTTAATAGCGTAGCAAATGAATCGGGTGTATCGAAAGCAACCCTCTACAACAATGTCGCTATTCGGGAACGGATTGAAGCATTAAGGCAGCAACAATCACTAGAACCTACACCTAAACAAGTTAAGCGAGAAATAAATGAGAGCAACAAGGATGCTCTCATTGAATCACTGAGACGAAAGATTAAGAATCTAGAAGGTGAAAACAAGCAACTACGAGACCAATTGAAAGTAGCGTACGCAGAGGTATATAAAAGATTTTAGTATCGATTGGAGAAAAACTCCCTTCCTACTTGTCTTTATCTTCAACAATCGGGCCAGATTGTTGAGCAAGGTTTTCAATAAAATTGGATAATTTATGTTTAAATATAGAGTAGAGATTGTGAATGTTTGCACTTAAACAAAAGGTTAGTTGAAGAAGAAATTTCCTTTTCCATGAAAATAGGTATGCTAATATACACACCTAATAACTACTATGGTGTAGGTTAATTGCTAAACGACTTAATGCAGCATATCTACATACGACATTTAAAATGGGAGACAATAATAAATTTAAATAATATATTAACTTCTACGATGTGTACTTAAAGTATATGGTAAACAATTTTTTAGAGAAAGAGAACTTTATGAATAATTGGGGCAGTCTTATTTAGTTTTTGAGAATACACAATAGATACAAAAAATTTTAAAAAGTATAGGATGGTTAACTGTTCATCATTACTTGTCTGGCATCATTTATTTAGTTAACGAATAAGAAATATGGTTACTATTTCAATGAACAAAAAGCGCATTCCTATATTTATAGAAATGCTGCTTTTTGAGTTATTTTATATTTTAAATATGACTAGTCACCAAATTAGCCATTAAGGTGTAAAACGTTTTGCTTCACTCTCTACCGGATAATTTAATCCATTTGGTGTATAGCTAATGAGTTCGATTAACATTCCCCAAGGTGCACGGCCATATACAAAATGTCCTGTTCCATCTTCAACATCTCCTAACAATTCGCCAGGATCATTTAATAGCTCTCCGCCTGCTTCAACGAAACGATTAGCAGCTTCTTTTATGTCATCCACATAGAAGCCAAAATGTTGAACACCGTAATCAGAAGCAATAGACGGTTGTCTTTGATCAGTATCTACGTATTTAAATAGTTCGATACTAGCACTGTTTTCGAAAGAAAGTATACGCATATGGACAATTCTTGTCCCTTTTTTGAGGCCTAATGTTTTTTCTACATCTGGTCCGGCTAAAGGTTCATCTTCTAATTTTTTATTATCATAAGCAATTTTAGCGTCAAAAGCTTTTTTAAAGAAAACTGTAGCTTCTTCGATATCGGGTACTGTTACTCCAATATGGTCAATGCCTCGTGTAATGTTTGTCATGTTGTAAAATCTCCTTTGTTAAATGTTTTATTAGTATCAGTATTGTTTTAAAAGCGTATGCACACATTTTAAAACGAGACTATAGAGTTATTTAAGAAAGAAATGCTTTATAAAACGTTATCGAATTGCTCTTTCGTACTGTACAGGAGGTGTTACTGTTCGAGCTACTACTTTTATAGCGTGCAATCCCCAATATGGGTCATTTAACATTCCTCTAGCTACAGCTACAAGATCTGCATCTCCATTTGCAAGTGTAGCTTCTGCTACCTGTGCGTCACTTAAGTTACCTACTGCAATAACAGGAATATTTAATGCTTCTTTAAATGCACGTGCAAAAGGTACTTGATAAGCCGGATGATTTGCTGGCTTTAATTCGCCTGGAGGTCCTTCTCCACCACTTGAAATATGGAATATATCGATACCGGCATTTTTAAATTCTTTAGCCATTTCAATAGCATGTTCAATCTTATAACCGCCATCTATATATTCAATAGCTGACATTCTCATAATAAGGGGCATGTCCTTTGGCATAACACTGCGCACAGCTTGAACAACTTCCACTCCAAATTTAGATAGATCTTGACCATACTCATCAGTGCGATTGTTAATTGCTGGTGATAGAAATTGATGCATTAAATAGCCATGTGCACCGTGAAGTTCAATTGTGTCAAAGCCAGCTTCAACAGCTCGACGTGCAGCCTCCTTAAATTGAACTACTGTTTTTTTAACTTCTTCTGTTGTCAAAGCTCTTGGTGGTTTTAACTCTCCATTTTTGCTTTCTTCTGGTAAAGGTTCCACCGTGATCTCTGAGGGACCTACTGGTTGATTTGCATCTTCAGCTTTTCGACCAGCATGTGCAATTTGAATACCAATTTTCGCTCCGTATTTATGAACTTCATTGACAATTCTTTTATAAGCAGGAATTTGTTCGTCTGACCACAACCCTAAATCTCCATTTGTAATACGCCCCTCAGGATCAACACTTGTCATTTCAACGATGATAAGTCCTGTTCCACCTATTGCTCTTGAAACATAATGAACAAAGTGCCAGTTGTTTGGAGTACCATCCTGTTTATCTACTGAATATTGACACATAGGTGCCATCACGATTCTGTTTTTAAGTTCTAACCCTTTTATGGTAAATGGCGTTGGTAAAGTTGCCATAAAAATCATCTCCTTCATTTAGTTGTTTGTGCAAGCAACTAATTTAGTATTATATTGCTTGCGCATGCAAGTAATAATAATTCAATCCTATATATTTGTCAAACATTCAGTATGGTAGATAAAAAATTAGAAAACATAACACATGACATGTTATAGTGATTTTATATTTAGTTGTAAAGTAGGGTGAATTGTTTTGAAGAATTCTGACCATATAGTTGATTCCTGGGTTAATTATGCTAAGTTTTATTCTAGATTACAAAGTAGTATTGATTATGCGTTACAACAGCAATACCAACTAAGTTTAAACGAATTTTATTTTCTGTACTACCTTTCCAAAGCAGATAATCAGACACTAAGATTGTCTCAACTTCAACCTAAAGTTGGTCTTAGTCTTAGTGCAATATCTAGGCTGGTAACACGCATGGAAAGTTATCAAAATAAACAAATTGTAAAGAAATCCACATATTTAGAAGATAAACGGAGTAACACTGTTACGCTAACAAATGAAGGAGAAGAATTGCTCGCTTTAATTGAGGTGACGTTAAACGATAAATTACGCGGATTTTTAACAGATAGTGACTTAGAACACATACTTAAAATTGCAAATGAATAAACATTAGATAGCTGTTATTTTACTATAACTGAACCTTTCTGTAATAAAAGAAACTGTGAAAAGAACAAGAATGTGAACTAATTCACTTAAACTATCGGGTGCAATAGTTAAAGATGAAGGTCGCTGCGGCGGTCTTTTTTTGATGAACTAACTGGCAGCAATAGTGAAAGAACATTATTATTATCTTTTAAGGTTATCTTGAAATCGAGTCTTCTGTTAAAGGACGCGATTGTTGAGGAGTATTCCTAATAAATAGGCTGTTTACATATTAGTCATGTATAATATGTTAAACAGCCTATGTTTATTGTTTTTTTAAAATTTAGGTCTTGATAAATAATGATATTACTGCCATGTTCCCGGCTAAAATGCAGCTCTTTTTTTCCTTCTTTTTGTACGGTTTTTGTTTTATTGATGATGTTTACTTCATTCGTTTGCGGTTTGACTGTAAGGTTTGCAGTTTGCCCCGCTTTTTTTGAAGGTGTAACTTCTGCAATTACGGTCCCTGCATCATAGTCTTTGTTTGGTGATGCGGTTAATGCGGAAATTTTGGCGCCATAATAGGTGGATTCATCACTCCATGCTAAATCAATAGATAGAAGGGTGGAATCATACCAGCTGCTGTCAGCAATAAGATTACCGGTAACTTGCTTTATACCTTTGTTCTTTAATGTTTTGGCAAGCTTATCTAGTTCAACAGCATCAAGGCTGGTATCCCCTTTTCCCTTTAAATAAAGATCTCCATGCAATATCCCATTTTTTACGATCCCATCTGTATACAATTCTGTTTTAAATCGATAATTTTCCCCTAAAATGGCTAATGCAGTCGCTGCTGTTAATAGCTTCATATTAGAGGCTGGCGCCAATCTTGTGTTTCCTAAATGCTCATAAACAATCACTCCGCTGTTTTGGTCACGAATGCTAATAGCTGCTAGACTTCCTTTCAAATCAGGTTCACTTGTCAAAATGGTGTGAATATCGCTGCTTAACTTGCTTGTATGTCCAGTTGCTTGAACATGCTGATTTCTGCTCCCGTTTAATTGTATGATGAGAGAAAAAACTAGCATAAATAACAATATTTGTTTTGTGGATTTCATTCATTTCTCCCCTACTTTTATTATTCAGCTAATCAGTATGGGCAAAAAATCGCTGATATAAACGAATCTCAGTAACTATCGGCAACTTAAAAATAAAGTTTTTTTTAAAAGAAATAGTTATTTAATATATTGTATTATTGTATAGGTTGCATGCCTTTTTCTGTGAATACATAACAGGTAAGTTAGCCTATTTTCCCGCTAAATTATTTAACTTAATTTAAAAAATAAATGATTAAACTTTTGTTTAATTACAAATAAAGTCGGTTAAGGAATAACTTTAATATTTTATTTTTCTCAATTTTAATGAGTGCTTATGAGGAAAAAGCGTCATGTATTTATGATGGCTGTTTTTGAATTTTAAGTAGTTCAGTAAATGTATGTTAGAAATTAATAGAAGTAGAAATGTTGCTGTTTTTAATTATATTGCAACGTTTTCACTTCCCTATTCGACTTTATGGTGTATCGGAGGGGATAGTCAAAATGGATATTGCTAAATTAGTACAAAATGCGAAAAAGGGTAATGATGAAGCGTTTGAACAACTGATTAGTTCTGTTCGCCATAAATTGTATCGAACAGCCTATTCATATGTTAGAAATGAGCAAGATGCTCTTGATATTTATCAAGAAACAATTTATAAGGCATATACTTCTTTAAAGTCATTGAAAAAACCAGAGAGTTTTCAAAGCTGGATTTTAAAGATTCTTGTTTTCAAATCTATTGATTTTATTCGAAAAGATTCACGCCATTTTACTACAGATAATACTGAGATATTTGCAGAGCTAATTTCTAAAGAAAACGTTGATTATATAGCTCATTCAATGGATCTTTCGGATGCTTTTAAATTCTTGGACCCTAAATATAAGACCATTATTTTATTAAGGTATTATCACGATCTGTCTATTAAGGAGATTGCGACCATATTGAATTATCCGGAAGGCACGGTAAAATCCTACATCAATAGAGCGAAAAAAGAGCTAAAACCGATTTTAAAGGAGGGCTATATGTATGAATAAAGAAAAATTTAGTCGTTATATTGATGATATTAATGTACCAGAAGAACTATTAATGGAAAGAGAAAGGGTTGCTATGTTCCAAGCGAAGAAAAAACGAAAAATTGGTAAGAAAACAAAACCCATGATTCTTATTGCATCCGGTATTTTTATCTCCTTATTCGGATCCGGCTTTATTTTACCTGGTGCGGCAGAGGCATTATCCAAATTACCACTTATTGGTCCTATTTATGAACAATTTAATGACGTTGCCTCAGAAAAGATTCAAAATGATAATCTCTCTACAAAAATTGAAAAAAAGGATAGTCATGATGGGTTAACCATGAATGTGAAGGAAGCAGTCTATGATGGTGGGCGTTTAGTAGTAACTGTAGAGTACGAAGGAAATAAACCTTTTTCAAATAATGAGGCAAACACAGGTTTTAGTTATATAACCATCAATGGAAAAGAAGCTAATGTTTCCATAGGTTCTTCTAAACAAACTTCAAAGGATTCTAATATTATTGTTCAGTATCATGAATTCACTTTAACTAATTATGATGAGTTTGGTGATGAAATCGCTGTTGCTGTCCATGGGGAAAATTTATTTGGATATAAAGGTAAGTGGAAAGTTGACTTCCCACTTGAAAAAGTAAATGGAAATATACACGAGTTCTATCCAGAAGTAAAGGCTGAAACAATGGACAAGGTTTATGTTTTAAAAGCTGACAAAATATTATTTTCCCCCCTATCAACAAGAATAGACTTAACGGTAGATTACCCTGCTGAAATGGATGAAAACGATACATGGCCATGGTTCGAGTTCTCTGTAGTCGATGATACAGGTAAAGTATATGAGGGAATAAAATTGCAAGAAGGCATGGCAGGAAACAATGGACGCCATATGATTCTAGTTTTGCCTCCAATGGATAATATACCTCAATCTTTGACTTTCAAACCTAAAGATGTTGATAATGAAGGTCAAAGTGAAGAAATAAAGGATTTAGAGTTGGTCGTTCCATTGGATAAACTGAAATAAAATGGTCATTCTAATCAACTTTTTGTTGCAACTCTTTGAAGTTTGACTCAGTATTTTAAATGAAGTGTTGTGCTTTAAGAAAGAAGACAAATTCTTTTACGAAAACAAATCCCAACTGTCCAGATGAAAAGTTGGGATTTGTTTATTTTTAATAGACTTTATGCACTTACATCTTTACTGCGTATAACTTCCCCTCTATGAGAAGTAAAACTATGTAAAATCATCCCAAGCATAATAATCAACATGCCACACCACGATAACACGGAAGGAAGCGGTGAAGCTAATAAATAGATTTCTCCGATCACAGCGAAAAGTACTTCCATCGATTGAGTCGCTTCTACTGCAGCTAGCTTTTGCATGTCTCCTTTCACTATATCCGTTGCTTTGAAAAATAATATCGTTGCAATTACCCCTGAGCTAAGCGCCACTAAAAAAGATTGCATTGTTTGCTCTTTACTTGGTGCTCCTGTTGTAAAAAAACTGTACAATGATAGCATTAACCAAAATGGCAGGCTAGCCAAAGTCATTCCTAACACCCTTTGAAATACATCTAAACGCTCTCCACAAATCTCCATCATTTTACGGTTGCCAAGTGGGTAAGCAAAAGAAGCAACGATTACTGGGATAATGCCTAACATAATATCGGTTGCAGAAAGATGTTTTGCTTGGTCCACTTGCATAAAGATAATCCCAAGAAGAATAACGAGGGACATAGCCAAACCTTTCATCGGTATTTTGCCTCGTTCTTTAAGAAGCCCTTCTGGTGTTTGAATCGTCTGTATAAACAAAGGTGCTAGTAATGATCCAGATATGATCGTTATTTGCCATGTTCCAGCAATGATCCATCCTTGAGCATGTGCTGCAGCAAAGCATAATGGCGCATAAAATAGTCCGAATCCGACAAAACTCCATAAAAACCATGGTTTTGGATTTTCTCTCATCACTTGTAATAGAGAAGTTAAATTTTTTCTAACTATTACAATAAGCAAGAGGAATGGAATCATAAATATAAATCTCAGCGATGCACTCCACATCCAGTTTCCTCCCGATAATTCCATTGCTCGATTAAGAATAAACGTAAATGCAAAAAAGAAAGCAGCACAGCTGCCTAAAAAAATTGGACGCAAGTAAATTCACCTCATTTTGTTTGATCAGTCAGTATTTTTCCAAGGCTTAGCCAGTTTTGTTCCACCAAATGCACTGTTTCTTCTAAATTATTATGTTTACAGGTTTCGATAATTTGTTGATGCTGCTCTACTGACTTTAAACCATTTACAGACGTAAATTGCGAAATCTCAAGGCGCTGAATCTTTGGGATGCTTCTTTCTAATGCAGTAATAATTTCAGGATTTCCTGCCGCTTCTAAAAAAACATCGTGAAATAACTCATCTGCTTCCATTGCTTTAAAAACATCTTTTTTCTCAATCGCCTTTAGCAGAGCATGATTATGGAACTCTAACGCTTCAATATCCGCTTCTTTTATGAACGGAACTGCTAAACGAGCAGCTAAAGCGTGTAAAGCTGCTACAACAGTAAATGCATGTTTCGCCTCCTCTAGATTTAATGGAGCAACGCGAGTAGATGAACCAGGGATGGATTCTACAAGCCGATCATCTTCAAGACGTTTTAGAGCTTCTCGAACAGGAGTGCGGCTAATACCAAATTCCTCTGCTAGTTCTTTGTCATTTAAACGCTGCTCTGGCTGTAATTCCAATGTAATAATTGCTTTTTTTAACGTTTGATATACTTCTTCTCTCAGTGACATCCGTTTAATTGGCTTTATCTTAACTTTTTTCATAAAACCAATATATCGAATATTGGATTTTTATTCAATTTAATTTTTTATTTTAGGGGTACTACCGACAAAACACGAATATCGTATAATATCCGTGTATTGTCGGCGGGAACGCATGCCCATCAAGTTAACTATTGTTCAAGAGGATTCCTAAATAAAATGTGTGCTGTTTTTAAGTAATAAAATAGCCCTCAATCGAAAAAAACTATGGATTACATTCCAACTAAAATGTAATCCATAGTTCCTTAACTTAATGACATTGATTACCAAAGCGGTTTTGCTTCGGAATCTACTCTTTTACTGTCAATTTTATCTATGGGCTTTATTCTTTTAGTTTCTCCTCCTGCGAAAGAGCACTACCCGCTGTAAATTCTTTTTAAGCATGCATGGCAAACCTAGCGTTGGGATAAGTGATCGAGCCGCACCAATCACACCAATTTTGAGGGTTTCCATGATTTCGTCGATGGTTGCCCCGGCATTTAAGCAGCCTTCCATGTGATAGCAAATGCATTCATCGCAGCGGCTGACTATTGATATGGCTAATCCCATAATGGTGTACTTACCCTAACTTACGTTTAAATTCTTTACTGGCGAAGAAGTAAGCGATGACCATGATGCCGACGCACCAGGCAAGCGCGATCCAGATACCGTTGCCAACAGACCCTTCATACAAGAGGGCACGAATCGCATTCACGATTGAAGTCACGGGCTGGTTCTCAGCGAACGCACGGACAATTTTAGGCATGGTTTCGGTGGGGACAAAGGCCGAACTGATAAACGGCAGGAAAATCAGTGGATACGAGTAGGCTGTCGCCCCTTCCATAGACCCTGCTGTTAATCCGGGAATGACCGCCAGCCATGTCAGCGCAAGCGTAAACAGCCCGAGTATCCCAGCTACCGCGAGCCAATCCAGGATATCAGCGCTGGAACAGAAGCCCATCAAGAGCGCGACGAGGATAACCACCACGACAGTAAGCGCATTGGAAACAAGCGAGGTCAACACGTGAGCCCACAATACCGACGAGCGCTTGATGGGCATGGTAATGAAACGCGCCATCAGCCCGCTCTTTACATCCGTAAACAGCCGCACGGAAGTGTAAGCGACGCCGGATGCGATAGCCATTAGCAAGATTCCCGGCAATAAATAATTGACGTAGTTGTCCGTGCCTGTCTCTATGGCGCCGCCAAATACGTAGACAAACAGCAGCATCATCATAATCGGCGTAATCGCCACCGTAATAATCATATCCGGGCTGCGCATGATGTTGCGCATTAAACGCCCTAGTAATACCCCTGTTTTGCTTTTCATTTACATCTCCTCCTTTTTGCCGATGATCGCGAGGAAAATTTCCTCCAATGTCGGCTGCTTCTCGATGTACTCCACTTTCGCTGGCGGGAACATCTCTTTGAGTTCGGTAAGGGTACCGGTCGTGATGATTTTTCCGCCATGCAGGATGGCGATACGGTCCGCCAGTTGTTCGGCTTCCTCCAGGTACTGGGTCGTCAGCAAGATGGTCGTGCCGCCGCCGGCAAGCTCCTTGACGGTATCCCAGACTTCAAGCCGTGCTTCGGGGTCAAGCCCTGTCGTCGGTTCGTCGAGAAAAATGACTGCTGGCGTCCCGATCAGACTCATAGCGATGTCAAGCCGGCGCTTCATCCCGCCGGAATACTTATCCGCCCGGCGGTTGGCCGCATCGGTCAGGCTGAATCTTGCAAGCAGATTGTCGGCGACTTGAGCGGGATTGGAAACTCCCCGCAACTTGGCGATCATCATCAGGTTTTCCCGCCCGGTGAGCATGCCGTCTAAAGCTGCGAACTGCCCTGTCAGGCTGATACTCTGGCGAACATGATCCGGTTGACGCTGGACGTCAAAGCCGCAAATACCTACTTCGCCGCCATCGGGCTTCATCAGCGTCGAGAGGATGTTGACCGTCGTCGTCTTGCCCGCTCCATTTGAGCCCAGCAGTGCGAAAATTTCGCCACGCCGCACCTCAAAATCCACCCCCTTTAAGACTTCCTTGTCTTTAAAGGATTTTTTTAACCCTTTTACAGAAATCGCTGCATTGCTCATACTTTTTTCCTCCTTATAAAAAGCGCAGCAAGGCCGCTTGCGAGATCCGGAAATTACGGAGCTTTGTCTGATAAGCGAGCGGGTTGCTCTCACGGAGTAATTATCCGGTCGAGCGTCTTGCGGAGCTAGATTGCCTATACTCTTCTATTTAGTATGACTGATAATCTGTATAACTTATTACAAGGTTGAAAATATAACTGAATAGCGAAGGTGGCAATTCACATTTGTAACCAGCTATTCAGTCGGTATTATCTATTGAATTTATTTTTTTCCCAATCGCTTCATGATACTCTGATTCAAATCTTCACGATACTTGGCGACATAGGTTTTAGCGTTTGCCACTAGTTCGTCGGCAAAGGACGCTACGTCGTCCCCAGTGATTTCCAGCACTTGTCTGCCTTCCGCCGCACCGGCTTCGAACAACTCGATTAATTCATACTGTATGTGCAGCATATCCATCCCGCCTCCCGCTGAGAAATTCCACATGTAGTTTTGAATTTTCTTAAATACAAACTGGTAGTCCTCTGGCAGGGCTTCAACCCGTGCCATCATCATCTTGTACTCTTTTTTATCACCAATCATTTTTTTGAACATTTCCATCATGTTATTTTTCCTCCTTTTTTATAAAGCTGAACAAGACACTCCAAAAATATCGGACGGAACATCTTATGAAGCTAGATTGACTTTAAGACGTTGATTTTTGATGATACAAAATTCCACTTTTTCCAAAACAATTCAAGTTCCTGGCGGCCAGCCTCATTAAGTGAGTAAAACTTGCGGGGCGGCCCCATATCTGACGGCTTCTTTTCTATGTTCACAAGTTTTTTCTTTTCTAATCGCACGAGGATGGTGTAGACCGTCCCTTCCACAACTTCGGTAAACCCAAGCTCGTTCAAGCGGCGGGTAATCTCGTAGCCATAGGTTTCATGACGGCTGATGATTTCCAGTACGCAGCCTTCCAGCGAACCCTTCAGCATTTCAGTTAAATTTTCCATGTTCATAGCCTCATTTCAGTTAATTTTTCCATTTCATAGCCTCCCCTATTTTGTCTGACTTATATTCAGTATAACTTAGTACTAAGGGGATTTTTACTGAATAGCTATTGGGAAATCACGCTATTCAGTATTACTTATTACATGTACAGTGTAACACTGAGTAGAGGGGGTGTCAAATAATTTTCTTAAAAATACTTTTGTAACCTCACTATTCAGTGGTGTTGGTATCCAGTGTGACCTACTACAGGTAAATCGTAACACGTAGTAGTCGGACTGTCAACTGGATTTTCTAAATATAGGGTAGCACCACATCGCCATCAAGCTAACAAGAACGAGTTACCCCAAAACGATAAAAACAAGCAACATGCACAAAATTTTCGTTCTGGGGGTATTATGATATCTTAACTTGATGGTCATGCGGCGGGACCCCTTTGTAGAAAAAAAGAAGCCACACATAATGTGTAAGCCCCTAAGGTAGGATCATGATAATTTATCTTCTATTTCATCTTCCATTTGAAATAAAAATAAATAGACTAATTGCAGCGCTTCATTAATTTCCATGTCTTTCGAAAAAGTGTTTAACGCTTCAATTGGAAAATTAACTTCCCATAACCCTTCTTGATCATTAAATAGCAGGTTATATGTAAGCCCTTCTTTTTTTATGGATTCGTTAAAATAAGAGCGAATGGCATCTCCCAACTTTTTAGGCAATTTTAATCCAAATATTACTTCGTACGTTCGAAAAACAGAATCGACCTCAAATATTAACCCATCTATACCAATTATTTCAAATGTATCAGTTTCGAGATACAAATAATGATCTAAATGCTGCTCAAAATAGTTCATTTTCTCTGATAAAAAATCTAGATTGATGTTATCTTGAATCCTTTCATCGCTTTCTTTATTCACCAGCTCGAGATATAAATTTTGAAATCTTGCTGGAGAATCTGCTAAAGCAATCTCTGCTTCTCCTAATAATGATTGTTTAAATACATATGCCTTTTCTTCTGAAAATAAAGGATATTTTTGATTATTTTGATTTTCAATATAGCGTTGAAATTGTTTTTTTAACATGTTGTTCCTCCATGCGGAAAAAAATTATTTTCTTTTTGATTTTTTCGGCTTGAAAATAGCACTACCGGTTGCTTTTCTATTTCTCCCTTTTAATAAAGGCTTTTCTGTTTTTCTGTTTTGGTTTCCCTCGCTGTTCCCTCGAATGGACGGGGAGGATTGCTTTTTTGCCGTTCGGTTTTCCGATGAAAACGTATTTTCCTTCGATTTACCGGTTGTCTTTCGACTTTTTGAAGTTCTAACCGGTTTTGTAGGAGAATATTGATTATTCGCAGTTGCTTGCTTTTTCTGTTCTGTTTCTTTTTTTGGCAGCTGCATTTTCTCTATTTTGATTTGTAATTGCTTTTCGATTGTATCTAATAAAGGTCTGTCTTCTGAAGTATAAAAAGTAATAGCAATGCCTTCAGAACCTGCTCGTCCAGTTCTGCCAATTCTGTGTACATAGCTTTCTGCATCTAACGGAATATCATAATTAAAAATATGGGTAATCCCATCGATATCGAGTCCTCGTGCAGCTACATCCGTTGCAATCAGCAATTGAAATTTCCCTTCTCTAAACTCTTTCATGACTTGCTCTCTTTTTCCTTGTGAAAGGTCACCGTGCAGCTCACTGCATGAAAAATGATAAGCTTTAAGTGCTTCATATAATTTGCTTACCCGCCGTTTTGTACGGCAAAATATAACCGCCATAAACGGCTGTTCCTTTTTAATGATCGTCATTAAGGCAGCTTGCTTTATACGAGGCGGCGTATGGATACACTGTTGTTTTACCGTTAACGCTGGCCCCTGCTTTTTTTCCACCGTAATATATGTCCCATTATTGGTGTATTTTTTCGCTAATTGTTTGATGTCATTTGAAATGGTGGCGGAAAATAACAGCGTTTGCCGCGTTTTTGGTGTTTGTTTTATAATAAAATCGATTTCTTCTAAAAATCCGATATGCAGCATTTGGTCGGCTTCATCTAGTACAAGGCAAGTTAGTCGGCTAAGATCAATCGTTCCTCTTTTTAGATGGTCCATCAGTCTTCCAGGTGTTGCCACGACAATGGAAATTCTTTGCTGAAGGCGATGTAATTGTTTTTCGACGTCTTGTCCTCCATATGCCGCTAATACTTCAATATCGTCGCTTTTTATCTTGTTTATCTCTTCTGTTATTTGAATCGCTAACTCTCTTGTTGGACTAAGAATTAATGCTTGAATATAAGTCGCTTCCTTGTTTATTCTTTCCAATATAGGCAAAGCAAACGCAAATGTTTTTCCTGTCCCAGTTTGTGCTTGCGCAATAATATCTTTTCCGTTTAAAATGGTTGGAATTGCTTGTTGTTGAATCGGTGTTGGTTTCTTAATATGATGTTTTTTTAACGTTTCCTGCAACAAAGAAGAAATTCCTAATTGTTGAAAATCCTGCAAATGTATCCCTACTTTCTAAATGCCGCTAATTGCGACTGAACATTACTTATTGTGGCTTTTTCCAGCAAAAATAGCAAGAAAAAGCTGCGAAAAATCGTATTATCAAGTACAAAAGCGCAAGCGCCTTGAACAGCTCTGAAGAAAAATGTTCACATGACTCAAAAAGTGCTTTTTACTTTTAGAGGCATGGGGTTATTTTTCACAAGAGCTAGGCGCTGGCCGGCTAAATACGCCACGTCCTGTGGCGACGCCGGCACTAGTACATCCTGTACGTCGGAGCTGGATGCGGACACAACCGCCAAGTTATCCACAATCCCATTTCGTTTATAATTTCCTAGACGATTAGAAAAAGCTTCCCAAAAGGAAGCCAATTTCATTAATATTTTTTTAATTCCTGTAAAATTTCTGTTAGTCCACCATTTTTTACATTAGAATTCATTGCTTGTTTAATGGCTGCTTGTTTTTCATCCAATTGCTGCACAGTCTCTAAAAATGTTACAGAAGTTAAATTTTCCTCTTCCAACGTTAAGGAAAAACCTTTCTTCGTAAAAGATTTTGCGTTTAAAATTTGGTCTCCCCTGCTCTGTTGTTTACTTAGTGGAATAATAAGCATCGGCAATTTTAAAGCAAGAAATTCGAAAATCGCGTTGGAACCGCCTCTTGTGATAACGAAACTAGTTGCTGCTAAAATATCGGCTAGTTCATCATGTACATATTCTAACTGTTTATAGCCTCTATTTGTTGTTAACGCTTCGTCTACATTGCCTTTCCCGCATAAATGGACAATTTGATATTTTTTTGTTAATACGTCCAAGTTTTCGCGAATCGCTTTGTTAATTTTTTTAGCACCTAAACTTCCGCCCATAACGGTAATAATAGGTTTGCTGCTAGTAAAGTCTAAAAAGTGTCTTCCAGCTGTAGCAGAGCCTGTTAAAATATCTTTACGAATCGGAGATCCGATACAACTGCTTTTTTCTTTTGGCAAATAGTTTAACGTTTCTTCAAAAGAAGTAAATATTTTTGACGCAAAACGCATCGCAATTTTATTGGCAAGACCAGGCGTCAAATCACTTTCATGAATAAGAACGGGAATCTTTAACATGCTTGCCGCAATGACTACAGGTACAGAAACAAATCCTCCTTTTGAAAAAACAACATCCGGCTTAATTTTTTTTAGTAATTTTCTAGCATCATAACAGCCTTTTAATACTTTAAAAATATCCTTTACATTTTCAACAGACAAATATCTTCTTAACTTTCCGCTGGAAATAGAATAATAAGGGATGTTGATTTTTTCAATTAGTTCCTTTTCAATCCCTTTTTTTGAACCTATGTAATGGATATCCCATTCATTTTTATTTAATTCCTTTATAATGGCTAAATTTGGGGTAACATGTCCCGCAGTCCCTCCGCCAGTAAAAACAATTTTCTTCAAAATTTCATCATTCTCCCTACGTTAATTCCTTTTATGAATCTTATTGTAATTCTATGTACTATACCAATTAAACATTATAAATTATTTTATAGAAAAATGCTTGAATAATTGGCATTATATAACGCTCTTTTCGTATAGATTGTTGTTATTTACCCCACAGCCTGAATACACTTCGCTTTCCGCGGACGAGTGCCGAGCCTCCTCGTCGCTATGCTCCTGCACAAGTCTCGTCTTTCTTGCTTTTCTAAGCAGGAGTCTACGTGTATTCAGGGTGCTCAGTGCTTTAGCCACGTTTATTATTTTATTCAAAAACATCAAACTTTTAGAAAACAGCCTTATATAAAAAACGTTTCTACTTAGGGACAGTAGAAACGTATGTACATTATCTCAAAATACTTTACACCAATTTTAATATATGCTCAATAGCGTATGCTACTCCATCTTCATTATTGCTTTTCGTTAAATCGCTTGCGCTTTTTTTAATTTCATCTGGTGCATTTTCCATCGCAAAGGAGCGGGTAGATACTTCAAACTGAGTCACATCGTTTCCACCGTCCCCGAACGAATAAATTTCCTTAAAGGTTACATTTTTGATATTTTCATATCTTCTAATTGCTTTTCCTTTTTGTGCATCGTTGGAAGTAATTTCACAGTTATTTGGAAAAGACGAGGAAAACGAAATTGTTTTGTAGTTTCGCAGTGTTTGTTTTACTGACTCAATTTTCGCAATTTCCGTTTCGGCAACAACCGCAATGATTTTATATATTTTGATGCCTTCTATTTGTGGAATGCTGTCATAATTTTGGGCATCAAACATCTTTTGGATTTCATCCCATGCTTTCCCTCTTAACTGAGGCAATGTTGCTGGAAATCCACCTTGATTCGTATAAACAAGAAGGCCGACGTCTAATTTTTGTAAATCGGCTAAAAGCTCGTAATATAGGTCAGTTGTTAGCGTTGTTTCGTATATTAACTCTCCTGTTGGAGAATACATCATGCTTCCATTTAAGCAAAAAATCGGAACTTCTAATTCTGAAACACCTGCAACTTTGATTACATCCGGATATTGTCTGCCCGTATTTAAAATAACATGTACATCGTTATCCTTAAGTTTTTGTATTATCTTTTTATTTGCTTCCGTAATTTCATGATGATCATTTAATAATGTACCATCTAAATCAATCGATACACATTTCATTTTGGTTCTCCCCCTAAATTCTTTAGTGTCTATAAATTATATGTTCATAATAGCACAGAAAGCAGCGTACATGCTTTGATTCTTTTTTCAATAACTTTGTAGGTAGTTGTTCACGAGCAGTATATCACCTATTTTCTAAATGTGACATTTTTATGAACTTCCTTAATTTGGTTGAAGAAAATGATCATTGTGTATATACTGTGTATTAAATATATATACAGTTGAAAAACGAGGTAATTTTCATGAACATTATTATTCAAAATCTTTCCGATAAGCCTTTGTATCAACAAATTAAAGAACAAATCAAATCTGCCATCTTACGTCAAGAATTAGTCACTGGAGAACAGCTGCCATCTATTCGTTCGTTAGCAAATGATTTACAAGTGAGTGTACTCACGACAAGAAGAGTATATGAGGAGCTTGAAAAAGAAGGTTTTATTATTACGAAAGCTGGCAAAGGATCTTTTATTGCACCAGATAATCTAGAAATGTTAATAGAATCCAAAAAATATATGATTGAAAAAAAACTAGCAGAAGCATGGAAAATGGCAAAAGATTTCGGCATATCAAAAGAAGAATTATATCAAATGATGGATGTACTTTTTGAGGAGGAAGAAAAATGAATACGATATTACAAGTGGAAAACTTAGACAAACAATTTAATGGATTTTGTTTAAACAACGTATCTTTTTCTTTAAAAGAAGGCTGTATTACTGGATTTATTGGCGTTAATGGTTCAGGGAAAACCACAACAATCAAAACAATATTAGGACTATATACAAAGGATAATGGAAGTATCCTATTTAATGATAAGGACTTTACAAAAGCCGAAAAGGAAATAAAAAATCGAATCGGTGTTGTCCTAGATGAGGGATATTTATATGAAGAAATGACGTTAAAGGAAATGAAAAGCATAATTGCTCCTTCCTATTCAAACTGGGATGAAACCGTTTTTTTAAGCTATATAAAAAGATTTCAATTACGTTTAGACCAAAAAATTGCCACTTTATCAAAAGGAATGCGCATGAAATTTGCTCTTAGTTTAGCTCTTTCCCATCATGCTGATTTATTGATCATGGATGAACCAACAAGTGGACTTGACCCATTAGTTAGAACAGAGCTCTCTAAGATATTGTTAGAATTTATGGAGGAAGAAGGAAAAAGTGTTTTCTTTTCTACCCATATAACAACTGACCTAGATAAAGTGGCAGATATGCTTATCTTAATTGATGATGGAAAAATTGTCTTAAATGAAAGCAAAGATGACTTATTAGACAGACATCGAGTCGTTAAAGGAGACAAAAGGTATTATACAGATGATATCCAATCTTTATTTATAACGAGTCAACAAACACTGTATGGCTTTGAAGGTTTAACCAATCAAGTAGATGTGGTAAAGAAAAAAATACCGGATATTATTACCGAACGACCAACGATTGAACAAGTGATGCTTGCATACATTGGAGGTAGTTGTCATGCTATTTAATTTAGTGAAAAAAGACTTTATTTTAGTCAAAAAATATCTAATATTTATGCTGGTGTTTTCGATCGTAGCACCTATATTCATTTATTCAAAGTTCGATGTAAGCAATGGAAGCAGTATTAGTTTTTTTATAACGGTGTTTTATGTCGAATTTATTTTATTTAGTTCTGTTTCCATGATAGAAACAAAATACAAAGGTGCTGCACTTCTATGTACTACTCCCTATACTCGCAGTGGAGTTGTAAAAGCAAAATATCTTTTTATTTTAGTTATTTTTCTAGGGTGCTATTTGTTGTATCAACTTGCAGTACTATTTGGTGCTTCTCGTGGTTTAACAACACTATCTATCTTTTCAACCGGTATCAGCTTACTTATTATCACCGTCTTATTTGGCATACTTATACCGGTTCAAATAAAGCTTGGTTATATAAAAACAAAAAATATTTCTATGTTCATCGTGTTTATCACGCCATTTGTACTTCCGCATTTAATGAAAAATATACCAATACATCAGTTGACAAACTTCAAACTATCTAGCTCTATTGAGGAATGGATTCCGTTTATTCTTGCATGTTTAGTTTTTTTAGTATCGATGCAGATTTCTCAAAATCTATATAATGGAAAAGACTTATGAAAATCTTATTTCAATAAAAATATTAAAAAGATCTCGTTCTAGGCAAAGAATTATCTAGTTCGAGATTTTTCTATTTTTCCGGCATTTTCGAGTAAATATTCGATAAGAAGCAATAACATATTCGAACCTAGATGTCCTCCCGATTTTTTACGAAAACAATTAGTAATAAAAAAACAATAAAAAGGGAAAATAAGATAAGACTTTTGAAACGATATTATTTTTATTGAGGTGATCTATTACATGCCAATGTTAGACGTAGATGGTATTAGCTTGTACTATCATGTGAAAGGAAAAGGAGTTCCAATTATTTTTATTACTCCTCCTTTACTCTCTGACATGAATTTCACATATCAAATAGAGGAATTATCCAAAGAATTTCAAATTATTACTTTTGATATTAGAGGCCATGGAAAGAGTCAGTATTCAAAAGTACCCATTACCTATCCACTAATTGTAAACGATATGATATCGATTTTGGACCATTTAAACATTAAAAAAGCAATGATATGCGGATATTCTACTGGTGGTTCGATCGTATTGGAATATTTGCTTCATTTTTCTGATCGGGCATTAGGAGGCATTGTCATAAGTGGTATGTCTGAAGTGAGGGATATTTTAAAGGATAAAATTTCGGTAGGAGTAACCCTTGCGAATAATAAAGAATTTCCAGTGCTTGCGCTAGCAATTTCATGGAGCAATTCTAATACGAAAGAGTTGTTTAACAAGATGTATCAAGAAGCTATAAAAGGAGATGCAAGAAATATTGAGCAGTATTACCGTTTTAGTTTGCATTATAACTGTACCAATCAGCTAGAGAAAATCAAACAGCCAGTTTTACTTGTATATGGTAAAAAGGATCGGATATTTTCCTATTATGCCAAAATATTAAATGAAAAATTGCCATGTAAGGAATTAAAGTACATTAGTGGTGTAAAACATCAAATCCCTACAAAAGCTGCACATGAACTTAATGAAATGATTAAAGACTTTATTTATAAACATCATGAAATGAATACAGATGGAACCTACTATTAAAAAATACATGAATATAATGGAGTGAAAAAATTGGAAAAAGATAAAAGTAGAGGAACTTCTTTATTATTACTAATATTAGTAATAGCCGTTCTTATTTGGTCTGTTATCCAGCCATCTGGATACTTGATATGGACGATGGAAGCACTTCCAGCAATTGTGCTATTGATCCTTGTCATGGCTACATATAATAAATTTCGCCTTACTACATTATCCTATATCATTATTGCGATTGTTACGATTACTATGTTTATCGGCGCACATTATACGTACGAAAAAGTTCCTCTATTTAATTGGATAAAAGATCAATATGACCTAAAACGGAATCACTATGATCGGTTTGGACATCTACTAAAAGGTTTATTTGCAATTGTGATTAGAGAAGTATTAATACGAAAATCCCAGTTAACAAAAGGAGCATGGTTATGGGCTGTTACATTAAGTTTTGCACTTTCAATTGGAGCGTTATATGAAATTATAGAATGGTTAGCCGCAATCATTTCAAAAGGCAATAAAGCTTCAAAAGACTTCTTAGGAACACAAGGCGACATTTGGGATTCACAATGGGATATGTCATTAACATTAATAGGCTCTATCATTGCACTGCTTATCTTATCAAAACTTCATAACAAGTTGTTAAGTAAAAAAAATATTCACATTGATTAAATGTTATTTCGTTATCTTCACGCTATATTGGATAGCTTCATGAAAAATATACAACGTCAATATTTACTTCACTAAATAACTCGATTCCTTTGTCTAAGTCAGGATATGGGGTTGTTATTTTCTATGAATTTCGGAGCAAATGAACACTTCTATCATCTTGTATAATTAACCGATGGGGTTCTTAAGTTTTAGAACTTAAGAATCCCCGCTTTAAGCTTGCTAAGTGGGAATAGTTCAACCTTCTAGTTGTTTTATATAGTTGCGAAGGCGAATCTTCGGGTTTAATTCTTTATTTGTAATATGTTCTACATATCGAATCGCACTTTGGGCGATTTCTTGGTCGCTGATTTTATTTGCACGATATTCGACAAAGGAAGGAAGATAAGTCATGCCTACTAAACTAGCAGATGCTTGGAACGGCTTTGTCAGTTCGCTAACTGAAAATAAATTATATCCACCGGCTTGATAAGAATGTTCTGGTGAACCAATGGAAATGGCTATTACCCATTCCTTCCCATTCAATTTCGTTCCACCAGGGCCATGAGCCCAACCGAAGGTAAACACTTCATCAAACCACTGTTTTAAAAGTGGAGGACTGCTGTACCAGTATAACGGAAATTGAAAAACAATACGATCATGAGCGAGTAGTAGTTGTTGCTCTAATTCTACATCAATGGGTTGATTACGATATTTTTCATAGAGATCATGAACTGTTAATCCTGGTACAGTCAAAACCGCTTCTTTCCACTTTTTATTTACTCGAGAGGATTCTATGCTTGGATGCACAACGAGTACTAGCGTTTTCATATAAATCTCTCCTATCGTTTTTATTGTTTGTACAAACAAATATGTGTTTAAAATTTTTCCTTAACTCAATTTGCAGCTAGCCCCTAGAAGATGACTACTCAATTGATTACAAGCTTCTTTTCCAAGTACAGTTGAATATCTTTAAATAGTTTTTCCCTCATTTAGTATTAGTATCACTTCTCATGTATTATTTGTATGTACAAACAAATAATACATCCAATCTACCGTAATGTCAATATATTGAATTATAGTTGTATCTTGTATACTTAATAAACCCTTTCCTCTTTTCGTTTAATAATCTGTTTACATTTTTTCATCGTAAAAAAAGCCTATCTGAACATAGACGGCCTCTTCCCTAAAATATATTTTATTTCTATAATAACTCCTTATTTCTTGAATCGGTGCCATACTCAAACTAAATAATCTAGATTATCTAGTTTAGAATTTTTCATATTTTCTAACTATAGTTATATCAGTTTACTCAAACTGGTCTTTTATTTATTTTGAAGTAACTTTTTAATACTCGCTAGTTGTACACATAAACATAATACCTCAATTGCCGTTTTTAATTCTGTTGTCGTTGGGTATGTAGGAGCTATGCGAATATTTCTATCTCTAGGGTCTTTTCCATAAGGAAATGTCGCTCCTGCTTTCGTTAATGTAACGCCAGCTTCAGAAGCAAGCTTTACTACTTCTGCTGCACAACCATCTAATGTATTTAAACTGATAAAATAACCGCCTTTAGGTTTGCTCCATGAGGCAATTTTATATTGGCTTAATTGGGAATCAAGCACGTTTAATACGATATCGAATTTAGGTTTGATGATATCACCATGTTTTTTCATATGTAATGTAATATGTTCCAAGTTCTTTAAAAAACGAACATGCCGTAGCTGATTAATCTTATCTGGACCAATTGTTTGTACAGAAAGCTGCTCTCGAATAAAGGAAATGTTTTCTTCACTGGCTGCCATCACTGCAACACCAGATCCTGGTAATGTCACCTTAGATGTAGAAGCAAAGATAAAAACTCGATTAGGATGACCTGCATCGCGACAAGCTTTTAGGATACTTTTTAAATGAGGCTGTTCATTTGTTAAATGATGAACAGTATATGCATCATCCCAGAAAATTTTAAAATCATTGGCTTTCGAAGACATATTTGCAAGTCGGTTAACCACTTCATCACTATATATTATACCTTCTGGATTGCTATATTTAGGAACACACCAAATCCCTTTTATCGAGTCATCTTTACTTACTAGTTCTTCAATTTTATCCATATCTGGTCCATCATCTAACATGTCTATTGTGATCATTTCGATATTAAAAAATTCGCAAATAGCAAAGTGCCTATCATAACCTGGACTTGGACACAAAAACTTTACTTTAGGTAATTTTACCCATGGCAAGTCACTGTCAATAACCCCTTTTATTAATGCCCTCGATATCGTATCATACATTAAATTAAGACTAGAATTACCGCCAACAATTATTTCTTGAGGACTTACTTGCAGTATTTCAGCAAATAGATTTTTTGTTTCTGTTAAACCATCCACTGATCCATAGTTGCGAATATCTATTTTATCAGCTGCTTCCATTTCACCAGCATCCAAAATGGTGAAAAGATCAGATGAAAGCTCTAGTTGATCCGGACTAGGCTTTCCTCTAGACATATCTAATGATAGCTTTTTATCTTTAAATTCCGAATATTTTTTCTCAAAATTTGCATATAGTTCCTCTAAATTTGTATGATTTAAAGTGCTTAAGTTTGACAAAATGAACCCCTCCTAATTTCCTTGAAATTTTACATGATTAATAAATTTTTACGGTGTTTCATGAATAAACTTTTTCCTATATGTTAGCAACTTCAACAATCATAATTTCGATTACATGCGGCCAATTTTTTATAGGAATTCAATGGTAAATTCGATATATTCATTATACGAAAAAATCGAACTCTTTTCACTGAAATTTCGGAAAAATCAAGTGGAGAGTCTACTTCAATAGATTGCTGTTGAGTACTTCTTCTCCCATTTTTTTACTTAAAAAACAACAAACTTTGAGAAAACCCACCCGTCTTTTTAAAATTTTACTTGTAAGTTTATTTCTAAGGACTTTAGAAAAGCGTCTTGAAAATGTGCTTTTTATCGTAGAGTCACATTTTTCAAGACGCTATCACTTTATCGGTGAAATTGTTTTTCGCTTCAATTAGATTCCAATCTACACTATATCCATTTTTAAAAGTGTATCAATCGTCCCCTTCTTTCAAACTATATGTTAATAGTCAAAGAGACTGGACAGTGATCGCTGCCCATGATATGACAATGACTTTCTACATCGATCAGCTTATCTTTTAAACTTTCCGATAAAATAAAATAATCAATTCTCCAACCGATATTTCTTTCTCTTACTTTTGCCATATACGACCACCATGTATATACATCCGTTTTTTCGGGATAAAGATAACGGAACGAATCAATAAAACCTGCTGCAAGCAAAGTGCTCATTTCCCCTCGTTCTTCTAGCGTAAAGCCGGAATTCCCCATGTTTGATTTTGCATTTTTTAAATCGATTTCTTGATGAGCTACATTTAAATCGCCGCAATAAATAACGGGTTTTTTTTCCTGCAGGGAAATTAAATAGCTTTGTAGTTGTTTTTCCCATTCCAATCGATACGGCAGTCTGCTCAAATCTCGTTTTGCATTTGGTGTATACACATTTACTAAATAAAATGTGTCAAATTCAAGGGTAATCGCTCTTCCTTCTCGCTCTTCAAAATCATCTCCCAGTCCATAAGCGACGGAAAGTGGTTTTATTTTTGAAAATACGGCCGTACCCGAATAGCCTTTTCTTTCTGCATAATTCCAAAACTGATGATAGCCATCCAGTTCTAATGAGATTTGTCCTTCTTGTAATTTTGATTCTTGAATACAAAATATATCTGCATTTATTTCGTGAAAAAAATCAAGAAATCCCTTTTTCACACATGCTCTAATTCCATTTACATTCCATGTTACTATTTTCATGAAAAAAAGCTAACTCCTATCGTTTATTATTTCATTCTATATGATAGATTAACAGAATTATGTTTTTTCATAAAGAATTTTTACATGGTTATTCAATCACCCTGACATGAATCCCTATTTATTTATCTATGTCTTACTATAAGAGGAGACAAACTTGCTTCAATTTTTTCACTTTGTGATTCATACCATGCGGGCAACATTGATATTTATCCTAGATGAGAATCCTCTTAATCAACAGTAAATCCAGGGGAATCTGTTGCTATTTCACTATAAAAATCAAAATTCTCTTGTGGATTACAGCCAATTGCTGAAATATGATGTTTTCCTCGCTTACAGAAAGGTAACAAATTCACCAACAGGTTTACGATAACCACGCGGCTTTCGACTTTCTACCTTTTCTTTTCCGATCGTAATCATAAGTACAGGTTCTAGGTTGTCATCAATTTTTAATAATTCGCGAACTTTTTCTTGATCAAAACCTATCATGGGACAAGTATCCCATCCTTTATTTTTTGCTGCAAGCATAAAGAGCATCGCTGATAAAGATGCATTGCGTATCGCTTCATCTCTTTGAAAAACAATTCCGCGATTTTCATGTAATTGAATGACTTCTTGGACCATTGCTTCATATTGGATATCATTTAAAATCCCTAACATATTTAAGCCTTCATAAATTTTTGCCACGTTTTGATATGCTTGTTTATCACCTAAAACAATAATAACTGCAGAGGATGTTTTAATCTTGTATTGACCATACGCTGCCTCTCTTAATTGTTCTTTTAATGCATGGTCCTGAATGACTATATATTGGGCGTGCTGCAAATTAAACGCACTTGGCGCTAATTTCACTTCTTCAAATATTTCGTTTAATTCTTGCTTGGAAATTGATACATTTTCAACAAAATTGTTAGCAGATCTTCTGTTTTTTATAATCGTTTCAAAATTTGTCATTGGATATAGTCTCCTTTTAATAAGTTAACCTTGTTAATAGGTTTATTGTACTAGAAAATTATTTCGAATTCAAGATATTTGAATGAAATGAAAACAGCACTCCCTCTACTTTTGTTTACATAATATTATTATTGTTTTTATAAAGATATGAAAAAACCTAATAATAGATAATTAGGTTTTTAGTTTACATAATGTTATTATAGTAGCTTATAAACTCTCTATCTCTTTACAAATACTAATCGTCAATTCCTGTATTAATTCATCTAACTTTGGTTCAAGCATACTGTTCTTCATACTCGCAAACGTACCAACAGCTTCTATTTGTAGGAAGCTTGTCATTTTTGTTTCCTTTTTGGAAATGGGACTTGCCAAAAAATAGCCGCTGCCAGTAAATTTATCGTTTATTCCTGTTAATTTAAACGTTATTTTACTTGGTTCTTCCCATTTTAGAATATCTACCCTCAATTGAATTTGTTTCTGAATAAAACCAAAATCCGTTTTAAACTCCCATGTAGAGACTAAATCAGACAGAACTTGATGTTGAATATAACCAGGAACAAGTGGTGCCCAGTTGTTGATAGATCGTACGAAATTCCATACTTTCTGAATGTCTGCTTTTACAATGATGCTATGTTTTTTCTGAGGCATCGCAACACTTCCTTACTAAGCACTTATATTTCTATTTCTATGCATAGATAAGTAAAATATGCCTATATCCAACCGTTAGTTTACATAATATTATTATGGTGATATCAAGATAAATAATCTGAGATTTCCATATCCATCGCTTGCTCTTTTTGGCTATCTGAAACATGCGTATACTTTTGAGTTGTATTTAAATTTGTATGTCCTAATAATTCCTGAACAGTTCGTATATCTCTTCCATCTCGGACTAAATGTGTTGCAAAGGAGTGCCTTAATTTATGACTGGAGATTCCTTTCGCTTTCCAATGAAACTCTGGAAATTCCTGCTCAACTCCATTACAGATTCTTTCTGTTATTTCTTGTATTCTTCTACGAGAAATTCTTTTTCCTCGTCTGGAAATAAAAATAGCCTCTTCATACCCTTTCATTGGTAGAATTCTATCCTCCTGAATATAATAGAGCAACTCATCATATAAGGCTGCTGGAAGTGGAATATATCTTGATTTATTGCCTTTCCCGATCACTTGTATTCCTTTTTTATGAGTATGAATCGATGTTACATTTAACGTATGTATTTCTGTTACACGAAGGCCGGCAAATGCCATTAAACCTAGCATCACTTTATTTCTTCGTACATGCTGTT
This sequence comes from Niallia yueguangensis, assembly GCF_052663115.1. Classification (NCBI taxonomy): domain Bacteria; kingdom Bacillati; phylum Bacillota; class Bacilli; order Caryophanales; family Bacillaceae; genus Niallia; species Niallia yueguangensis. The sequence goes on from NZ_JBQTCX010000001.1 coordinate 225,874, forward strand.
TTTGTGATACTTTCTCAATCATTGCGAAAAATGATTTTAACTCCTCCTTTTCCAGATAACTAGGCAGTTTGCCTTTTTGTTCTTTGGCACTTTCATAGTCATTCGCTGGATTTTTTGCAACGAGTTCATAATCGATTAAACATTTATAAAAGGAGCGAATCGCAGTTAACCGTCTATTTCTAGATTCAGCACTGTTTGCTCGTTTCGTTTTTAATTCATTCATAAATAATGTTAACGTAATTTTTTTCACTTCTTCTAAAGGAACTTTTTGTTGTTTTTTGCGGGTAATAAATTCTAAATAGAATAAAATATCGCGAAGATAATTGTCGATAGTGAATCTACTATAATCCTTATTATCCATATGTGTCGTAAAGATCGTTAATTCTTCTTCATACCATTGCGATAAAAGTTCTTTTTCTATCATTATATCCTTCCACCTATCTATTAATTTACTAGTTTAAGTATACTATATTCCTTCAAAAACCGCACATAAGAGATATTATGCGCGGTAATGCAGTAGAATCCATTACAATAGAATTATTTGCACTTTCATTAGCAAGTACCTATTTCATTTCTTCATTAAAATAGCGATAATTAGTAAAAAGTTTCCATTTTGGTTATACTTATACTAGGAGCTGATTGTATGAAAATATTATTTATTTTGCTTAGTTTATTTAATCTGGCTGATGGACTTTTCACTTGTATTGGATTGCATTTACATTTCATTTCAGAATCTAATCCGCTTATGGAAAGTATATGGAATATTTCTCCCTTTCTGTTTCTTTTTTGCAAAATTACTCTTTCCGTTTTGTTATTTTGCATTTCGATGCTTTTTTTAACTAGGCATCAAAAAACATGGACGATTTTCCTGTTTGTCCCACTAAGTTTATATTTATGCATTATGCTGCTTCATTTTGCTTGGATCGTTACAGCAGTTTCATTTTAGTTTACTATAATTATGTTATGTAATTTAATAAATGTTCTTTCATTTTTTTAAAAACAATATTACAATGAAGAAAGATTGATAAAAAAGGGGTAGTAAATCATGAGTGTACATAAAGCAATTACAAAACATGTGGAACAAGTAAATAGTCGGGTGAATGTTTTTAAACAATTGGATGATTTGCGTGAACAATATATTGAAGAAGCCTTACAGCTTTGTTCAAAAGGAGAAAGCTTCTCTGTTCAAAAAATAAATGAAGTAACAGAAGAAATCAATACAATGGCAAAACTAGGAGTTACTCCGACACGAAAAGTAGTAACAATCGAAATGGTTAAGGAATACGCAGAAAAGTTGAAATGATTAAAAAAGCAGAATTTCTACTAGATGGAAGAAATTCTGCTTTTTTAATCATAAAGGATGCAAATGATAGAAAATTTAATCAATATGTCTAAAGAAACAATAGGAAGAAAAAAAATTAATCTAAAAGGCATAGTGACAGGGTTCCTGCTGTAGACCGCAAAGTAAAATTGGTGAAATAATAAAACGCGCCCTATTTTTTTATTTCTTCAAGCCTTCTTCTATTGACTGCTCTATATAAAGAACCTGGATAGGTTACACTTAGTTGGACAGATATTTTAAGGTCAAGTAGAATACGAATAAGACAATTAGAGGAGAAGCTACAATGACCAAAAAAGCACGCCGAACATTTACTGCGGAATTCAAACAACAAATGGCCTTTTCCGCTATATATCATAGCTTTCATTTAATCCTCCATAATTTCCCATACAGTTTTCTTTTTCAAAACCTCTAACATCGCTTGTTCAGCTTCATTTAATAAATCACTAACCTGATTGAGTTGCTTTTCGACTTGTTGAGCGTGTTCAAATTTAGAGACATCAAATCCTTGATAAAACTTAAACATGGCTTTACTGCCTTCTATCGCTTTAAAAATGTCAAATAAAGTAATGTTTTGCGTTTTTTTCATTAACATTAAACCACCTGAAATGCCCGTTTTTGAAGTAATTAGGCCTTCGTTTTTTAGCAATCCGACCAGTCGTTTTACACTTGGAATTGGCATATTTAGTTTTTCTGAAATACTCTGTATTGACAAGTATTTAGATTGTTCTTCCTCTGACTTTATGCTGATATACAGAATAATTTCTGTAGCTTGTGAAAATGCGATTGAATATGACATGGGATAATTCTCCTATTTGGTATAATTAAGTTATTTTAATTATACCAAATAGTTAAAGTTTAATCCATCTTTTTTCTTTTAAAGAGAAGACTCACCATTGATGTTAAAAACACAAAGAAAAGCGCAACTTTATATATACTTGTGAAAGCTGAAATTTGGGTATATTTAACATCAATTTCTTGAATGTTGCTATTAAGAGCTGAGATAAAAACCGCAAAAGCAAAAACTAGACCAACTTGACGCAAAACAAACAAAACAGATTGCGAAGCTGTCAGTAGATCACCTTTAAAATCACTCGCCCCTAAAACTTGAACTGGCCCAAGTAAAAGTCCATATCCAGCACCTAATAAAGCACAAGCAACATAAATTTGTATCGTGCTAGTCATACTTATCGTTGCAAAAAGACTATAAGAAATTCCCATCAAAATAAATCCTAAGAAAATAATTAGTCTAGCACCAATTTTTGAAATCAACATAGAAGCCATCGGTGAAAAAATAGAAAGTACAATGCTAATAATCGTCAAAAGTAACGCAGCTGCCAATTCAGTTTGATGTTGAATTTTAACAAAATAAGTTGGCAAAATAATGAACACCCCAACAAAGAAAACTGTACTCAAAACCATAGTTAAAGCCGCACCGTTGAACTGGCGATAACTAAAGAGCTTCATTGGAATCATAGGGTAATCAATTTTATTTTCATACCAAATAAATGCGAGCAATGAGATGAAACTAATTGCAAATAAACTCATTATAGCCAGACTTGTCCAATGCCAAGCATTGCCCTGTATTGAGGCAAGTGTTAAGGTAAACAACGTTGAAATACAAAGAAGCGATCCGATGACGTCAATTTTTTCATTATTTACAGTTTCATTTTTAAAATCTAGTGTGTAAAAACATAAAGCAATAATGAGGAAAATGATTGGAGCATTTACAAAAAAGACCCAACGCCAAGAAAAGTATTGCGTCAAAACACCTCCAATACTGGGACCAAGCGCTCCCGCTAGACCCTGAGTCATTGCAACTGTTGCAATAATTGGTTTTCTGTTTTCCACAGCAACTGTTGAATAAGCAATCGTCATTGATAAAGGTAGCACAATCGCTGCACCGAATGCTTGCATAAGACGCCCGCCAATTAGAAATGCAACATTACCTGCAGCACCTGAAACAAGTGAACCTATTAGAAAAACAACAATACCAATCAAAAATGACTTATTTAGCCCGATACGTCCTGCCACCTTCCCTAAAGGAATCGCAAAAGCCGCAAATAATAGACTATAAACATTTAATGCCCAGTTCAAAGCTGTTAAATTTGTGTTCAAACTTACTTGGATACTTGCCAATGCAATATTCATTACCGTTGTATCAAGCAAGGTCAAGAAGACACCTAAACACATTGCAATTATAATTAATATGTTTTTATTCATGTCACATTCCTTTCTTAAAATACATAACTGAAAAATAACCACTTAAAAATAATTTAGAATTTTGATACACAGTGAAGAGACATAATCCTATTCCTTTATTTTTCTTTCCTTTTACTGGGATCGTTTGAATCAATATATCGTTACTTCTTTGAACAATATCTCTATATTTTTTAAATTCTTCAATGATATGATACTCGGCATCTGAACCTAAAAATCTAGATAGACTGTTACCATAGAAGTTTGTCTACATAATTCAGTTAATAGACTTGCTTCAATGTGTTCCTGATTGACATGGTCTAAATTTATTTCAGTTGTATGTGTAACATCACCTGAAAACAAACCAATTTTTGTCTTTATTGGCAACTCAATTTCTGAAATCATAACATTTTCCTGCGATGTTTTATGAACTATATTTTTATCTACTAACCTTATTTTTGTTCCCAATAAACCACTGAAATTAATTTTTTCTAAACATTGAAGCAGACACTTTTTATCAGAAGGTGTGATTCTTGACTTTAAATAATTTTCTAAATTATGTTTTTCTAGACAGCCTTGAGTTTTAAAATCTTGAGCTACTAAACAATTTTCAAGCATATAGCGAAATGCTGTCAGGCTTTCTTCATCAGATACTACTAGTACTTTTTCTTCTCCTTTCCTTGTCAAAAGTTAAAACGTAACGTACTTCACTGAACTTTACCTCTACTTCTTGCATAAATAACCTCATTTCTTTCATTAAAATAATAAGCATAATTAGTATAAGTCATTTATACTAATTTATCAATTATCAAGCATAAATATTTTTCTAATTTATTAATAAGTCGGTGAATAGTATGAATTTTATTAATCCTAACAAAACAGATTTTTGGGATTCTGAAATTGAAAAAATACTCTATTATGAGTTAGTAAATAACATGCCCAGTACAATATGGGGTCCTACCAACAAAAAGCGCAAAACATACGCTAAGCAAATTTCGACATAAAGAAAGCCGATTTTCCCTACGTTAAGGAAGTATCGGCTTTTATAGTTGCTTTGGAATTTAAAGTTTGACCATTGCTGTGATCCATCCTTATGCCATTAAAGCGCTCGGTTCCGGAGGATTGATTAAATTAACCAAAATACGGGTTCCCATATTTTTCGCAATAATTATAAAAACCATGCCTATTCATATACATCATTTTTTCAATATTTTCAGGGGTATCAAATTCTATCAATTCCAAAATTAAATTAGTAAATTCAATAGGAGCCGTTCCATTTGCAGTAACCAAATTTTTATCTTTTACTGCTTGTTTCTCTAGAAAACTGCTAGTAGGATTATAATTTTCATAATCATTCCAAATATAAACTGAGTTACCAGTATGGTTATGATCATTTAGAAAACCGTTTCTTGCCAAGAAGTCCACCGCACCACATATAGCTCCTATGGGAATATTGTTTTGAAATGTAGTTTTGATTAACTGTAAAAGCTTCTTATTATCATTACTCCATGAATTTCCGCCAATCATCACTAGTAAATTAAAATCTTCAGGTTCAGACCCAATGATATAATCGACAGAAGTTTTAAAGCCACCTATTGAACTTACAATACTATCTAAAGAAATAGTATTAACAGACCAATCCTCTCTTTGATTTAATGTCGATGATAAGTAGGCACCTTCCCAATCTGCATACTCGTCTAATATAAGAAATAACGCCTTTTTCAAACTATATTTCCCCCGTATATTTTTAGTTTTTGAGTGTAGTTGTGCAACAATCTGGCCCGTTTGTTGAATTGTCACAATTTGGCTTCCCAACGTAATTGTATCAAACTTTTCAAATCAACATTTATTTTATTGAATAAGAGGTCGCAACGAATGTAGGCTTGCTATTTTCTTCATATCAAAGGTGTATTCACCAAGAAAATTGATATGTTCCCATCCTAATGGCGAAATATGTTTTAGTAAGTCTTCTCGTAAAATCCCTTTTTCCTTCAGTAAATTTGTTGCTTCGGTTAGATATACGGTATTCCATACGCTAATGACGTTAATTATAATATTTAAGGCACTTGCACGTTGAAGTTGGTCTTGCAGCCCTCGTTCCCGTAACTCACCCCGTTTTCCAAAAAATAATGCTCTTGCCAAACCATTCATTGCTTCCCCTTTGTTCAATCCCCGTTGAATACGCCTACGAAGTGCTTCATGGGGTAGCGTCAGGAAAATGCGGATTTACAACGATAAGGAAATTCCAAATTAAAAAGCCCAACTTCTCTACAAATCAAAATAGAGAAATTAAGCTTTTCAGTTACTTCATTTATTTATTGAATTCATTAACTGGAAGAAGTATTCAGGTTTATGAGTCTTATTTAGGTTATACCATGAATGTAATGCATCTGGTGTAAATACATCTATTTTTTTCAGTACCTCCATTGCAAATTCCAGAGGAGCTATTCCTGATGCAGTAACTAAATTCGCATCAGATACCGCAGATCCCAACTCATAGAACTTTTCTCCTTTATAGTTAGGACATACCATTTTAGTATATTCTAAGTTATTACTTGTATGCTTTCTAGTATCTAAGTATCCCATATTCGCGAGGCCCTCAGTTGCACCACAAATTGCAGCAACAATAGTGCCAAGCTTTAAAGCTTGGCCAATTCTTTCCAAGATAGGTTGATGAATTTCTTCACTCCAAGTAGTCCCTCCTGGTAAAATTAAAAGATCTTTACTCTCAAGAGTACATTCATCAAGGGAAATATCTGGTTTTATGCTCAGTCCTCCCATAGTAGTAATCATTTCTTTATTAGCTCCTACTGTAATTACTTTTAAAGGTGCTAAATCTTTTTTGAAATATCTTCCTGAGTTTAGTTCAGCAATTAAATATCCATATTCCCAGTCCGACATTGTATTAAATACATATAGAAAAACTTTTTTTGTTTGCATCCAATAACACTCCAATCACAATTGATATAGCTATTATAATATAACTTCCCTGACAGTTAACGTCAGGGAAGTTATCATACTTGATGAAATTTTATTAATTCCGACAGAACTTCAATAAGTCTTTTCTTAAGACTTATTGGCTCAATAACTTTAATAGATTTATTGTACGGTAAAAGTAAATAAGGTACATATGTATGTATCATATCTTTTTCAAGAAGAAAAACTGCTTGATTTGAAGTCCGTTCTTGTAAATAATGTCCTAAAAACCAATGTTGGCAAATATCAGCCAATACACTTTTATCCCCATTAATAACCAAAGAAATAATCCCTTCCTTATCTTCTATAGTTGGAAGAAGACTTTTTATAAAAAAGTCACGTGCTGAAAAATTTTCTGGCCGGTTAAACTTATTTTCGGTTAGCATTAGACTTTCAATTCGATCTACTCTAAAACTACGGATATCATTCCTAAGATGACAAAATCCAATCACATACCACTTATTATTCCAATAGATAATTCTGTACGGATCGACCAATCTATAATTTAATTGCTTTTCGCCACTTTTATGGTAAAGAATTTTTACTGAGTACCCGTCAGCTACGGCCTGCTCCAACTCCTTCAAAAAAGGTTCCATAGAGAGTGAACTTAATCGACTTATTACTTCAAGACTAGTTAAATGTTGGTTTATCTTTGTTTCCTGCTCTTGATTTGAGTATTTACTTAGTTTTGAAATGGCCCTATTTAGTGCTTCACCTCCATAATATCCGGCTTCTTCTGCAAAAACAGCAGCGTGAAATAGTGAAGTTTGCTCCTCAAAATCAAAAAAAAGAGGAGCCTCAATAAAATTGTTCAATAAAGTGTATCCACCGTTATGTCCTGGTTCTGAAATTATAGGTACGCCACTTGTTGAAATTGTATCAATATAACGATACACAGTCCTTATATTCATCTCTAACTTTTCTGAAATTTGTTTTGCAGTAATTTTTTCACCTGAACGAAGCATCCATAGAATTGCTAACATATTGTCAATTTTAGGCATATAATTCCACCTCTATATGAAATTTATTTTCTATTATATATTTCCGATTTTTGGTATAACTCATCAACTGTTCCTTTCCGATAGCTTTCTATATAATGAGGCCCTAGACACATTTGTAATTTCACAAATTTGATTTACAGTCATATCTCCCTCTTTATAAAGCTTTACTGCATAATTCATTCCTGCATGATTTTTATGGTACTTCTTTAACCGACCTTTAAACTTTCCTTCTTTCTTAGCCAGTTCAATTCCTTCACGCTGCCGCATACGGATAAGATCACGTTCTAATTGGTTTACACCCGCCATAACCGTAATTAAGAATTGGCTGTAGGGATTATCTTCTGATAAATCTAGCCATGTATCTTTTAAGGATTTTAAATTCGCCTTTTTACTCCGTATGTTATCGATTAATTCAAATAAATCTTGTGTACTACGAGTAATCCGAGTTAAGTCCGTAACATAAATGATGTCACCTTCTTGTATATCCTCTAACATTTTTTGAAGTTGCTCACGATCTTTTGTTGCTCCGGAAACTTTTTCTTCAAAAATAATATCCATTCCGATTTCGTTCAGTTGCTGAAATTGCCTTGAAGGATTCTGGCTAGTTGAACTGACACGTATATAACCGATTTTTCGCAAAATATCACCTCATTTTTGAGACAAGTCTTATGAGACGCTCTTAACTATGATTTTATCAGTCTCCTTGTCACTTTAGGAGGTATTTTGCTTCTATTTTAAGTGTTATTTTGCACTATAAGGAAAAATAAAAAAGCCCAATTTCTCAGCATTGAAATTAAGAAATTGGGCTTTTTTTTACTCCGGAAAAGCGCCCGATTACGGAATAAACCCATTTAACAGCGCTTGATTGCTAAAAGATACTATATCTGATCTTACTTTTGCTCCACTAACATCAGTTAATTCAAGGTACCCTGTTGTATTTGAAAAATCCTTCTCTCTAAATTCAGAGTACTCTTCTTCTCCTTCATATATAAAACCCATATTTACTTTTAATATATCATTTGGAGGTATCTTAATATATTCATCATACTCTAATCGTCTCCATGAATTGTCTACAGTATTAAAAAAGCTATTGTGTTCGAACTTATAAGATTCACGTTCATTTTCAATTAATACTAATTTTGCTTCTTTTACCATGTTTATGTTTTGACCAGTATTTAATATATGAGCATTAAACCCTAAAGTTTTAATTCCTTTTTGACCAACAGCTGGAATTAATGTAAAAATTGTATTTTTTGATAAATGAATTGCTAATCTATACGGTGGAATCACTATTTTATCTCTTTCACTGTACATTAAATCTAAATCATATTTAGTCGCTGCATTTATACTAGTACCTTTACGTACAGGAATAAAATGATGTCTATTATTAAAAGATTTTATTACATGTGGTTTATTTTGTGATTTTGGGATATGGACAATAATAATATTCTTTCCTTCAACTTCTTCTTCATAAAACTCAACATCCATTGGCTCAATAACCTTTTTATATATTAAACCAATTATCTTAGAAGGGTCATCATAATTACTTTGCGGAAAAGGTGAATTAAAAAGGTCTCCATTTTTCCCATCTAATCCTATAATTATATACCCATCATCACCTTGTGTATTAGCCATAGCTGTTACATCCTTTATAAATTCTTCTTGTCCCTTATTTTGCGAAAAATCCCACCACTCTTTTTTTAATTCAATCTTTGGGTTTTCTACAGTCCCACCGTTTTTTATTATTCGACTATACATTTTAATTTCATCAACATATAGCATATTCTCACCCTTATAATCTATTTTTCATAGTTTTCCATTTCTGCATTTTGTGACAAATAACCTCTATTTTTACGGATGAAGAAATTATAAAATCACTTCTCCACTAGCTCCTTATTTCTTTCATAATCTGGACCGATTGTTGAAGTTCAGTGGCTGCTGAAGATGGCTCGCATTTATTGAAACCTAACACTCTTTAGTTGATTTATATAGGTAGAAACAAGTTAAATCCATTTCCTTAAAAGCCTTAGCATATAAGGTTCCTTTAAATATCTTGTAATATTAGTTTTATTATTTAGGTAATCCTTAATTTGAAGTTTCCTGTTCGGTATTAAAAATAAAGGCACTTTTTTTGGATAAAACCAAGCTAACTTTGAAGTCTCTGTTCCATTCTCAATTGCTTTTCCACCTACAATTTTAGCTATAAATAAATGCTGCGTGTCCTGGTATTGAGGACGATGGTACTCCCCAACTTTTTTTACTATACTAATCTTATATCCAGTTTCTTCTTGCGTCTCTCTGATTGCGCATTCTTCTAATGACTCTTCGTTTTCTAATCTACCACCTGGAAAATCCCAAATTGGGTAGTCTTTTCTTTTAACTAATAACAATTTATACTCTTTATTTACAATAATTGTAAAACAGCCTTGTGTATTCATTTCCCTCTCCCAAACGATAATTTACTTTATTTGTTAATTCTTCAAATCCCTTAACGATTCCTTTTTCTTCAGTAAACTAAACTGCCACTTTAATTTAAGTTTATTCCTTCGCATTCTTATACCAACATTATCATTAATATCCATTTTCGTTTAGATGTCTTACTCAATTAAATGGCCCGATTGCTGAACAATCGGGAAAAACTTTTTTTACTTTTACTTTATTCCGATTACTAAACTATCTCGTGCGGCTTCAACAACTTCTGTTGTTATCTTATCAAGATTATTAATTTCAAGTATTCTTTCAATTTGTGTAAATAGTCTTTGTATGAGCCTAAAGTTTCCTCCAGTAATCTTAATTATACTTGTTATTGCTTCATAATCAGAAAAATCTTCAAGCTTTATAGATAGTCCTAACTCTTCCCATTTATATTCTAAAATATGATGGGTTTCATCTTTACTAAGTTTATCAAATTCATGAGCAAATCCAATTCTAGAGTAGAGTTGAGGATACCGGGCTAATCGCTTTTCAATGCCGGGCATTCCAATTAATATCATTGCTATATCATTTCGATCATAAATATCCCTAAGTTGTTCTAAATTTTGCATTTTTAGACGATCAATTTCATCAACAATAATCAAGTCAATGTCATCATAATCATTAGCGGAATACTTTTCTTCTTCTCCTTTAGTGAGGACTTTGTACATTGTCCTCGTCATATTCATTCTAGCTCCAATAAGATTAATCTGTTCAGTCATTTTAGTCGCTCGTACTGCTGGAGCCGTATAAAAAATTGTTTTAGCTTCAAGTATTTCTTCATTTGCGTCTAATCCTATATTGTTAGCTGATTTGTAAGCTATTTGTTTTTCAATGGAACCCCAATTTGAATAATACCTCGATGATAACGTTTTTCCGACACCAGGTAAACCATAACAAATGCCTATGTACTTGTATTTAATGCAATCGTCACAGAACTCGGCAAACCTTTTATATTCCTTTGTTTCAATAAATTTTTGACCTTTATTCATTGAAATACCTCTTTAATTTTGACTTTTTAGCATTTGGTTTGTCTGTGTTGTTCTCAAAATCCTTTTGCTTTGACAAGGCAATTTCCTCTGCAACAGTTTTTCCAGAATCAAATTGTTTTTTTAGATTTCTCCGTACTTTATTTCGTGCTGATACGATCTCCTTTAAATCTACTGTATAATCTGAAATTTCTGGGGAGATAGCCGTACATAAGTATTTATCTTGATAAAACACTCGTATTTCCGCAATATCTCTTGGATCATAACGAATAATGACTGTTTCACCGACGTATGCAGCTAGATTCGTGTCTATATATCTAAGTCCTTGAAAGTGAATCCCATCAGAATGAACCTTCCTTGGTTTAGCAACGTTCAACAGTAATAAATCAAGGCTTTCGCATATTGGGAAGAAATCCAGAGTTATTCCACGACTGTATCGGTTCTTTTTTGGTTGTCCCATGAATCCTATGGTGATAATTATATAGGATGAAATTCAATAATTTTTTATTTAGTTCCTTAAGGGTAAGAAGTGAAGTAGTAGTCTGATTTCCCAAGTACCCGGGTAAATCTTGTAAAAACAATTGATTAACGGTTAAAAAGAATCTTTCTATTTTCCCTCGCCCTCTCGGAACACCAATTGAAGAAAAGACCAGATTAATTTTCAAATCAATTGCTACTTGCTCCAAATGGTTGGACGTAAAATCACTTCCATGGTCTGTATAAAATGTTTCTGGGATACCGCATATTTGCCAATCTGGATTGCATTTTTTCCATATTGCTTGATGTAAGACCAATGATGTATGTGTAGCTGAGGGGTTTTCAAAGGTTAAAAAATACCCAGCGACTGCTCGGCTGTAATCATCTAAAATAATTGTGAGCCAAGGTCTTTCGGGTTTCCCTTTTTCATTTAAAACTATAATATCTAATGGGGTATGATCGGCCTGCCAAATTTCATTGGGGTAGCTCGCTTCCCTACGATAAACTAAATCATATTGGTTATCGTATGCTTTTTTGCCATCATGCGCTAACTTCTTCAAGCCTGGTGAAAGGGATTGCGATACCTTATACACTTGATAATAACTTGGTTGTTGCCAGCCGTTTTTCTGACATTGCTCACAGATCATTCGATGAATAGATGTTAGTGAATTCCTTTTGTACTTTAAAATCAGTTGTTCAATCGAAGAGACAATTTCCGGTTCTAAATGTATTTTGCCGTTATCACTTCTTGTTTTTCGAATTAAACCTTTTAATCCAAATTGTTTATAGTCCCGAATCCAGTATTGCAACGTTCTCTTTGAAATACCTGTTTCTTCTGTAATGGTGGTTAATGTTTTTTCATTGATAAGATAGGGTGCGATAATTTTATACTTTTCTACTGCTGTTTGCCGTTGTTCTTCCGAATAAGCTGTTAATGGGAGTTGTTCATTTTGCATAGGCATCAACCTTTCCGATTTACTGTCTTTCCAAATAGCGATAAATCGTTGTGCGAGACACACCCCACTTTTCCGCAACATCTTTAATCGGTGTGCCACTTTCAATTAAATCCTTCATCATTTCAATATCTTTAGCTCCATACTTTTCAGGGCGTCCACCTAGACGCCCACGTGCTTTGGCAGCTGCTCGTCCCGCAGCAGAGCGCTCCTCGATCAAATTACGTTCAAATTCTGCAAATGCTGCGAACAAGTGAAACATTAATTGCCCCGTCGCATTGCTTTTGTCCATTGTTATGTTCTCTTGCAGACTATGAAAGCCGATACCTCGATCATTTAAGCTATTTACAATTTGAATCAAGTCTTGCATATTGCGCCCTAGTCGATCTAATCGCCAAACGACAAGCGTATCTCCTTTACGTGCATACTTAAGCGCTTCTTCCAAACCGGGGCGTTGTTTTTTTGATCCACTCATTTTGTCGTGGAAAATCTTCGAACAACCATGTTGCGTTAAAGCATCCAATTGTAAATCCAAATTTTGTAATCCCGTTGATACACGTGCATATCCAATTAGCACAAAACCACTCTTTTCTGATTTTTACCTTTGATTTCATTGTAACATAAGATGTTAAATACATGGTTAATGAACATAGATTAATGAACGGAGTTTTGTTACATTTTAAGCGGTAAAAAACGCCTTCTATGAATCTAAAAGGGGCGTGTTCAGAAAAGGACGAGTTTTGGAACATAAAAATTTCATGAAATTTCCAATAGTTCTTTTGGCAGCATAAATATAGAGAATCTGAAGTAATTTTTCCACATTGTTATTTATATGTAAAAATGAATTGAAAATAATTTTATAATAAATTATTCTTTATTACATCAATATTGATCAATCAATTTAACGAAAGGAATGGATTGATATATTTGACGTCAATGTGTCAATACGAAAAGGTGAGAATGAATAATAATAACTTTGAAGATTTAATAAAAAGAGAATATTCCAATATAGCAGGCATTGCTATTAGAAAAGATGAAAGTTTGATTTATGAAAAATATTTTGATGGGTACACCAAAGATGATGTATTGCATATAGCATCTGTAACAAAAAGTGTAATATCAGTTCTTATTGGTATTGCAATAGATAAAGGATATATCAAAAATACAGAACAGAAAGTTTTAGAATTTTTTCCGGATTACACAGTTAGGCGTGGCGAAAAAACAATACAAAATGTCACCATAAAAAATTTGATGACAATGACTGCACCATATAAATACAAGTCAGAGCCATATACAAAGATTTATACAAGTGATGACTGGGTAAAAGCTACATTGGATTTACTAGGGGGAAAAGGCGGTTTTGAAGAGTTTAAATATTCTACCGTTGGCACACATATTTTATCAGGTGTTCTTACAAATGCAACTGGTCAATCTGTGATTGATTTCGCTACAGAGAGCTTGTTTGAACCTCTTGAAATCAAAGCTCCTAATAATGCATTTATACAAAATAAAGAGGAACATTTCGCTTTTCTTAAGGATAAATATGTAACTGGTTGGGTAATAGACCCTAAAGGTGTAAACACCGCCGGTTGGGGGCTTACTTTAACGCCACGGGATATGGCAAAAATAGGTCAGTTATATTTAAATGGCGGTGTATGGAACGGTAATCAAATTCTATCTTCCAAATGGATAGAGGACAGCACAAAGGAAAAAAGTAGATGGGGAGAGTTGTCATATGGTTACTTGTGGTGGATTGTTGATGATTGCTATGCAGCTTTGGGTGATGGTGGAAATGTAATTTTCATAAACCCCAAAAAGGAAATGGTAGTTACTATTGCTTCTCGCTTCATGCCACGTGCCAAAGATAGAATTGAATTGATTAGAAAGCATATTATTCCATTGTTCGAATAGAGTCAAGAGATTGTGAAGGATTCTACTTAAACTATCGGTAAGGTTAGCTTAACAAGCCAAACAAAAAAGTCGATTCCTTAGAATACAGGAATTCGACTTTTTTTAGGTTGAAATTCTCTTACCATACAAAATGCGTAATGTTGGCGGTACGCCTAATAGGGTATTCCCGGACGATATTTAATTAAAAGGCGCTTTCCGGAGTAACGAGAAAAGTCCAATTTTTCAATTTTAATGCTGAGAAATTGATTTTTTTATATTTACTTATAGTGCAAAATAACGCTTAAAATAGATGCAAAATAACTCCTAAAGTGACAGTCTCCTACACTTGTATCAATAGAGTAAACTCTATTGATATATAATTGAACTAATTAACTGAATAATTACAGAAATGAGATGATACTGTATGAAAATTGCGAGAGGTAGGGAATTGCTTACATCAGAACAGAGACAGGCTCTTATGCAAATTCCTGAAGATGAGTGGGTACTAGCAACCTACTATACTTTATCAAAACAGGATTTAGAAATTATAAATAAGCGAAGGAGAGAAGAAAACCGTTTAGGATTCTCCATTCAATTAGCCGTTCTTCGGTATCCCGGTTGGCCATACACTCATATCAAAAGTATCCCGGATTCAGTCATACATTATATATCGAAACAAATCGGTGCCACTCCTTTTTCGCTTAGTCTTTATCCCCAAAGAGAAAATACACTTTGGGATCATTTAAAAGAAATTCGTAATGAATACGACTTTGTAACTTTTACTCTAAAAGAATATCGAATGACATTTAAGCATCTTCATCAATTAGCTTTTGAAAATGGTGATGCTATTCATCTACTTTATGAATGCATTGATTTTCTAAGAAAAGACAAAATCATACTGCCTGCTATCACTACACTTGAAAGAATGGTGTGGGAGGCAAGGGCAATGGCTGAAAAGAAGCTATTTAATACGGTTAGTGAATCTCTAACAAATAAACAAAAAGAAAAACTTGAAGAGATCATTACTTCACAGCATCCATCCGAATCCAATAAAACGATATTGGGCTGGTTAAAGGAGCCACCGGGTCATCCTTCACCCGAAACTTTTCTAAAAGTAATAGAACGACTCGAATACATACGAGGAATGGAATTAGAAACGGTACAAATTAGTCATTTGCATCGCAATCGCCTGTTACAACTATCTCGCTTTGGTTCAAGATAAGAGCCTTATGCATTCCGTGATTTTCAAGAAAATAAACGATATTCGATATTAACCGTCTATTTATTACATCTTACTCAGGAGTTAACGGATAAAGCTTTTGAAATTCATGACAGACAAATACTTAGTCTGTTATCAAAAGGCCGTAAGGCTCAAGAGGAAATTCAGAAACAAAACGGTAAAAAACTGAATGAGAAAGTTATACACTTTACGAACATCGGACAAGCTTTGATCAAGGCAAAACAGGAAAAATTAGACGTTTTTGAGGTTTTAGAATCCGTTATCGAATGGAATTCTTTTGTCTCTTCGGTCGAAGAAGCTCAGGAGCTTGCACGTCCTGCCGACTATGATTATTTAGACTTATTGCAAAAAAGGTTTTATTCACTAAGAAAATATACGCCAACGCTATTAAGGGTATTGGAATTTCATTCTACAAAGGCAAATGAGCCACTTTTACAGGCTGTTAAGATTATCCGAGGAATGAACCGAATCCGGAAAGCGAAAAGTGCCTGATGACTCACCTGTGGATTTTATTTCAAAACGATGGAAAAAGCATTTATACGAGGATGATGGTACAACAATTAATCGTCATTACTATGAAATGGCTGTTTTAACAGAACTTCGGGAGCATGTTCGGGCGGGAGATGTTTCCATTGTTGGCAGCAGACAATATAGAGATTTTGAGGAATATTTGTTTTCTGAAGATACATGGAATCAAGCGAAGGAGAATACGAGATTATCAGTTAGTTTATCATTCGAAGATTATATAACGGAGAGAACAAGCAGCCTTAATGAAAGGTTAAAGTGGTTAGCTGCCAATTCCAACAAGTTGGATGGAGTTTCTCTTGAAAAAGGAAAGCTGTCTCTTGCACGCTTAGAAAAAGATGTTCCAGAAGAGGCAAAAAAATTTAGTGCAAGCCTGTATCAGATGCTACCAAGAATAAAATTAACTGATTTACTGATGGATATTGCTTATATAACAGGATTTCATGAGCAATTTACTCATGCTTCCAATAATCGAAAACCGGATAAAGAAGAAACGATTATTATTATGGCTGCTCTTTTAGGAATGGGACTAAATATTGGATTGAGTAAGATGGCAGAAGCAACACCCCGACTTACATATAAGCAATTAGCCAATGTATCTCAATGGCGCATGTATGAAGACGCAATGAATAAAGCCCAAGCCGTATTAGTAAATTTTCATCACAAATTACAATTGTCTTCCTATTGGGGAGACGGTACAACTTCTTCGTCAGACGGAATGAGAATGCAGCTAGGTGTTTCATCACTACATGCAGATGCAAACCCACATTACGGAACTGGAAAAGGAGCCACCATCTATCGATTTACGAGTGATCAATTCTCTTCTTACTACACAAAAATTATTCATACTAATTCAAGGGATGCAATTCATGTTTTGGATGGTTTATTACACCATGAGACAGATCTAAACATTGAGGAACATTATACAGACACAGCTGGTTACACAGACCAAATTTTCGGATTAACTCATTTATTAGGATTTAAATTTGCTCCAAGGATAAGAGATCTATCGGACTCAAAATTATTTACAATAGATAAAGCAAGTGAGTATCCAAAACTAGAAGCTATTTTACGTGGACAAATAAATACAAAGGTCATTGAAGAAAATTATGAAGATGTTTTGCGGTTAGCCCATTCAATAAGAGAAGGAACAGTCTCAGCATCCCTTATTATGGGGAAATTAGGTTCTTATTCAAGACAAAACAGCTTAGCTACAGCCTTACGTGAAATGGGGCGAATAGAAAAAACGATCTTTATTCTTAATTACATTTCAGATGAATCTCTAAGAAGAAAAATACAAAGAGGATTGAATAAAGGAGAAGCCATGAATGGACTGGCAAGAGCTATTTTCTTTGGAAAACAAGGAGAGCTTAGGGAACGAACCATACAGCATCAATTGCAAAGAGCCAGTGCTTTAAACATAATTATCAATGCCATCAGTATTTGGAATACCTTACATCTAACAAAAGCAGTTGAATATCAAAAACGGTCAGATAGTTTTAATGAAGAATTATTGCACCATATGTCACCTCTAGGTTGGGAACATATTAATTTACTTGGAGAATACCATTTTAATTCAGAAAAAATGGTCTCGTTAGATTCTTTAAGACCATTGAAACTTTCTTAACGTTGTTAAAAATGGGGGAATCGGCTTGAAAATGGGCTTAGCGTTGTAAATCCGCATTTTCCTGACGGTACCCCTTCATTAGATATGTAATCCAAGATAAAAATAGTTTTTTCAATTCTTCTCATTTCTCGCAATGCAGTAGCTAACTTGTTTTGCCTTGCATATGATCCTAATTTCCCCATAATAAGTGAACCGGACACTTTTCCTTCTCGAATAGAATGGGCTAAACGGAGTACATCATCAAAGTTTTCTTGAATAACCTTCATGTTAATCCGTCCACGAAGTAATTTTTCTAGGTTAGGAAAATCACTTGGTTTTTGAATGGTATATAGTTTGGCATCGGCTAGATCACGAAGCCTTGGTGCAAAACGAAATCCTAACAAATGACTTAAACCAAAAACTTGATCGGTATAACCAGCTGTATCAGTATAGTGCTCTTCAATATTTAATTCTGTTTCATGATGAAGTAATCCATCGATGACATGGACGGCATCTCTCGCATTTGTATTAATAACTTTCGTATAAAAAGACGAAAATTGATCACTTGTAAACCTGTAAATGGTTGCCCCTTTCCCTGTGCCGTAATGGGGATTTGCTTCGGCGTGCAACGATGAAACACCAACTTGTACTCGCATTCCGTCAGATGAAGAGATGTACCTTTCCCAGGTAAAAAGAAAAAGGTAATAAGGAGAAAAACAAATCCTACCCCATTACCTTTTTTATACATACATCAGTCAGTTTACTTT
This sequence comes from Niallia yueguangensis, assembly GCF_052663115.1. NCBI lineage: Bacteria > Bacillati > Bacillota > Bacilli > Caryophanales > Bacillaceae > Niallia > Niallia yueguangensis. The sequence goes on from NZ_JBQTCX010000001.1 coordinate 244,308, forward strand.
CCCTTTATTAATGGTTATTACTTGTTCTTGAGAAGTAGTAACTTCTGCTGTCTTTACGATTACCATCTTTGTTTGCGCATCGTAATACCAAACATCGTTTTCTGCCTCTACTGCTTCTTTCGAATTTACTAACTTTAATTTTTTTCCATTTCGTTTTACAGATTTAATTGCCTTAGGGTTATTCACATCGACTTTTATTTCTGAAGTCCATGTTCTTTTTTCTATTCGTCCGTCAAAGCTACCCTTCATTGGTGCAATTTCAAGGGAAGTCTCTCTCGTATTTGATTGAACTGAAAGCTTTGTTTCAGTAGATTGACCATTTTCATATTGGTACGTTTGGCCGTCATCTTCATATAACGTAAAGCTTGTTGCTTCACCATTTTGTTTTGGATAGGCATGAAGCGTTATTTTATTTGCTGGTCTTTCAGAAGTATAGTTTTGCACCTCTCGCTGTGGTATAATCGCACCTTCTTTTACAAATACCGGAACTTTAGACAAATCCGCTTCATACTCTATGTTTTGTCCGCCCGTATAGTTTTTTTGGCTGCTCCAATCAAACCATGTTCCTTCTGGAAGATAAATATTTCTCTTCACAACCCCTTCTAATGACATTGGAGCTACAAGCATATTAGGACCAAACATCCATTGATCTTCAATTCCGTATACATTTGAATCTTTTGCATAATCCATTACAAGAGGTCTCATCAGTGATACATTTCCTTCTGAAGTTTCTTTTGCAGCAGAATAAATGTAAGGCAGCAGTTTGTAGCGCTGTTCAATCGCTTGCTTTACAATGCTTTCTGTTTTTTCTCCAAACGCCCAAGGTTCTCTAGTATTTGTTGGATCTCCACATTCACAATTATGTGCACGAAAGATTGGCATAAAGGATCCAGCCTGCATCCAACGGGTATATAATTCAGCGGATGGTTTGCCATAAAATCCACCAATATCAGTAGTAAAATAAGGTATTCCAGACATGGATGAGCTCAAGCCTAATTGCAAATTATGTCTAAAAGACTCCCAGCTTGCATCCACATCGCCGCTCCATACTGTTGTGCCGTATTCTTGGATGCCGGAAAATCCGGATCTTGCTAAGCTCCATAAACGATTATCACTGTAGCTTCTATGACCGTTATAGAAGGATTTTGCTTCATTTAGTGCATACACATTTCGAATCTCAGCTGCACTTCCCTTATAAAATTGATGCCTTAAGGAATCTGTTGCAATCTCTGGTTCGTTTAGATCAATCCAATATCCTTTTACACCTGCATCATGCAATGTTTTCACTTGTGCATTAAACCAATCAACCGCTTTTGGATTCGTAAAGTCGACTAAGCCAGCTTTCCCATACCAAGCGTCATATATAATGGTATTTCCAGAAGCATCTTTCACAAAGTATCCATTACGATCTCCCTCATTAAAGTTATTTGCCGTTACTTGAATGTAAGGATCTACTATCGGAACCGTTTTGACGCCTTTTTTTGCTAATTTCTCCATGCTTTCTTTCGGATTAGCAAATGCTTCAGACCAGGTCATATCAAAGTAATGGTTTTCTTTTGCCCAATACGCATCAAGAATCATTCCATCCATTGGAATTTGTTTATCTCGAAACGTATCTACAATCTTATTTACTTCTTGCCAGCTCTTATACCCAAACTTGGATTGGATATAACCTAGTGCCCATTTCGGTGGCATCGGCGGAGTACCCGTTAGGTCTGCATAGCTCTTCATAATATCAGTTAGAGTAGCTTCCTTTTCTCCAGACATAAAGTAGTAAATCATTTCGCCATTTGATGAATGGAACATATACTTTTTGTTGTCTGTAGCACCCATATCAAACGTTGCATTTTCATAGGTGTTGTCAAAATAAAGTCCATATCCCTTCGTACTAGTGAAGAAAGTACCAGAAATATCAGACGTGTTTCCTCCGTATCCTCCCTTCATTGCATTGTTCATTACGACCTTATGACCTCTACGGTCGAAGGTTTGTGAATCACGATCGATTCCTAATCCAAAGAAATGCTCATCAGAATCTAGTTTCATAGTGGAATATATACCAGTATCCCCGTCGTATCCTAAACCTTCCCCTTCACTATGCTCTGTTAACAATTTTGTATTTGCTGCATCAAAATACGCTATTTTGAAAGGAGACTTATAGACACGTACGCTCATTTTATCTGTTTGGATCAAGATGTAATCTTGTTGATTGCTTACTTTTGGAACTACCGTAGCAGCTTCTTGATCCACAACAAAAGATGCTTTTTTCTTAAATGTACCAGTTGGTTCCATCCAAACTTTAGCGGTATCGTTCTGTAAAAATTCAATTTTTACCTTTTCTTGGCCATTTGCATTTAACACGATACTTTTCCCATCATCGGCAACAGTATAAGGTGCATTTGCATTTAAGCTATCAATATATGAAACATTTTGATATTCAGATGAATCTTTTTTCATCATTTTTACTTGACTGATATCAAGAACACTGTCAGCATTGCCATCTGCTCTGATGCCAACCTTGGCAACTTCATCATTTAATAACTCGATATTTGGGACTTTTACTTCCTTCCAATCTCCGCTTTCCGGAATTGGAACTTCTTTTATACCGCCAGAGTATACGACATAAAGAACCGCATTTTCAAAGTTTCCAGATTTACGCGTGTTTACCGATAAAGTGTAATTCCCATCTATAGGTGCATTGCCAAATTGCCATAAATCAGATAAATAAGCTTCTGAACCCGTTATTCTTGCAAAATTCTTTCCATCTTCAGATTTAATGGATTGGTTCACCATGTTTGTACGGCTCCATCCTGTATACCCTTGGTCAAACTCGCTGTTATATAGTTTGATCTGCACATCTTCTTGGTCATTAGAGTTTACTGGTTGAAGCTCCACATTGTCTATTTGCATGGAAGTATCAGCTTTCGAAGCTTCCATATAGTATTCGATCGTTAATTGCCCTTCTGTAACTTGAATTTTATCAGTATTTATTTTTCTATATTCAAAATCATCAGCAGTCCACTTTTGTTTTGCAGGACCATCCGGATCTTTTAATTTAGGATCAATGTCTACTTCTACTTTTTCTTTGCCTGGTTGAGAGATAATTAATTTTGCAACCCCTCCTGAAAAACTCGGATCTAAATGAGGCATTAATTTAACCATTGATGATACCGTGTACTCTCCATTCTTTAAACCAACAATCGTTTGCTTAGAAGAAGCTTTGCCACCTTCATTAGGAGAATACAAGTATTGTTTATATCCTTCATATGCATCGTTTTTATCAACACCATGCCATAATGTTGTTCCAAAGGTATTAACAGTCCAACCTGTTTCATTGCCTAATTCAAAATCTCCGTTAACGAGTTTGCCGGAACTTGCTTCAAACTGAAGGGAGTCAAGTAAAACAGATCCTTTATTTTCATTTGAAAATTCCAAGGTGACTAAATTTTCGCCTTTATTAAGTTGGATAGAATCCTTCACCGTATTCCATTTGTCTTTACTAGCAGGGAAAGATACTGTTTTCGGTGTATCTATCACGTTTTTTTCTTCATCTTCGGCGGAAAGGGATAAGTTGCTCTCTTCATCATTTTTACTCGCATATTTTATTGCTAAAGGAAACTGTCCTGATTCAGGCATGTCAATTGCAATCGTCACTTTCGAACCGTTTTTGTCTAGCCCTTTTATATAGCCAAATCCATCAAAGCCCATTTGTTCATTATCAAAGATGGCTCCTCCTTGATACGAAGCGACTTCTGTTTGAAATGCTTTTTTATTTGATTTTGGAACTAATTTTAATACAGTACTATCATGAGGCTCGAGCATTTCAGAATACATAGAGCGGTAGCCAAGATCTTTATGTTCCCAAAGGCTGCGGACGAATGCTTCTTCACTGAGCCCAAGATCTTTTTTGAAATCAATGGAAAGTCCCTTGCTTACATCGCTACGGTTGAAGAGGGATACAACCCATGAACCATCTGGCAGCTGACCAACCCATCTTTCACTGTCGCGGCTTCCATTATTTTTATAGTGTAAATTGGAATAAAATAAAGGTTTTCCAACAAAGCCTCGTTTATTTAATTCTATTAATTCAGGATTTTGATAATATTTATAGTTGTCGCTAATAGTGTCATATTGATCGGCAATCGTAATTGGAGAACCTGCCATCGTAAATAAAGATATCGCTGTTTTCTTTTCATTTTCTGCATATCTGCCCTTAAACGTATTTAACCTTAAGAAGTCGCCGTCATTGATCATAGAACTGCGTCCAGAAATATCAGCAAAACCTGTAAACCCTTGGAATGGATTGGCCCATTGAGACCAATTATTTGTCCACTCTTGTCTTCGTCCACTGATATGATCCCAACCTCCATGAAAAGCATCTTCATCAATACGAATCATATCCCCATATTTTTGTTCGAATTCTCCGTGGTTAAATAAGTTTGGCATGACCAAACTTAGGAAAATATTATTTTCTTTCGAAGCTTCATCCATCCATTGCAGTGCTTTTCGATATTGTTCTCTCGTATGACCAGTACCAATTTGACCTAGCCCCTTATCGTAACCGCTTTCATACCAAGATAAAAAGTCTACTCGCAAATAAGAAGCGCCTTGTTTCGCGAAAAAGTCTACATATCCTTTTAAAAACTTTTCTGCGTCAGGATGATCAACATTTAACCAGTAAAGAGCTCTTTCCCCCCCTTGACCGCCATCAAAACGATCACCTTGCAGGGTTTTGCCGTTGCCTAAATCTTGAGGCTCTTTAATCACGAGGTCTGCTACTGGAGTATCTGTCCCTACGACTTTGTATTTATCCGGATGTTTCACTACTTCCGGGCTAATCCATAGAGGATTGTAATAGATTCCAAACTTCATTCCTTTACTTTTTACATAATCAGCCCAATGTTTCCAAGTATGGCCATCTGGGTAGCGTTCATTTGGATAACCTTGCCATGCATCAGCAGACGTTGGGGATTGATTTGAATCGACTGCTTCAAAGGAGATATCATCGAGCTGCAAGGAAGCATTTCCTTTTTTGCTGTCGATGACAAATTCGACTTTCATATCTTTTCCAATCGATTTTATATCCACTGTATAGTTTTGATAACTGGAATTTAACTTGATAGGTACCCTTTTAATTAATTCACCATTTTGGCTAATCCGCATTTCAGCAAAGCTTCCGATTGATTCATCGGTAAACTGATTTGATCCGCTGAAATCAGCTAAAGTTGCCCATGCGGAAATTCGATACGTTTTTTCTCCGTCAAGTCCTGTCACTGATTGATGCGCAGAAGCATTAAAAGCCGTATTTTTATAAAAGTAAAACTTAAAGTTATTGCGTGCGCCTGATTTATCTACACCATAATCAGCATTCCCGTTAATATCCCATCCTTCCGTGGTCGCATACTCAAAGTCACCATTAAATAGTTTCCCTGGCTTAATATACGGTTTATCACGTCCATCCATATAGATTGGATCACTCATCCATCGATCATTATGTGAAACGACGTAACCGTTTTCATTTAATAGCGTTGATCCTTCAATCCATCCATCCGTACTAATCATATCGTAGCCATAAGCTTTAAAGTTTTTGGACATCCAGTCAATATTCTCTTTTAAGCGATGCTCCGGCATAAAAACATCTTTTGTAAATTGATGCTCATACGTAATCCAATACATTGGCCCTGCACCTTGTCTAGTAAACTGACTATCTCTTGCATAAGTTGAATGAAAGATAATTGTAGAAAAAAACAAAATGAAAATTGTTGACATGATGAATATTTTTAGTGAAAAACTACTCCTATATTTCTGCATGTCACATCCTCCCAATCATTTAGGATATTCCTTCATTGCATGTATACATATTATAAAAAATAGCTATCTAGAGAATTAAATGTAATGTTCCCAACTAAAGAAATGAATAAAGCCGAAAAAATTTTTTTCTATTTATAAATTGAAAATTCAAATAAATGACAAATTAGTAATGCACATGCGCCAATTAACCACACATCTTCTCCAAGCTGGGAAATATGAAACTGTAGTTTATTTGGATGTTGATTAAAAAAATGAACGGCCAACTCCTTTTCAATACTTTTTTTCAGAATTTCACCTCCCCTTAAGCCTCCTTCACCTAGTATAATGGCTTCCGGATTAAACAAATGGATCATATTTTTAATTCCTAAAGCGAGATTTTGTCCTTGCTTTACTAAGATTTCTTGTGCGTATCTATCCCCCATTTGTGCAACCAATCTGATTTTTTCTGGTTTAATCGGAGTTAGCGATTTTAATAGAGTTGGAATATTATTTATGTTCACTTCGTTTACTTCACTTATGAGAAATGCATCAGATGTATACATTTCCAGACAACCTCGTTGACCACAATAACATAGCTGTCCATCTGGATGAATGATAATATGTCCTAACTCACCAGCTCCCCCAAATGCTCCTCTAAACAACCTATTATCTATGACAATACCTGCCCCAACACCTGTACCAACGGTTATACCAATAAAATTATTAAATTCTCTTCCGATCCCTATCCACTTTTCAGCGAGCGCAAATACATTTGCGTCATTATCAATTAAAACTGGTACACCAAAATGCTCTCTTACTGGTTTCAAATCGATATGATTTATTTGCAAAATAGGAGAATATACAATTTCAATGTTGTCTCGATCTATTAATCCTGGAGCTGCTATTCCTATACCTACTAATTTGGAAGCGCATACATTTTGTCTGATGAAAAAATCAAGTTTTTCAATTAACAAACTTAATAATTGATGCTCATCAATCAGATGATAAGTGAATTGATCTTTGTGTAAAATAGTACCTTCTAAATTAGATATACACATCTTTATTTCGTTTTTCTCAATCTTAAGACCAGCAACTACACCATAGTTGCCATTAAAATTTAATAATACAGGTTTCCTTCCTCCATTAGAGTCTCCCGTACCAATTTCATAAACAAGTTTATCATTTAGTAGTTCTTCGATAATATAAGTAACCGTTGATAATCCAAGGCCAATTTTTTTAGCAATTTCGGTACGTGAAATATTTCCTTGTAAACGAATTAAATCAATAACCAGGGATCTGTTTAGATCTTTCATGAGCTCTCTATTTCCATATCGGAGTGCTTTCATCCCTCCATTTTCTCCCTCCTTCCAATCTTTAGGTTGAATGTAACATAATTCATTCAATGAAACAAGTGAAATAATTTTTTTCTTTTTTATCATCCATTCTCTGTTTATTTTAGATAGTTTTAAACGTCAGTTCGATATTTCATGCACACTCTTCCTTTTATCACCATACAATAATACAAGCTTTATTGGATAAGAATGTGATAAAATTGCTGCGTAAGCCATACAATAGTATTAAGGAAAAATGCAAGCGGCTTGTTCAGCCTGAAGCCAGACATCCATCCAACTTCAAAAATTTTATGCTTTTTATCTTTTAAAGAAATAAAATGATTTCGAGTAATGATGGTCCTATCTTTTTTAAGGAGGAATTGTTCGGTGAATATGAATGAGAGTTTTCCAATTACTTTTCAAAACCTACAAGAAAGAGACATGTCATTTGATATTGTTTTTCAACGAATTATTGCCTTTATGGAAAGAAATCCGATTGGCCATTATAAGTTAATGATCGGAACAGATTCTCAAGTACATCCTAAATATACAACCTTTATTACTGGGATAGTGATTCAAAACAAAGGAAAAGGGGCTTGGGCTTGTATTCGGAAAATGATTGTACCAAGAAAAATATTACGTTTGCATGAAAAAATTTCTTATGAAACATCGTTAACGGAAGAGGTGGTTTATTTATTTACTGAAGAGAAAAAAACAGAATTAATTAATATTGTGCTGCCATATATTTATCAAGGAGCGACATTTACGATGGAAGGACATATTGATATTGGATCAGGAGTTCGCAATAAAACGAGAGAGTTCGTAAATGAAATGGTCGCTAGAATTGAATCGATTGGCATTGAACCAAAGATAAAACCAGACTCATTTGTTGCTTCTTCTTATGCAAATAAGTACACAAAATAAAAAGCCTGTCCCAAAAAGAAACAGGCATCATCATGCTTGTTAAGATTATTTTTTTGTTGAAACAAAATCTCTCGGAATATTTTTAGGTTTATTCGTAAAATGAATAATAAACGTAATAATAAACGCCAGAAGTAAAATAGCGAAAAATACATAATGATGTAATTCAAATCCGAAAACACTTGCAAACATTTTTAAGGAGATAATACCGATTAAAACAAATGCAGTCGTTTCCAACTCAGGAACTCGATCGATTAATAGCAAAAATAATTTAGCTACCGTTCTCATCATCAATATCCCAAACATACCGCCTAATAACAGGATCCATACTTCCTCCGACACAGCAAATGATGCTAAAATGCTGTCAACAGAAAATGCCAAATCCATTAATTCAACAGAGATAACCGTTGCCCAAAAGATGCCAAACATCCGAACAGACCAACTGTTTTTTTTGATTCCAGAAGCCTCTTCCTCTTCGTCCCCTTTCCAGAAATGTTTAATAACAATCCATGCTAAATAAGCAGCACCTAATACTTTTATCCACATGAATTTAATTAAAAATACGCCAATTCCGATAAAAAGAAACCGAAAAAAGTAAGCGCCAAAAAGTCCGTATGTTAATGCTTTTTTTTGTTGATCTCGTGGTAAATGCTTGACCATTATGGCAAGCACCAATGCATTATCTGCAGACAGCAGCCCCTCCAAAATAACAAGAGAACCAATTAGCCCCCATGAAACAGGATCTGTAAGTACTTTCTTCCACATCTCCCAATCAAAAAAAGATGCATAAGTCGATAAAACATGATTGATCATTTCCACAAGAAATGCCTCCAGTATTTGTTAAAATATTACTAATATTATACTCCTTGTTTCCAACATCTGCAAATTTGTTCGTTGCTTTTCAGCTCTAAGGAGTGAATGAGTGATTAAATAATGCTTGTTCATTGCTTGTTATAAAGGAATTTAGCTTAAACGATAATTAAAACCATTGTTTTCGAGCTAGCACAGACTCTAATCAATGATATTAATTGTTAACTATATGTACAATTTTATTAATGATGAAACAAACGCAGATTCGAAAATGCCATTACTATTCCATATTTATTACATGCCTTAATTACAGTATCATCCCTCATAGATAAAAATGAGTTGATCAACATAATTGTAATTTTTATCTAGTTGCAACTCTGAATTATAAAGAGGCTTAGTAATTGATAATAATAGAATGTCTTCCTTAATTAAAAGCTCTGTTGAGATTTAGTGTTGATTTATAATGGCCAGGTAATTTACTCGCTATCCGCGGATGAACTGGCAAGACTCCTCGTTCGTACCCGTTTAGCGGGGTCTTTCAAGCCCGTTTTTCCGCAGGAGGCTCGCAAATTTCCTTCTAAAATCAATTGTATTGTTTAACAGAAACCCCCATGCTAATAAAATTCCCACTATGGCGCATGGAAAGAAGCAGTCTCCACATTTATAGCGCAGAGCAGCGTGAATACACGAAGACTCCTGCGGGAAAGCGAGACAGACGAGACCCTGCAGGAGCGGAGCGACGAAGCGGCTCGGCGCTCGCCCGCGGAAAGCGTAGTGTATTCACGCTGCGGAACTTCTTTTCAGGTTAGCTAAATGAAAAGATTCTTATATACACTATCCTTCATACATCATCTTCACTGTCATTCCGCCATCTATCGTTAAGTTTGTACCTGTTATAAAGTCATTTTCCTTGTTCGTTAAAAACAAACAGGCTCTTGCTATATCTTCTGGTTTGCCGACTCTTTTTGACAGATGCTGCTCGTGATCTTTGTCTCTTAGATTTTCATAATCTTTTGTTTCAATCCATCCTGGTGCGATGCTGTTAACTGAAATACGATCATGTGCTAAACTGTTGGCCAATGCATGTGTAATAGCCATTATTCCACCTTTACTTGCACTGTAGCTTTCCGTATTTGCTTCCGACATATACGCTCTAGTAGAGGACATATTGATTATGGCTCCCCCGTCTGTATTTTTTCTCATTACTTTTGCAGCTTCACGCGAACACAAGAATACACTTCTTAAATTTGTATTAATTATATCGTCCCACTCTTCTAACGATACGTCATAAACAGATTTAAACAATGCTTTTCCTGCATTGTTCACTAATATATTCAGTTTGCCAAACTTTTCGATTGTTTTATTCACTAAGTCAATTACTTCTTTTTCTTGTCGTACATCTGTTTTTATAAATAATGATTGTTCTGAATTCGGCAATGTGTTGATAAAAGTCATGGCAGCCTCTTCATCTACATCAGCTAAAACAACCTTTGCCCCTTCTTTTAAATAGCTTGCAGCAATACTGCGGCCTATCCCATTACTTGCTCCTGTTACGATAATAACTTTTCCGTTAAACATCATGTTCATTCTCCTCAAAAATCATGATAATAGATAAACTTCATTATGTATTATACTATGATTAACTTCCCATCAGCAGGGATGAAGAATCCGCTGCTGATGGGAAGTTCACATTATCTTATCGTCACATTATCTAAAATTTCTTTCCAATAATGATCATTGTTTGTCCATTTTTCGTACTCGGGTAATTCAACGACAGTGACTCGGTTTAAAGGCCAGTGTTTTTCTGTCATCGTATTGCCCTTTGTATGATTAATAATAAGAATATGAAAGTCTTTTTTCACTAATTTTGATAAAACTCCTTCCAATTGCAGTGTTTCTGAAAAGGTAGCTTCTGTTCTCACGAATAGTATTCTTTTACCCTTTTCCATCATCGTTAACATTCTTTGAATTCTTCTATCCAATTTCTCTCTCACTTCTGGGTATGTTGCTAAATTAGTAAGAGTGTTTCTGTCAGCTTTAAAATCGTGGCTGGATACAATCCCATATGATTGATCATGTACAACTAGAAATGTCTCCGGTGTATCAATACCAGTAGAATAACCTGTCGGCAATAAATTAGCTAAGTCCATAAATCCATGAAAACGATTTTGCAATAAACGATTTACACTTGATAAAGATGGAGATGACATCCAATCAAGAGGACCAGCGAACGGTCTTAATTTAAATTTACGCAACTGTATACTTGCTAAGCATAAATCACCTAAACTAAATATCGCATTATATTTTCCTTTCATATCTGCTAAAGCCATTTTTTCACTCCTTTTTATCGCTTGATCCTTAAAACAGTTAAGGTCGAATGGAAATATCCTCAAATAATTCTTTCCAGTACTGATTATTCCCCTTCCATATCTCTACATTTGGAAGCTCAATAGCACATACATTTTCGATTGTCCAAACTTGTTCTGCCATATGGTCGACAGCAGTATGATTAATTATTAGAATATGAAAATCATTTTTAACGACCTGTTTTAAAACTTGTTGAAGTTCACTGACTTCATCCATTTTTCCTTCTGTTCTAATGAAAAGTATGCGTTTACAATTTTCCGTCTTTTCTAGAAATCTTTCAATCCTTCTATTATATTTTTCTTTTATTTGCGGTAAATCTTCTAAATTTTCGAGTGTATTTTTATCTGGTTTAAAATCATGATTAAAACTGATTTTGTTTACTTTATCGAAGACTAGCATTTCAGTTTCTTCTATATAATTTAGTCCTAGTAAGTTTTGTTTATCTAAAAATCCATAAAAACGATTAAGGATAAGCTTTGATACTGTTCTTAAATCCGGGGTGCCAACCCAATCAAGAGGGCCAGCGATGCTCTTAAATGATGATCTCTTAATTGTATACCGGCTAAACAATTATGTCCTAAACTAAAAATAGCATCATATTCACCTTTTATTTCATCCAGCCTCATGAAATTGCACCTTTTTCCTATAGTTTTGAAGATGATTAGCATCAATCAAACGATTCTCTTGTGCGGATTTCCTGTAAACCCGAATATTACGGTTGCAAAGGAAAGATTAAAGTCATTTGATGTCGTTGGCATTACGGAAATGTTTGATGAATCCTTATTTTTATTGCAGAAACAGTATAAGTAGAAAAATGTTCATTATCAAAAAATGAACATTACGAAAAAACGATTAAAAAAAGAAGATCTTTCTCAAACTACAATAGATTTAATTGAAAAATATAATGCAATGGATATGGAACTTTATGAATTTGCCAAAGAACTATTACAAAAAAAGCTGGATGCATTCACAAAAACAGAAAAAGTAGAATTAGAACAATTTTTAGAAAGACAAAATAGTTTTTCTAAGCATAATTCACATTAATTCCTTTTTACTTTCTTTTTTTTAAAATTTTCTCTTTATTTTGGATGCGTAAAATTTTATTTTTGATAAAAAAAACAGAACAGCTATTTTCAGCCATTCTGCCGCTTTTGCTTACTCAGTAATTTCTACTTTTTCCATTACATCGCCATTTCTCATTGCTTTTACTGCAGCGATGTTTGATGTTACTTTGCCAAACACTGTATGAACACCATTTAAATGCGGTTGTGGGTCATGAACGATAAAGAATTGACTGCCGCCTGTATCTCTTCCTGCATGCGCCATAGAAAGTACTCCTTCTACGTGCTTATGAGGATTTCCTTCTGTTTCACATTTAATCGTATATCCAGGTCCCCCTGCACCAGTTCCATTTGGACATCCACCTTGGCTTACAAACCCAGGAATAACACGATGGAAAGTTAATCCATCATAAAACCCTTCTTTGATCAACTTTTCAAAGTTTGCAACTGTTCCAGGTGCTTCGTTTGGATATAATTCAAATTCAATTTTTTCGCCATTTTGCATTAATATGTATCCTTTTTTTGCCATTATGAACACTCCTCTTATATTAAAAATCAGCTTTTATCATACCATGATTTAAACAAGAAAGAAAATGTTTCATTCTTGTTTTTTTCGTTATTCGATCGTCTCTGGTGCTGGATATTTTACCCCTTTTGTATCAACAGTTACTTTTTTTATAACCACATCAACTTTGGGTTTATCGCTTGCATCACGATCCACTTGAACTATTTTATCGACAACATCCATTCCTTTTATTACTTTGCCAAAGGCTGCATATTTTCCATCTAAATGCTGTGCATTTTCGACCATAATAAAAAATTGCGAACCTGCAGAATCAGGATCATTAGATCTTGCCATACTAATGACTCCTCTTTCATGCTTTAAATTATTTTCCACTCCATTTGAGCTGAATTCCCCTTTAATGGAATACCCTGGATCCCCAGTTCCATCCCCATTTGGGTCGCCACCTTGAATCATAAAATCAGGAATGACACGATGAAAAGTTAAACCATTGTAAAATCCTTTATTTACAAGAGAGATAAAGTTATTTACTGTGTTTGGAGCCATTTCAGGATTAAGCTCTACATCAATTGTTGCTCCATCGTCCATTGTAATCGTTGCAACGGGGTAATCATCTCCCTTTTTAAACCCTGTGTTTGACTCTTTTCCTTTGTCTTTGTCTGTTCCACACGCTGTTAAGACAAGCATGAGCAGGAAAAGACTTATATAGGAAATAATGCTGCTTTTCTTTTTTTTATTCATTGAATGTTAACGCTCCTATCTATTATGATGTAACCGAATTTAATTGTATTAAAAAAGCATAGAATAAACAAATAATAGATACAATGGAAGAAAATAAAAGAAAGGCTGTTTTCGTATAGAATGTTGCTTTTAAATGCGCAGCCTTCATACACTTCGTCCGTTTAGCGAGCGACGAGCCTCCTCGTCGCATACGCTCCTGTGGGGTCTCGTCTTTCTCGCATTCCCACAGGAGTCTACGTGTATGCAGGCTGCTAAGAAACACTTTCTAAATGTTTATGTAAAAAAACAACGAACTTTGAGAAAACAGCCAAAAGAAAAGAGCCGTGCAATAAGTCAGCAATCAAACTTATCGCACAGCCCGAATATTACAATTCAATATATAAACGATGTACTCCATCAATAAACTGTGTATCATACACGTAAAAATCATTTCCTTCTAATAGATCTAGTAATTTTTGCTGCATTTCTTCTGAAGTAGTTGGTATATACCCTTCTTGCTCATAGACATTTAGCATCTCTTGTAATTCTGCTTCATTTGTTATTACTTCTGTTAATGTATCTTTTAGATTCATGTTGTTTCCTCCTATGATTAACTATGTACCATCATAGCATGAATTCTTATTTTTTTTCACTTCTTTTATAAAAATTTTTATTGAACTAATTGTTTTAACATATATTGAGCTAAAAAAATAGAATGCATTCGTACAGCAATAGACGGTGGCAAGCTCCCTATCACACTCTCCAAAGGATGTCCTAACCATATAATTTGTTCATCAATAATAATTATCGGAAAAGGGATGTCATTCCATTGCTTTCGGTCATAAGGGCGTTCCAATTGCAGAGATGGTCCAAAATACGTCACTACAACCGTCTTTTTTGTTTTTTCTAATTGCTCGATCCACTCAAACGGCAAAGACGTATTTTGCGGTAATGCAATGGTGATGGAATGTTTAGCTGATTTAATATCAGCAAAAACCTTGTCTAATTGTTTTGCATGCATCCATAACAAGGAAGGTGATTGTTTGTTAACCCATGTTCCTATTTGTTTTGGTGTTACTTTCGTGTAATGTTTTTCTTGGTGTTCGATTAGCTGTCTAATCGTTTTTCGGTATCCTACTTTTCTTTTTAAAAAATTGCAATGACTTATATGAATAAACTTTCCTTTTGTCCGGGTGATGGCTACATTAATTAATCGTTCGCTATCTTTTCCGACTAACAGCATTCCCGGTCTTTCATGTGAAGTGCTATCGACCGTATCGAAGACTATGATATCTTTTTCACTGCCTTGAAAACGGTGGACTGTTGCTGCTGCTACGATTCCTGCCGCAAGCTCCTTTGGAAAAAACTCTTCTATTAACCCGCTCATCAGTTCTGCCTGTGCCCGGTAAGGTGTTACATAACCAATGCTTGCTGCTCCATCCATTAATCCCTCATAGATGACTTGCAGCGACAATACTAAATGCATTACATTCCACCTGGAATTAGATCCCTTTTCAATCGTTCCATATGCACCATAATGACTTGTGTCTAAGAGAATATTCGCTATATTTTTAAACGGTTGTTTATCCGCAATTTGTTCTCTTTTCTGTAAAACCGTTCGATGGTCGCCAACAAGCGAATGGTAAATATATTGATTCGTAAAG
The DNA here is from genome assembly GCF_052663115.1 of Niallia yueguangensis. Lineage (NCBI taxonomy): Bacteria > Bacillati > Bacillota > Bacilli > Caryophanales > Bacillaceae > Niallia > Niallia yueguangensis. The sequence goes on from NZ_JBQTCX010000001.1 coordinate 259,492, forward strand.
GAAGAAATATGAGGATGCATTCTTCTTTGTTCATTTAATAGTAGTAAGTGTGCGTGTAATTGATTGGAGGACACACTTTCTGCAACATTTGCTGCAGAAAAAATATCTTCTTTTAACCATTTATCCACTAACTCATTTCTTCCAGCTGCAATTGGTGGCAGCTGCTTAAAGTCTCCACAAATAATGATCCTCTTTCCAAGCGTCGCTGCAAACGCAGCCTGCGGTACATATGCCATACTTGCTTCATCCACTAATACTAAATCAAATTCTTCTTCATAAATGGTTGGATCCGTTGCTGCTTTCGCTAATGTCGTTCCAATAATCATCGCTTTTTTAACAAACTGTACTTCTCTTTTTCTTATTTTTTCTAAAACCAAAGCGAGTTTTTCCTCTAATTTCAATAAACTTGACGAATCGCGGTTGCTGAAAGAGTTTGCAAGAACCATTTTCAGCTGTTTTTTTTCTTCAGTTAACTGGTTTTTCTCTACAGATAAATGACGTTCTTTTTCTACAAGCAACGTACTTGTTGTCACTTGTTCGTCTCCTAATAATCCATCTGATGTATTGGAGCCATATCGTAGAATGTCACCTAATTTAAAACGACCTTTATTCTTTGAAGTAGACGTTATTTCTTTTATAAGCACGTCTACTGCTTGATTGCTATGGGACAAAATCAAGATGCGTTTACCTTTCCAATATCGCTGTAAAGCTACTCTCGCTAATGTATACGTTTTCCCTGTTCCTGGTGGTCCCCAAACAAACGTAACAGGATTATACTTGCATCTTAATGCTAATTCATGTACATGGTTTTTGATTCCTTCGACAGGATGTTTTGGATCCATTGTTGGATTCATTAAACAATAGATTCTTCTTCTTTTCCGCTTATTTTCTTTAATAGAATCGAAACGGATCATTAGTTGTTCTAACAACTCCCATGGATCATGAAATAAATAGGCTTCTGATACACTATCCCCTATTGATTTTTCTAAGACTACAAGGAGACTCTTTCCATCAGACGATAAAATGCGCCCATTTATTTTAACTGTTCCCCATTCTAATACGATAGTAGAGCCAATTGGAATTTTCGTATACGAACTTGTTTCAAAATAATACGTATACTCTTCTTCTGTATTTAAAAATTTCCCATTATAAAGTGCTATTTTCGTTTGAGAGAATTTTTTCAAGTAATTTATTTCAGATTGCAGCGCTTGCTGCCACTCTTTAATATAAGTTGATGTTTTGATCATGTTATAACCTTCTACTCGCTTATTTTCTATCTAATATTATAACATGAGATCATTACTTGTTGTGAGGAGGGATGGAATGAATTGTTTCTGTCCCATTTTGGCTGTTGGTATTCTGAATCTTTATTCAATTTTCATTTCCCTATCTTCTTTCCATTAACTCCAACACTTCCTCAATTCTTTTATCTAAATGCTCGAGGCTTTTTAAAGCTCTTTCTTTTGTAATACTTCGATAATGGTGGTGGCCGCCTGGCTCCTCATCTTTTTCATCAGCAATCTTTACAATTTGTTGAAGCGGTGTAAGTATCACACTACCACCAGGAATAAAGCTGTCTGTATGAAATAATACAGCAAGTGCAATTTCCTTTGCTTTAATTGGATTCTCTCCAAGACGGATTAACAGCTTATGCGCCCTTTCCGCACCTTTAATCGGATGAATATCATTTTGTTTATATAGTTGATAATCCCATTTTCCGTCTTTGTACCAAGTATAATGACCCATATCATGAAGAAATCCGGCCTTTGCTGCAATATCCACATCAAGATCATTTTCTTTTGCTAATTCAAATGCATGATAGGCAACTGCCAGAGCATGAGCCAATCCTGATCTCGTAATGTATTTTTGTGCAATATGATGGTTAAAAATATCAGTTAGTTTTACATCTCTCATCTCCGACACTCCCTTGTTGTTTATATGAAAAGCACAAGCGCCTTGATCAGCCCCGAAGAAAAATGTTCTCTTGGCTCAAAAAGTGCTCTTTACTTTTAGAGACAAGAGGTTATCTTTCACAGGGGCTGGCTGCTTGCGCTAGACACCCGTCAAACTTTAGAAAACTTATACATCTTGTTTATAAAAAAACACCCTCAACAGGTGTCTCCTTTATATCGCTTATAGGTTTAATCAATTTGTAAAAAATAATGTTTTAGAACACAAACGTAACTGTTATAAAACATCATTCACTAACAAAACCATTAGCATAATATAATTATTTATTGACATTTTATACACTTATATCGGTCCGATTAAAGTATTTTTACTATTATACAATAAAAAGGAAAAAATGATAATGAAAATGTCCTACTATTGCGAAAATAATTTTCACTATTAATAAATTGCATTTTATTCCAACAATTATAAAAAATAGGCGGAAACTTTTGCCGATTTTTTTATCTAGGCTGTTTTCGTATAGATTGTTGCTTTTAAACGCGCAGCCTGCATACACTTCGCTTTCCGTGGACGAGCGTCGAGCCTCCTCGTCGCATACGCTCCTGCGGGGTCTCGTCTTTCTCGCATTCCCACAGGAGTCTACGTGTATGCAGGCTGCTAAGAAACGCTTTTTAAAATGTATTATGTAAAAAACAACAAACTTTGAGAAAACAGCCTTTATCTAATAAGTGCTTCCATTCAATTATAATTAGCGAAATATGGTATCTAATAAAAGGCCGGAAACTATTCTGGAACGATCAGCATAATAAGACTATGATAAAATGTAATGATAGTGAAAGGTGGTCAACAATGCTATTACGAAAAATTCAACCTGATGAATATCATACTGTTTTTCAAATGGGCTACAAAGAATGGCCAAAAGGAAGAACGTATGAACAATATGTAAATGACAATAAAAAAGAAGATGCGTATGGTACTCGTTATGTCTATGTAGACGAAACTAATTACATAATTGGTTCCATGATCGTATTATCAAAAACCATACAATTTTCCGATCAAACAGCACCGATCTATGGTCTTGGATCCATTGTCATTGACGAGAAATATCAAGGCAATGGATACGGAACAATGATGCTGAATGAATTTTTTTCTTTGTATACAAAGGAAAATAAAGATGCTATTTTTCTTTTATACAGTGAAATAAATCCACAATATTACTACCGATTCCAATTTAGAGAACTTCTTCGCAAACAGCAGCACGAGACAAAATCAATCTGTATGGTCCGCTGCAATCATGAAATGTATGAAAAATTATCACAATTGCCAAAATCACAAATTCCTGCTTATTTTTAACATTTCGAAATAATAATCATTTACTGTTGAGATATTATTCAACAGTTTTTTTCATTTCATTATCTTTCATTAATTTTTCACCATGCTTCTGTTTTTTAGCCAAACTGTTTTCCTTTCTCTACTAAAATTAATATGAATTTATTGACATTGACTTTTTTGTTAACAAACACATAATTTGGTAATACTAATTATATGACAAGCAATTTCATAAGAATTTTTGGTATATTTTCTAAAGGATCTTTTCGTATAGATTGTTGTTATTTCCCCCGCAGTCTGAATACACTTCGCTTTCCGCGGACGAGTGCCGAGCCTCCTCGTCGCTATGCTCCTGTGGGGTCTCGTCTTTCTCGCTTTTCCCGCAGGAGTCTACGTGTATTCAGACTGCTCAGTGCTTCAACCATGTTTATTGTTTTATTCAAAAACAACATACTTTTAGAAAACAGCCTTTCTAAAAAATATGTCATGAAAACATCTAGGAGGTAACAGCATGAATCAGCTTTTTCGGAAAAAATCAATGAGTTTAATGATCGCTCAAACAAAAAGTAAATCATTAGCTCGTTCTATTAATGTAATGGATCTTATTTTTTTAGGGGTGGGATGTGTAATAGGCACAGGCATTTTTGTAGTAACAGGTGTTGTAGCTGCTAATAATGCAGGACCGGCCATTATGATTTCATTCGTAATTGCAGGAATTGCTTGTGCTCTAGCGGCTTTTTGTTACGCAGAATTTTCTTCATCTGTCCCCTTATCTGGAAGTGTTTACACTTATACCTATGCTACTTTAGGTGAATTATTGGCATTCTTAATCGGCTGGGATCTTATGTTAGAATATGTTCTCGCAGTATCAGCCGTTGCAACAGGATGGTCTGCCTATTTTCAATCATTGCTAGCGGGATTTAATATCCACATCCCTTCTATTATTGGCTCTGCACCTGGAATGGGAAAAGGGGGAGTAATTGATTTACCGGCAATATTAATCATTCTTTTCATTGCTGGTCTAGTAAGCAAAGGAATTAAAGAAAGTATAAAGTTTAATAATATTATGGTATTTGTAAAATTAGCTGTTATTTTATTATTTATTATTGTTGGTGTATGGTATGTAGAGCCTGATAATTGGTCGCCGTTTATGCCATTTGGATTTGAAGGGATTATTACAGGGGCTGCTACTGTTTTCTTTGCCTATATCGGTTTTGATGTAATCGCAACAGCCTCTGAAGAAGTGAAAAATCCGTCGAAAACAATGCCGATTGGAATTATTGGATCATTAGCAATCTGTACATTGTTATATATTGCAGTATCAGCCGTAATAACAGGAATGATTCCATTTACTAAGTTAAATGTAGGAGCCCCAGTTGCTTTAGCATTAGAATCAGTGGGGCAAGATAGTGTTGCAGGCATTATTTCTGTTGGAGCAGTAATGGGAATTACAACCGTTATTTTAGCTTTAATTTACGCACAAGTTCGATTAAGTTTTGCAATGAGCCGTGATGGTTTATTGCCAAAAGTCCTGGCAAATGTTAACCAAAAAACAAAAACACCATTTGCCAATACTTGGTTAACAGGAATAGTTGCTGCATGTATCGCAGGGTTTATTGATTTAACTACTTTAGCTCATTTAGTTAATATGGGCACCCTTGCTGCATTTACCCTTATTTCCATTGCCGTTATTATTTTGCGCAGGAACTTTCCTGAATTAAAAGGCTCTTTTCGTGTACCATTTGTACCTGTACTGCCAATAATCAGTGCGTTGCTATGCATATGTTTAGCTATAAGCTTGCCTAGCATTACATGGTTTTCATTTGTTATATGGATTATTATTGGTTTATTTATTTACTTTTTTTATTCTAAAAAACATAGTAATCTAAACAATTAATTTATAAGCATAGAAAAAACCAAGGAAAAGACATTTCCTTGGTTTTTAATTTAAGCATTAACAGTTGGTAAATGAGAGACTCCCATTAAATATTCATCTACTTTACGGGCCGCTTCACGACCTTCATTAATGGCCCAAACAATTAAGCTTTGTCCTCTTCTTGCATCTCCTGCAGCGAAAACACCTTCTACATTTGTTTGGAATTCTCCATATTTCGCTTCAATTTTACGAGATTTTGTATCTACGCCAAAATGGTTTAGAACTGGCTGTTCTGGTCCTTCAAAACCGATTGCGATAAATACAAGTTGAGCTGGCCATACTTTTTCTGTTCCAGGAAGTTCATTGAAAACAAAAGTACCATCTGCTTGTTTTACTTTTTCCATAGCAATAGTATGAAGCTCTTTTAAATTTCCATTTTCATCTTTTACAATTTTTTTCGTTTGAATGCTGTACTGTCTTGGATCGCTTCCAAATTTTTGCTCAGCTTCTTCATAAGCATATTCCAATGTAAATACTTGTGGGAAAGCTGGCCACATATTGTCATCCGAACGAGATGTTCCTAATTTAGGATGTTTACCAAATTGAACAACGCTTTTACATTTTTGACGAAGAGCTGTTGCGACACAGTCTGCTCCAGTATCTCCACCACCGATAACGATAACGTCTTTTCCTTCTGCATTAATAAACTTGCCGTCTTTTAAATCAGAATCTAATAAACTTTTTGTATTTAAAGTTAAATAATCCATGGCAAAATGTACGCCATTTGCATCTCTGCCTTCAATAGCTAGATCACGTTGTTTTTGAGCACCTGTACAAAGGATAACAGCATCAAATTGTTTTTTTAATTCCTCTGCTGTAATATCTTTGCCTACTTCTGTGTTTGTCACAAAATCAATGCCTTCTTGTGTTAATAAATTGATGCGGCGCTCAACATCTTTTTTCTCTAATTTCATATTAGGAATACCGTACATCAATAATCCGCCGGCACGATCAGAGCGTTCAAAAACGGTAACAGAATGACCTGCTTGATTTAATTGATCAGCACTTGCCAATCCAGCTGGACCAGATCCGATAATCGCTACTTTTTTCCCTGTTCTTTTTTCCGGAATTCTTGGTGTTATCCAACCATTTTCAAACCCTTTATCAATAATGGTGCGTTCGATATTTTTAATCGCAACAGCAGGATCAGAAATGGCAACCGTACAAGAGCCTTCACATGGAGCAGGACATGCACTTCCAGTGAATTCTGGGAAGTTATTTGTTTTTAATAATCTGTCCAATGCTTCTTTCCATCTACCGCGGTAAACAAGATCATTCCATTCTGGAATTAAGTTATGGATTGGACAACCTGATGTTGAACCACCGATATCCATTCCAATATGGCAAAACGGTGTTGCACAATCCATACAGCGTGCTCCTTGTCTACTTAGTACCTCATCAGAGAAAGGAGCAGAATATTTTTTATAATCGTCTAAGCGGGAAAGCGGAGATCTTTCTTCCGCTTCCTCCCGTTTAAATTCCATAAAACCAGTTGCTTTTCCCATATTATTCTCTCCTTTCTTACTGAACAGCTACTGTTAACTTAGTAGGTTGATGTTTTTTTTTGTCTTGATTTGAATTGTTTTCAAATGCATTCATAACCGCTTCTTCTTCGGATAAACCGTTGTTTAAGCCCTCTTGAATATGAGAAATCATTCGTTTGTAGTCTTTTGGAATTACTTTTACAAATTGACTTACTGATTTTTCCCAATTCTCTAATACTTGTTTTGCTGCAATACTATTTGTTTGATCTGCATGTTTTGCAATTAACTCTTTTACAGATTCTACTTCATTTGCATCCTCTAATGATTCAAATAAAATCATTTCTTGGTTGCAATGATGTTTAAAGTCTTCTTTGTCATTTGCTAGAACATAAGCTACTCCGCCTGACATACCTGCTGCGAAGTTCTTTCCTACTTCGCCAAGGACAACTACTTGACCACCAGTCATGTATTCCAGTCCATGGTCACCAATTCCTTCTACGACAACGTTAGCACCGCTGTTTCGAACAGCAAAACGTTCTCCTGCTTTTCCATTTACAAACGCTTCGCCACTAGTTGCACCGTAAAAAGCAACATTTCCGATAATGACATTATCTTTTGCTACATAAGAATCTATTGCTGGAGCTGTAACAACGATTTTGCCTCCAGATAGACCTTTTCCTATATAGTCATTTGCATCTCCAGTTAAATAAAGACTCATGCCTTTAGGAATAAATGCACCGAAGCTTTGACCAGCAGATCCACTAAAATGAAGGTTAATCGTATTGTCCGCTAATCCCTCTTCTCCATATTGTTTGGAAATTTCACTTCCAACAATGGTTCCAATTACTCGGTTCGTATTGCGTACAGAATAATGCATATCTACTGTTTCACCTGTTTGAATCGCTTTTTCAACAGCTGGCAGTATTTTTTGCATATCTAAGCTTTCATCAATTTTATGGTTTTGTGGAGTTTGGAAAGTACGAGCTCCATCCACTTTGTATAATAATTTAGATAAATCAAGATCTTTCGCTTTCCAATGTGCTTTTGCACGGTCACTCACTTCCAGAACATCTGTTCTTCCGACCATTTCTTCTACTGTTCTAAATCCTAACTGAGCCATTAATTCACGAACTTCTTCTGCAACAAATTGCATAAAGTTCACAACATGGTCAGGATCCCCTGCAAATTTATATCGTAATTCTGGATTTTGTGTAGCAACGCCGACAGGACATGTATCCAAATGACATGCACGCATCATAACACAGCCTAAAACAATTAACGGTGCTGTTGCAAAACCGAATTCCTCTGCACCAAGTAATGCCGCTAATACAACGTCTTTACCTGTCATTAACTTACCATCTGTCTCAAGGACAACACGGTTGCGCAGCCCATTTAACATTAACGTCTGATGTGCTTCCGCTAGTCCTAGCTCCCATGGAAGTCCAGTATGTTTAATACTTGTTTTTGGTGATGCTCCTGTACCACCATCATAGCCACTTACAACAATTACATCAGCTGATCCTTTTGCAACACCTGCAGCAATCGTTCCAATTCCGCCTTTTGATACAAGCTTCACGCTAATGCGCGCTTCTTTGTTTGCATTTTTTAAATCATGAATAAGCTGAGCTAAATCTTCAATCGAATAAATATCATGATGCGGTGGTGGGGAAATTAACCCTACACCTGGAGTAGAACCACGAACTTCTGCTACCCATGGATACACTTTATTTCCAGGCAATTGACCACCTTCACCTGGTTTTGCTCCTTGCGCCATTTTAATCTGCAGCTCTTTTGCATTAATTAAATAATGACTTTTTACACCAAAACGGCCGGATGCTATTTGTTTAATGGCACTGCGACGATTATCGCCATTTTCATCCAACTCAAAGCGTGCTGGATCTTCTCCGCCTTCTCCACTGTTGCTGCTTCCGCCAATTCGGTTCATGGCAATTGCTAATGTTTCATGCGCTTCTTTACTTAATGAACCAAACGACATCGCACCTGTTTTGAAACGCTTCACAATACTTTCCACTGATTCTACTTCATTGATATCAATCGCCTGCTGATTAGACGAAAACGAGAATAAATTACGTAGGAAACTTAATCTTTCGTCATTTGCTGCGTGTGAATATTGTTTAAATAAGCTGTAGTCTCCTTTGCGACAAGCCCATTGTAAAGTATGAATTGTTTTTGGATTAAAGGCATGATGTTCTCCACCTTTTCTCCATTGGTATTCACTTCCTGAATCTAATGTGTCATCCAATACACTTGCAAATGCTTCTTCATGGCGTTTAGTTGTTTCCGCTGCAATTGTATCTAATCCAATACCACCTAATTGCGAAACGGTACCTTCAAAATATTTGTTGATAACCTCTTCACCGATTCCAACTGCTTCAAAAATTTGAGCCCCACGATAACTTTGAACAGTTGAAATACCCATTTTAGACATAACTTTTACTACGCCTTCTGTTACTACAGTATTAAATCGGGAAACAACTTCTTCATAAGGAAGCGCTAAAATCTCATCATCGATTGCTTTTTTATAGGTTGCATAGACAAGATAAGGATTAATAGCGTCTGCACCAAATCCGATTAAGCTTGCAAAATGATGAACTTCTCTTGTTTCTCCTGACTCCACGAGGATGCTTGCTTTTGAACGAATTCCTTGATTAATTAAATATTGATGCAATGCACTTACTGCTAATAATACAGGAATTGCTTTTTTCTCATTATTTAATCCTCTGTCAGATAAAATAATTAAACTAACACCTTGTTCAATTGCTGTTTTTGCTTCTTGCAAAACGGTTTGTAAACTTGCTTCTAAATCTTCTTCAAATAATGTATCAATTGTTTTCGTTACAAAGTCTGAAACGACATTTTTTCTTAACAACTCTAATTGTCCATTTGATAAAACTGGTGAATCTAGTTGGATTCGCTGACAATTTGTTTCATCTGGATGAAGCAGATTTCGTTCTGCACCTAACCATGAAAGTGTCGATGTTACCATCTGCTCACGAATAGCGTCGATCGGAGGATTCGTAACTTGGGCAAATAATTGTTTAAAATAATTAAACAACGATTGCGGCTTATCTGATAATACAGCAAGCGGTGTATCATTTCCCATCGACCCGATTGGATCTTTACCTTCCGTCACAACCGGCATAAGATTTTTTTGTACATCTTCATATGTGTATCCAAATGCCTTTTGGCGTGTTAATAAATCAGATAATGTTTCTTCTGTTTCTTCACTTGGCTGTTGTAAGCGAATAACGTTTTCATCCAGCCATTTTTGATACGGTTGTTCTGAAACAATTTGTCCTTTTAACTCTTCATCGGAAACAATGCGTCCTTCTTCTAAATCAATTAATAGCATCTTTCCTGGACTTAAACGATCTTTATATAAAACATTTTCTTCTTCTACTGGTATAACTCCTACTTCAGAAGAGAAAATAATATAGTCATCTTTTGTCACATAATAGCGAGCTGGTCTTAATCCGTTGCGGTCTAAAATAGCACCAATTTGTTTTCCATCTGTAAAGGAAATGGCCATTGGTCCATCCCACGGCTCCATTAAGCTGCTGTGATATTCATAAAACGCTTTTTTCTCTTTTGAGATATGCGGATTTTCTGTCCATGGTTCTGGAATTAACATCATTGCTGCATGTGCTGGCTTTCTACCAGATAGAATAAAAAATTCTAATGCATTATCAAAAACAGACGAGTCACTTCCATTCGCATCTAAGATAGGCAATACTTTTTGTAAATCATCACCAAATGCTTCGGATACAAATTGCTGCTCTCTTGCTTTCATCCAATTAAAATTGCCGCGAAGTGTGTTAATTTCTCCATTATGGATAATATAACGGTTTGGATGCGCTCTTTCCCAGCTTGGAAATGTATTTGTACTAAAACGGGAATGCACTAAAGCAAAAGCCGAAGTAAATTCTGGATCTTGAACATCTAAATAAAAGGTACCAACTTGTTCTGATGTTAATAGTCCTTTATATACAATCGTACTGCTTGAAAGACTGGCAAAGTAGAAATCTCTTCCTTCTATTTTACCCCAGTTTTCTGCTAATTTGCGGATAATATACAATTTGCGTTCAAATGCTAATGCATCTTTGCTGTCAACATTGGCTTTAATAAACACTTGGCGGACAACCGGACAGCTTTCCTGTGCGACTTTTCCGATTTTTCTGAAATCAGTAGGAACTGTTCTCCAGCCTAAAAGTTCTTGTCCTTCCGCTGCGATATACTCGTTAATCTTTTCTTCAATTTTTTCTCTATGTTGATCCTTTTGAGAGAAGAAGATCATTCCAACACCGTATTGTCCTTTTTCCGGCAATGAAAATTCTGAAATTTCTTTTCGAAAAAAACGATCTGGAATTTGAACCATTAAACCAGCTCCATCACCAGTTAATGGATCACTACCTTGCCCACCACGATGATCTAATTTACATAGCATGCTTAAACCTTTTGTCACAATGTCATGTGTTGCTGTTCCTTTAATATGAGCGTATAAACCGATACCACATGCATCATGTTCAAATTCAGGTCGATAAAGACCTTGTGCTTTTTCCATTTGGTTGTACGTCATTTCAACCACCCCTGTCAGATTTTCTAACAACTTTTTTAGTTCAGATAACCCAATTATACTATGCAAATTCATATATACAATATATTATTTGGATAGAAGTAATCTAATTTTGATATGAATGGAGAGGATTACAAAAAAATGGAACTTAGACAACTAAAATATTTTATCGAAGTTGCAGAAAGAGAACATGTTTCAGAAGCTGCTGAACATTTACATGTGGCCCAATCGGCAATAAGCAGACAAATTGCCAATTTAGAAGACGAACTAGGTGTTCAACTTTTTGAAAGAGAAGGCAGAAATGTTAAATTAACCTCAATTGGAAAAACCTTTTTAAACCATGCGTTAGCTATTATCAAGGCAGTTGATCTTGCAATCGAACAAGTAGACGCCTATTTAGATCCAGATAGAGGATCTATCAAAATTGGCTTTCCAACTAGTTTAGCAAGTCATTTGCTGCCAACTGTTCTATCTGCATTTAAAGAAAAACATCCTCATATTGCTTTTCAATTAAGACAAGGCTCTTACAGTTTTCTAATTGAAGCAGTCAAAAATCGGGAGATTGATCTTGCATTCTTAGGTCCAGTACCAACAGATGATTTCACAATTGAAGGAAATATCCTGTTTATCGAACGGATACTAGCATTAATACCTAGTAATCATATTTTATCAGAAAGACGAAGTTTACGCATACGTGATTTAAGAAATGATCCTTTTGTTCTGTTCCCGAAAGGCTATATTTTACAAAAAATTGCGATTGATGCATGTAAACAAGAGGGCTTTTTGCCTAATATAAGCTCAGAAGGAGAAGATTTAGATGCCATTAAAGGCTTAGTATCTGCGGGAATGGGCGTGACTCTGCTTCCAGAGAGTACATTCTATGATACTGTTCCTAAATTTACAGTGAAGATTCCAATAGAAGATCCTGTTATTAACCGAACAGTAGGTATTATTATTCCGAAAAATCGAGAACTGCCTCCTTCCGTGCAAACATTTTATAAATTTGTCATTGACTTCTTTTCTATATTAGAAAAGTATCAATAATACTAGAAAAGCGGAAGCGTCTTGGTCAGCCCCTAAGCTGAACACCTATCGGACTTCAGAAAATTTCAGCTTTCTTACCATATAAAAAGGATGTCTAGTTAATAGACATCCTCAAATTTCGTGTCATTTTAAAGATAGCATTTTGTCATCTGCAATCACTTCTTGCACGAGTGAATGAAAAATCGATAATGCGTGGTCAATTGGTTCTTGTGTTGTTAAATCCACACCTGTTCTTTTTAATAATTCTAAAGGGAACTCCGAACTTCCGCTTTTTAGAAATTGTAAATATTCCAGTCTATCTTTCTCGTTCCCCAACAGCAATTTATCCGCAATTGTAATCGCTGCTGCAAAACCGGTTGCGTATTTATAGACATAAAAAGGACGATAAAAATGAGGTATTCTTGACCAGCCATATTTCACTTCTTCTTCGACCACAAGGTCATCGCCATTATATGCTTTAAATAGCTCTTCATACGTTTTATTAAACAGATCAAGTGTTAATGCTTCCCCTGATTCTGCTTTTTCATGTACAGTTTTTTCAAATTCACTAAACATTACTTGAGTAAAAAAAGTGCCTTTAAAACTATCAATAAAATGGTTTAACAAATGCTCTCTTTTGTTAGCATCTGTTTCCACCTTTAATAAATAACGAATCAACAACACTTCATTTACCGTAGAGGCCACCTCTGCTACAAAGATACTATAGCCTGCTGTGATCTGCGGTTGATATTTACTGCTGTAATAAGAATGCATCGCATGGCCGCATTCATGTGCTAATGTAAATAAACTGTCTAAATCGTCACGATGGTTTAATAAAATAAATGGATGCACACCATATAAGCCTAAATTATACGCGCCAGACCGTTTCCCCGGTGTTTCCCGAACATCTAAATAGCGTTTCTCCTTAAATGATTTTAATATTTTTATATAATCTTCACCGAGCGGTTTTAACGCTTCCATCATCATATCGTAGGCTTTATCATAAGCTATCTTTTCCTTTGCAGCGTCTTTCACCAATGGTACACTTAAATCATATGGACGGAGCTCGTCTAACCCTAACTTATTTTTACGGTATTGCATATATTCATTCATATACGGTAAATTTTTTCTTGTTGCGGCAATAAGATTTTCATACACTTCTTTTGGAATTCTGTCAGAAAACAAGCTTTTTTCTAAAGCAGACGGATAATTTCTTATTTTTGACGTTTTCACATTATTTTTTACTGCCGAAGCAAATGTAGTAGCAATTGTATTTTTTAGCGTAATATACGGTTGATAGTAGGCTTTATATGCCTCTTTCCTTTTTTCTCTATCATCATTTTCCATCAGTTTTGCATACATTCCTCTTGTAAGCTCCACCATTTGTCCTTCTTCATTCGTAACAGTACCAAATTTTATATCAGCATTATTGATCATGCCAAATATTTGGCTTGGAACGGATAATGATTCTCCAAGCGCAGCAAGTATTTCTTCTTTTTCTTTGCTTAACACATGTTTTTTATAAGAGAATGACTCCAACAAGTTTTTTTCAAAATATTGTAATTCTTTCACTTCTTTTATGTATTGTTTTAATACTTCTTCTTCCATACTTAATAAAAAAGGCATAAAAAATGATGTAGCACTACTCCATTTTTGTCCAAGCTGTCTCGCTTTATCCAACAGCTTTTGCGCATGAGTATTTCTTGTATCTTGATCTAACAATAGCATACTATAACAATATAATTTTTTGTAAATAGCTCCAATTTCTTCTGCAAGTTTTAAATAGGAAAACAGTTTAGCTGCATCTGTTATTTGATCATTATATTGGCCAATTTCGATAATTTTTTCTTCTACTAGCTTATAATCTCCTTCCCACAATGTTTCATTTTCATATATATCCTGCAAATTCCATTTTTCCTGTTCCAATACCTCTTGTCGATTTTTATAACTTACCATTACTACTCCTCCTTTAATAGAACCATCATTTCCTTTAAAAAAATGATCATCCATTAAACAAATACTTTTAATAATTGCTTTTTATATAATATTCGAATAATGTGCAAAATATATTTGCTAACTTTTTTCGGAAAAAAGCGTTTTTGATATAATTTATAATAAGCTTTTTTTAAATCACTCCATTGGGTACATTTTTTCACTTGTCTAAAACGAGCTAAATCAATGATTTTAATCTCATTTCTTTTTGTTAAAATAATATTTTTTAAATGAATATCCGAAGGGTTCAACCCTTTTTGCTTCGATAATAAAATAGCTTTATCAGCCTCTTTTATATGCGGTTCTGTAATAATAATGCCTTCTATTAAACAATCAAATAATGTTTTCCCTTTTATATAATCAATTACGATATAATTTTCACCGATCTCGTGAATTTGAGGAAAAAAAGGGATGCCTTTGACTGTTTCATATATCTCTCCCTCTGTTTTAGCTAAGTGTTTATATTTATTAAAAAACACTTTGATTACCAAATCAGTATGTTTGATTTTAAATACGAAGGCACTTCTCCCTTTGCCGATTAGTTCTAAGTCTTTATGTTTTTTTGCCTCTGCATACTTTTTATTAAAAAAATGGTAGTAAATTGTTTGTGCAAGAACATCATATTTTTTCAAAGGACCTGTCTCCCTTATAGATTTTTATTACTAACTGATAAGGATAAACTATATTATTCTAAGATCTAAACAATTTTACAGATTCCCCACCGCAAGAATTCGATTAGTTTTTGTCTCAATAATGTTATATTATGCTGTTTCTACCTTTACGGTGAAATGCGAGTTAATGTTAGATAAAATGAAAGTACTGTCATCTTAGTCGAATGATCAAAGTTAGTCAATTAATTTAATTTTTTTATAACATTTATTGTGTTCTATCTAAGAATATGCTATATTTATTTTTGCGATGAGCTCTATTGAATAAGTCAATAAACATGAAAGTGCAATGTGGAGCACTGTTTATTGCCTCAATACGTAAAAAGACACCAATTAAATTGGTGTCTTTTTTATTGTTTTTTACGATAGAAGGCTGGCAACCTATTCTGATTATGAATATTATACGAATACTATTAATTTTAGTAGTTATTATTAAATGGTTTGAATAAGATTTATGATGCCAATAACTCATTTAATTCATTGGAAAGGCGCATAAATTCTTTTTTGTCACCTTTAATGAGTGTAGCATCAATTTGTTTCTCAATAGTTGTTTTACGGAACTCATAAAGGGCTTTTTCTAATACCATTTCAGCAAATAAAGAATCCATTACATTTCCTACAGACTGTTGTGGAGCATTTAATAAATACTTTTCCATTTGAATCAACCCCTTTTCTTTTTTATAGTATAACAATAATTTTCTGATAATTCAAATACTTTTTCACAGAAATTATTCCCTTTATTGATTTTTTCTGTTTTTTATTTTCATACTAATATTTACGGATAGTGATATATTCATTTATAATGAGGGTGATTTCGAATAGAACGTAGATTGCGAGGAGATACTAAATGGCTTATAAAATGATTGTTTTAGATATGGACGATACGTTATTACAAGATGATCACACTATATCAGAAGTAACCAAAAAAGCGTTGATGGATGCACAGGAATTAGGTGTAAAAGTAGTGCTTGCTTCCGGCAGACCTACTTTTGCAATCGTACAAAGTGCAATAGATTTAGATTTAGCTAAATATGGAAGTTTTATCTTATCGTTTAATGGTGCAAAAATAACCAATTGTCATACAAATGAAGAGATGTTTAGCAGCACTCTTCCCCCCGAAACAGTTCATAACCTTTTTGAAATAAGTAAAAGGGAAAATGTGTGGATCCATACGTATGTAGGCGACAGCATTGTAACAGAAGAAAATAATCCTTTTACAGAAATTGAGTCTCAATTAACTGGACTTCCTATTACGCAAGTATCAAACTTTGTAGAAAGTATTCAAGAACCAGTAGTAAAAGTATTAATGGTAAAAGAAGAAGAACATTTAAAAAAGGTGGAAAGTTTACTACAAGACGAATTACAACATAAACTAAGTGTTATGCGCTCAAAGCCGTATTTTCTGGAATTCACCGAAAAGGGAGTTACGAAAGGAACAAGTCTTGAGTTATTAATTAATAAATTAGGGATTACTCGCGACGAAGTAATCGCTATTGGAGACAGCTATAATGACTTAGCCATGATTGAATTTGCTGGACTTGGTGTTGCAATGGGCAATGCTCCAGAAGATATAAAAAAAATCGCTGACTATACAACAGATACTAACAATAATGACGGTGTAGCAAAAGTAGTCGAAAAATTTATTTTAACTCAAAATGCTTCAAAATAAAAAAGAAAAGCGGAAGCGCCTTGTTCAGCTCTGAAGAAAAATGTTCATTTGACTCAGAAAGTGCTTTTTACTTTCAGAGGCAAAGGGTTATTTTTCACAAGAGCTAGGAGCTGGAGCTAGACACTCGTCTAAGTTGAAAATTTTATACTTTCTTATCTATTAAAAAAGAGGCAATCTGCAGATTGCCTCTTTCATACTATTATTGTTTCCTGTTAAACGAAGTGTTTTAAACTTCTACAGTCCAGCTAAATGGATCTTCTTCTTTCCCATTTTGGATATTTGTAATAGTATCATATAATTTCTTAGCAAGTTCTCCAGTTTCTCCATTATTTACAACAATCACGTTTTCATTCCAGAAGAATTCACCAATAGGAGATATAACAGCAGCAGTACCTGTTCCAAATGCTTCTTCTAATTCTCCGTTTTTATGTGCTTCGAAAATTTCTTCCACTGTAATTTTTCTTTCTGCAACAGGAATATTCCAATGTTTTAATAATTCGATAATACTTCTTCTTGTTACACCCTCTAAAATACTGCCATTTAAAATAGGTGTAACAATTTCTCCGTTGATTTTAAAGAAAACATTCATTGCCCCTACTTCTTCAATGTATTTTTTCTCTACACCGTCTAGCCATAAAACTTGGGAATATCCTTTTTCTGAAGCAATTTGTTGAGCTTTTAAACTCGCTGCATAGTTTCCAGCTGTTTTGGCAGAACCAGTTCCCCCAGAAACTGCACGAACATATTCATTTTCAACAAATATTTTAACTGGTTTAACTCCTTCTTTATAATAAGAACCTACTGGAGATAGAATAATCATAAATTTATAACTTGTAGAGGCTGCAACCCCTAAGTATGGCTGAGTAGAAATGATAAATGGTCTTATGTAAAGTGAAGTTCCTTCTCCTGTTGGAATCCAGTCTTTATCCACATTAATTAATTGTTTAAGTGCTGTTAATGCAAACTCTTCATCAATTTCCGGAATACATAAACGATCATTTGATTTGTTCAAACGCTCCATATTTTTGTCCGGTCTAAATAATAATACTTTTCCTTCTTTTGTTAAATAAGCTTTTAATCCTTCAAAAACTGTTTGACCATAGTGGAAAATAACAGAAGCAGGATCTAAAGAAATTGGCTGATATGGAAGAATTTGTGCATTATGCCATCCTTGATCTACTGAATAATCCATCATAAACATATGATCGGTAAAATTTTTACCAAATTCCAAATTAGCAGGATCTGGTTTTGTTTTTTTTTCTGAAGCTAATGTTACGGTAATAGTTTGTTCACTCACGTTGATTTCTCCTTATATTCATATTATTTTTCTATTTATTATAACGCAACTTTGAAAAAGATGAAGGAAAATTTCATGATCTTTTGAAAAAGATGATCGAAGTGCCAATATTTATTTTATCCTAATTTTTTTATGAAATAAAATATATCCATAATCCTTCATACACTAGATCATTCCATTTTATATTTCGCTATTCGAAGCAAAAATCCTTTTTTAAACAAAGCTACCCTGAAAAGAAGTTCCGCAGCGTGAATACACTACGCTTTCCGCGGGCGAGCGCAGGAGTCTTCGTGTATTCACGCTGCTCTGCGCTATAAATGTGGAGACTGCTTCTTTCCATGTGCCATGGTGCAAATTTTGTTGCATAGGTGTCTACCCTGTAAATAAGCACTGTTAAAAGGGCTTTTCTGAAACTTATCGCTCGCTGAGTGAGCGAGGAGGCTTATAAGTTAATTCACGGAAAGCGAGTGGATTCCCTGACCATTTATAAATCAACAATGAAATATAACAGAGCGTTAAACAAAAAAAAGACTTACAATACGTAAAAAATTGATTACGAATGCAGTCTTTTTTTACAATACAATTTTCTAGTTCCAGCTTTTCGTGTTTTCCAACAATTCATCTATTTCTATTATGATAAAATCCCAATTAATACGGCTGTTTCCTATCTCAACTGTCGCTTGTAATATTTCATCAATATCGGCTGTTACTAAATGCATATGAAGCCTCCTTTAGTGCTTTGTCATGCATAGCAAAACCATTTAAAGCGCTTTTCTCTTTCATTAATGTCAGTATAACAGTTAAATGAAGGGGATTACAATAATAACGAGATTACATATTCGTAACATTATGATTGCATTTATAGATCAAAATGGAAACCATATTACTCTACATAGTCTAAAATTCCCTAAGCATGATTTACAGTTTTTCTTTTGTTATACTAAAAAAAAGGAAACACTTATGCCTACATTAAAATATGGTTATCCTTTTAAAAAGGAGGAGTTAAAAAAGTGAAAACATGGATAAAGCTTTTCTTTTTTGTTTTTATCGTGTATGCATGTTATCAATATATACAAGGGAAAAATGGTTCAGTTTCCTTTTCAAATACAATAGATCGTCTAAAAACGGAAGTGAATCAAGATTCTATTACTTCTTTTTATCATGATGTACAAGAGGAATGGAGTAAGGCAAAAACACTTTTTCAAGAAGCACAGAATACATTGCCAGATTGGAATGTTGAAAAAGAACAAAAAAAACTGGAACAGCCAAATTTAACAGCACCAACCAAACATACTTTTTCCATCTATAATATTCAAATTGGGGATAAAAAAGCATCTGTAGAAAATCAATTAGGCGAAGCGAAACGTCATAGTAGAAATGAATACGGAATTGATTGGTATGTATATCACCAAAACTATCAACATTATGTAATGGTTGCATATGATGAACAGCAATCTGTAACAGCGTTATATACGAATCAGGATCTAATCGCTTCGAAAATAGGAATTCAAAAAGGTACGAGTAAAAGTTCCGTATTAAAAACGTTAGGAAAGCCCTTAACCGAATTACAAAAGGGATTTGTTTATTATAAGCTTCCTGCTGATCGAGATTATGAAATGTTTTTATTAGATAAGGAATATGTTACCGTGTTTTTTGATAAAGAAGAAGCTAACACTGTTACGGCTATGCAAATAATTGCTGAAGGACTGGAAGAAAAACGAAATGATTTTTATACAAAAAGCTCGTCTGATTTACAAGTCGGTTTTGAGTACCAATTGTTTGATTTAACCAATGCCAGCAGAGTAAATAATGGATTATCACCATTAAAATGGGATGACCATGTGAAAGAAACAGCCCGTAAGCATAGTAAAGATATGGCCGTAAACAACTATTTTGATCATACTAATTTAGAAGAAGAATCTCCATTTGACCGCATGCTTGAAGATGGCATCCGATACCATACAGCTGGTGAAAACCTTGCTTACGGACAATACAGCAGTATATTTGCTCATGAAGGCTTAATGAATTCACCTGGCCATCGGAAAAATATTTTACAAAAAAGTTTTAACTATTTAGGAATTGGTGTCGCATTTAACGCTAATTCTCAACCATACTACACAGAGAATTTTTATTCACCTTAATAAGAAATGCGGAAGCGCCTTGCTCAGCCCCGAAGAAAAATGTTCTCTTGACTCAAAAGTGTCTTTTACTTTTAGAGTCAAGAGGTTATCTTTCACAGGGGCTAGGCGCTGGCCGATTAAGAACGCCACGTCCTGTGGCAACATCGGCACTTGTACATCCTGTACGTCGAAGCTGGATCGAGAAAAAGCGGAAGCGCCCGTATAAAGACTCGTACTAATTGTACGTCACTATACGAGCGCTAATTTTTCCTGTTCTTCAATTAAACAAGCATATTTCCGATAACCCATAATAACACAAAACTTAATAATATCGATATATTCGCAGCGGTCCCAACAAAACGCTGATTATATTTGAATTCTATACTATATGGTAAAGCAGCAGATGCCATTGGAAGTATAAGGGCAATTAGTACAGTATAACGAAACATATCTTCTACAGGCAATAAATAAAAGCCTAAAACACCTACTATAAGTCCTACTCCATATCTTAATCCTAATACTTTTCCAATCCCTCTCCAATAACTTTTCTCAAAGGAAAAATTCAAATAAATTCCTAATAATAATAAGGATAATGACATATTTGCTTTTCCAATAATCCCCGCAACTTCAACAGCTGTATCAGGTAAGTGCAGCCCACTTAAATTAACAATAAATATAATAAAATATGTCATTAAAGGAATAGATTTCCTCAGTTTGTTAACAATATGCTTAAAATCTAAAACTTCCCCTTCTTTTGAATAATAGCTGCCAATTAAATAATTTAAACCAAATATGATAAAAGCATTTCCTACATCAAACATGCCAAAATACTTAAGCCCTGCTTGTCCCCAAATTCCTTCCACTAATGGAAATGCAAATAATCCAATATTAAATCCAGGAATAAGCATGCTAAGCATCCCTTTATCATGTCTTGTTTCTTTTCTAAATAAATATAATCCGATAACAGCAACGAGCATGCCATACAAAAGCCCTAATATGACTAACATAATCAATGAGAGTTCCATTTTAATATTATGAAAGGTATAAATGATTAGACAAGGTAATGTAATATTAAAAATAACTCGAGCAATTGCTTCCCCATCTTTTTCTTTTAATATATTCCATCTTTTAAAACAATAGCCTAAACCAATAATAATAATGGAATATAAAAACTGTATATTTAAACTGTCCATTTTGCATAACTCCCAACATATGTTCACTCCACAAAACACAAGACATAATCCTACTCTATTATAGAGAATATGCACAGCTGCTGTAAATGAGGATATGAAAAAAATCTTAGTTGAGATCAGCAATAAAAAGCTTTTGATTCTCTTTAAGGTTATCTTTTATTTCCACTCTTTTCGTATAGATTACTGTTATTTACCCCGCAGCCTGAATACACTTCGCTTTCCGGACGAGTGCCGAGCCTCCTCGTCGCTATGCTCCTGTGGGGTCTCGTCTTTCTCGCTTTTTCCGCAGGAGTCTACGTGTATTCAGGCTGCTCAGTGCTTCATCCATGTTTATTATTTTATTCAATAACAACAAACTTTTAAAAAACAGCCTTTATTTTAAAATACCATTATTGATTATCAAAAGGTCAGGGAATGCACTCCCTTTCCATGGACATACTTTCAAGCCTCCTCGCTCGTTTCTCTGCGGGTCTAGTTCAACCCGTTTTTCCGCAGGAGTCTTACAGATTCTCTTCCTATAAACAACATTATCGTTTAACAGAGTTTATTTTAAAAGTAATATCATTTGGATGCGTAAAATTTTTTGTTTATAAAATAAATGAAGCCTGAAAAAGAAGTCACCCATAACATATACTTTATGGGATAGACTTTTTTCGAGCCTCATTTTATTTCTTCATTTAATTTAATGGTAATTCATTACCGGTTCCCTATAGATTCAGCGTGCTGAATCTATTTACCTTAATCCTCGTATACAACCGCACCTGCAATAATCGTTTGTTTTATTTTCCCTCTAAACTCTCTGCCAACATAAGGACTTTGTTTATTCCGATATAATAAATCTTCCTTATTTAAAATAAACGCTTCTTCTAAATCAACCAATACGAAATCAGCGTCCTTGTTTACAAAAATGCTGCCTTTCTGCTCTTCTAATCCAAATCGTTTTGCAGGATTTAAAGAAAATACATTCGCTAATTGAGGAAGAGATACTTGTCTTTTCCAGTATCCTTCTTCTAATAAAATATTAAAGGTAGATTGGCAGCCAGAAATTCCACCCCATGCTTCTAAAAAGCTCCCTTCCTTCATAAAAGCTGGTGATGGGGAGTGATCCGAAGCAATCGTATCAATTTCACCATTTTTTACTGCTTCCCACAATGCTTCTATTTCCGTTTGATCCCGTAATGGCGGAGCACATTTAGCAACCGCACCTAATGATTCTAAGTCCTCGATTGTTAATGATAAATAATGTGGACATGTTTCTACTGTCACGTCAATCCCTTTTTGTTTAGCAGCTAAAATCGGTTCTAACACTTTAGTACTGCTTATATGTACAATATGCAGTTTACATTTCGTTGCTTCTGCATACGCAAGAATTCTTTGCACAGCTTCCACTTCTGAATAGATGGGCCTTGAAGAAGAAAAAGATGCAGCTCGATTATCGTTTGCTTCCGCTGTTAATTTTCCTAAATGGGACGTAATCACGTCACTTTCTGCATGGACAGCTAATATGCCATCGAATGCCGCAATTTTCTCCATTGCTGTATAAAGGGTTTGATCATCGGAGCTTTTAAAATCTTCAATTCCACTGTTTGACATAAATGCTTTAAATCCAATAACACCTGATTGCATTAACGCTTCTAAGTCATCTGCATTACCAGGTACTACCCCTCCCCACAATCGATAATCAACGATTGATTTTTCTTCTGCGATTGTATTTTTTAGCTCAAATGCACTTTTTGTCGTCGTAGGTGGATGACTGTTTAATGGCATATCAAAAAAAAGAGTAACACCACCGGCTGCGAGACTTTTGCTGCCCGTTTCAAATCCTTCCCATTCTGTTCTCCCAGGTTCATTAAAATGAACATGGGAATCTATCAAACCTGGAAATATATGTAATCCCGTGGCATCAATCGTTTGTTTCGCCTCTATTTCATCTGGAAGTTCAGATAAAGTGACAATTTTCCCATTTAATACCCCGATATCTTCTTTTACAACTTCCTTTTCTTTTACTACAGATCCATTTCGAATAATTAAATCATATTTTTCCATAAAAAGCTCCCTTCCTTTTTGCCTATTGTTAACACGTTTGTATGAAATAAATTAAGAACGTTTCATTTAAAATGATAAAAATATAAACTTGTCCCATTTCCTTTCAAAAACACATCGTCAGCTGCCGCGATATGTCTGGTATCCCCAAGCAGAGAGAAGCAGCGGAATATGGTAATGTTTTTCTTCACTCCTTGCATAAAAACGGATCGGAATGGTTTTTAGAAATGGTTGTTTTTGTTCATCATTCGAAAACTTTTGATAATAATCTTCAATCAAAAAAAGCAATTCATACTCTCCTGTTTCAACTGTTTCCAATAAAACCGTATCCACTCTGCCGTCATCGTTTGTTTTGCCTTCTGCTATAAAGACTTTTTTATTATCTCCTTCCCATTTCCATAGTTCCACTTTAATATCGCTTGCTGGTTTTCCATTTACTAAATCAAGAATATGTGTTGTAATCCCTGTTTTCATTTGAATCTCCTATTCTATTAATATCATACAATTGTATACAATGGTAATGCTAACTATTTATTAAGATTGTTTTCAAATAAGTGACAAATTAGAAGCAATCCAACGAAAAGATTCGTGTCTTTCAATTCATACCTTTTTGAACATCCTATTTAAGAAATCGTTTCTGTTTTTTCAATAATTAGATCCTGCAACCGGAATAATACAATCTTCTGAATTTGAGCTAAAGCTGTTTGAAATTCTTGGTCCGGCTCTTGATTTAATCTTGTTTCCATTTCACTGTAAATGGAGTCTTTTGTATGCCCTTTTACTGCTAAAATAAATGGAAAACTAAATTTATCTAAATAAGCTTTATTTAAATTTGCAAAATTGTTATACTCTTCTTCCGTT
This sequence comes from Niallia yueguangensis, assembly GCF_052663115.1. Taxonomy (NCBI): domain Bacteria; kingdom Bacillati; phylum Bacillota; class Bacilli; order Caryophanales; family Bacillaceae; genus Niallia; species Niallia yueguangensis. The sequence continues at coordinate 283,612 of NZ_JBQTCX010000001.1, forward strand.
AATGTATCTAGGCCTGCTCCCTTTTGTTCTTTCACGGAAGACTCTGTCATTTGGATTCGACCAGCTAAGTCAGGATGTGCACGAATTAAATCTAACTGATCTTCCTTTGCTGCTTCTTTCACAACATTTACCATTGTATCGTACAAAGCTTCGAAATTATTAAATGGTTTAAAACCCCAAGATTTTTTGGCAATCCAAGGGGTATGTTCGAATACCCATCCTATCTCTTTAATAAACTCCGTTTGATCCATCTTATTTATTTGTTCTAATGTATACAATACGCCACTTCCATTCCAATATGTTATTTTTCTTGTCTATTTTTCTTCGAGTAAATCCACTGCCCGTAGAATTCCTTCATATCCTGTACAACGGCATAAATTTCCTGATAAAGCTTGCAAAACTTCTTCACGGCTTGGTTTGTTTTTTTCATCTATTAATGTTTTTAAAGCCATAATCATACCAGGTGTACAATATCCGCATTGTAGGGCACCTCCTTTTAAAAACGCTTCTTGAATAGGATGAAGTGTTTCGGTTGAAACACTTTCAATCGTTTGGATAACTGCTTCTTCTAACTGATAAGCCATGACAAGACAGCTATTCACTAATTTACCATTCATAATTACAGAACAAGCCCCGCATCTTCCCACTTCACAGGAGACTTTTGTACCGGTTAATTGTAATTCCATCCTTAGTATATCTACTAATCTATAAGTTGGAGGGACATGTAATTCCTCTAACACACCGTTAATTTTCACCCGCACTGTTTTCGTTACTGAATTTTTCGTTTCCATCCATTTCCCTCCGCTCTACACTATAAACGTTTGGTTTGTTCTTTCGTAAACAAATGATTGGAAACAATATCCAACAGCTCTTCTGAATGAATTGGTAACTTATTAACCCAATGTCCTGTTGCATCATGAATGGCTGCAACGATTGCCGGGGCGACTGCTACAGAGCCTATTTCACCAACTCCTCTAGGTCCATATTCATCTCCATCTACAAGTGATTCGATTGCAATCACATTTGTTTCTGTTGGAATATCTACTATAGTTGGAACCAAATACGAGTCAAGATTTTCTGTCATATAACGACCGTTTTCCATTGTAGCATCTTCAAACAATGTAAAACCTAGCGCCATATTGGCGCCGCCTTCTATTTGTCCTAAGTAGCCCATCGGATTAACAATTGGTCCTGCAGAGATGACATGATCCATTTTTGTCACATTTACTCTTCCCGTTAATATATCTACTTCAACTGCAGTTGCAACACCAGCAAAGGAATATAAAAAATGTCCTCCGTCAATACTGGTTGGGGTGGTTGGAAAGTGATAATCCGCCGCAACAACTGGCAATTCATCTAAAGTAAGCGCTAATTCTTTGTAGGAAAGCACCATTTTTTGTTCTGATTCACTATTTTTTTTATACCAAACACCCCCAACACCGACAGATAAATCTTCTTTATTAACATTTTTAATACTGGAAACATCCTGCAATACTTTTTCAATCCATGCTCCCTTTAATCGGCGAATTCCATGCCATGCCATATTTGTCGCTCTTGATGCAGTTGATGAACCTGAATGGGGAACTTTTGAGGTATCGCCAATTATAATGTCAATATCTTCAGAAGAACAATTAAATGCTTCTGTCATCATCATATCAATACTCGAAATTAATCCTTGACCACATTCCTCAAAACCGAATGCAACTTCTATTTTCCCTTCCTTATTTAAAGAAATTCTTGCTCCTGACGGGTCTGATCTATTATATCCGAGACCTCCTCCATGCATCGTAATACTATATCCTGTTCCGTATAACTTCCATGGATTAGATGCAGCAGTTTCTTTCTTTAATACAGATGATTGTAGGATTTTTTCGAGAACTTGTTTGGCACCATCAGTTGGCGCAATTAATTGGTTTACGGGGCCAAGATCTTTTGTTCCGCGAATATTTTTTAAACGAATTTCACTGCTGAGCAGGTTCATTTTTTCCGCTAATCGCTCTATTTGTGTTTCCAGCGCAAAGGTGATTTGATTACCGCCAAAACCTCGGAATTCCCCTGAAACACCGTTATTTGTATAAACGGAATAACCTTCCACATCTACAATATCTATCATATAAGGGCCAGTGCTATGTTCAACGGCAAAATCTAATACAGCAGGACCTAACGTGGCATACGCTCCAGTATCCGCAATAATTTTCACCTTATGTGCAAGTAATTTTCCATCTTGATCGACGCCTGTTTTCATTGTAATCTTCATTGGATGTCTTTTTAATCCTGCTTTGATGGAAGTTCTTCTGGATTGATGAATTTTCACTGGCTTTCCAGTTTTTAACGCTAATAAACATATATATGGCTGAATGTTTAATTCATCTTTCCCGCCAAATGAACCTCCTATAGGACTTGAAATAACGCGAATATTGTCTGCATCCATATTTAAAATTCTTGCCAATTGCATTTGATCTTTAAAGCCATGCTGGGTAGGTGCGTATAATGTGATTCCTCCATTTTCTTCGGGGATCGCCACGCCTCCTTCTGTTTCCATATAAGCATGCATTTGCCTTGGCGTGTCATACGTTTCCTCGACAATACATGTACATTTTGAAAATGCTGCTTCTATATCTTCCCCTTTTTGATAAGTGGCTTTATGAAGCAAGTTACCATTTTCATGCAGCTTACTTGTTGTATCTAATAAGCTTTCTTCCGGGTCGGTGATAGGTGTTAACGGCGTATATTCAACTTTAATAAGAGAGGCTGCTTTTTCTGCCACTTCCTTTGAAACGGCTGCTATTGCAGCAATAGCATCTCCAACATATCTCACTTTCTTGTCACAAAGTACTGGTTGATCCGGAATGATGATGCCAAAACCATTTAATCCCGGAACATCTTTATGAGTAATAACTGAAAATACACCAGGCAAAACTTCAGCCTCTGTTGTATCGATAGAAAGAATGGTTGCAAACGGATATTCACTTCGCAAAACAGTTGCGTAAAGCATATCAGGAAATGCCATATCGGTTAAATACTTTAACTCACCAGTTACTTTTCCTTTACCATCTCTTCTTATTTTCCATCGCGAGCCAGCACCCTCTTTCGTTAATACCAACTAACCTCGCCCCCTTTTTTCCTAATCATCAATCTTGATTAAAAATTGATTTACATTGTGCAAAAAAAATATTGGCTGCTACTTTTCTGCGGTATCGCTCTGTGACAAAAGGATCTGAATAAGAAACAAACCCATTTTCTATTGCTTGATAAATGGGGGCAAAATCTAAGTTTCCAGTATTTCTATGAAGCAGCATTTTTTCAGCAGACTCTAACCTAACAGGTTGATGAGCTCCACCACCAATTGCTAGTCTTGCTTCTTCTATTTTTGCATTTGCCTTTTTTATATATCCAGAAACCGATATAATTGCAGCAGTAAAACTTTCTCTTCTCCCAAGTTTTTGAAAAAAATAATGAACCCCTTCCTTTTGTGTTTGTATCGGAATACGTATTGTTGTAATTAGTTCTAAAATGTTTGCTTCTTTTTTTGTTTGCAGCCATTCTTTAATAGAAACCACATACTGTTTTTCACCGTTATAAATATTTAATTGGGCATCTAATACTAATAACGCAGGAATGGAATCGCCAACTTCACTACAAATATTTCCACCAATGGTTCCTCTGTTTCTAACTGCTGGAGCACCGATTTTGCTGCAAGCATCAGATAACACCTTGGCATGTTCCAGTACTAAAGAGTTCTTACAGCATTCTGCAAGGACAGTTGCTGCACCAATTTCTAAATATCGAACGCCCGCTTCTGAAATTTCCTTTATTCCTGCTAGTTCTATTATTTTCTCCATACTAATTAGATGAGAGGGTCGTTCTATTCCAGCTTCCCAATTCAACTGTAATAACGTGCCGCCTGAAATTAAGATGCTATTCGATTCGTATACCTTTTTGGCTTTAACGAGCGTTATCGGTATATCTACAATCGTTTGGTAGTAATCTGTTTCCATTATAGCCACCCCTCTCACCATTCAACTTTTCTATCATGAATGGAAGATATTTTTGATAATCTTCTTTTGTATCTATATCAGCAAAATTCAACTCATCTGAAAATTCAATTTTTTTACCTTGCAATAACCCTTTGGCGATTATTTTTTTCGCCCCAAAATCTCCTTTTATTTGTAATAATTCTCGAAATGTTTTTGCCGCAAAAATAATCGGAGGTTTTATCAGACCTTTATGACTGCTTGCAACATAATCATCATTTGCAGACATAGCTTGCATTTGTAGTGTATGAAGCATGGTTTCTTTAATAAACGGCTGATCCGCCAAGCAGACGATCACCTGTTCAGCATTCATTTCCATCGCTTTTGTTATCCCACATTTAAGGGAATATCCCAGCCCTTTTTTTGCTTCGCAACAAACTATTATTTCCCCTCTACCTCGTTTTAGTTCATTTATCAAATCTTTATTTAACCAATTTAAAGAATCGTTTTCGTTCACAATAACTAAAACATACTCTATTAATGACGACAATATTGTTCGTAACGCAATACTTCCAAGTGAAACATGATGAATAGGCAAGGACAGTTTTTTTTCTCCCATTCGACTGCTTTTTCCTGCTGCTAAGTAAATCGCAATCACAAACATTTCACCTTCTTTTTAGAGGATATTAAGAAAAGCGCAGGCCCCTTGCTAACCCCCGAAGATCTCAGGTTAACTAATTCCTTTTTGAATACACATTTTCATGCCGTTTTTTTATTTTTTTCTGCTATTAATTGTGCTACTATGCTGATAGCAATTTCATCTGGTCCTTCCGCGTTAATAGGTAAACCGATAGGAAAATGAAGCCAATCTGGTATCGTATTCGATAATAAAAGTCGCTGTGAACGTTTTTTTGAACCTAATAACCCTAAAAATCGCAGTTTTTTTGTTAATAAATAGTTCACTAATTCTTTATCCTTCGAAAAATTATGTGTCATAATAAGAACGTAATCTTCCTTTGATGGTTGAATTTTTTCCATTGCAACGATCGGATTGCCGATCATCACTTCATCAACACTCGGAAATTGCTGTTTATTGCATAAACCCGAACGCCAATCCGCTAATAAAATATGAAATCCAGCACCTTTTGCATACATGGTCAGTGGTTTTACATCGGGCCCTGCTCCATAAATGATTAAACGCGGCGGTGGAATAAATGCTTGTTTGTAAATATAACAATCTAATTGTTTATTATGTATCATTTTATTATTTTCATAGGGTGAGAAATCAATCCTATCCTTTAACTTCGTGCCAAATATTTCTCCAGTTTCAGTAATAAAAAGAGAATTAAGCAACTGAAAGTTTTGATCCAATACTTTTATATGGGAAACAGCTATTCTACCATCTAACAAATCCTTTAATTTGTGATAGTCATTTTTTACTGTAGCAGAAATACGTTCTAATAAAATATGAATACTACCATCACAGCCTACTCCCTGTCCCCATGATAAATCATCATCCGAACGAAGGTCATAGACTAAATGACATGAATTAACCGTGTTTGATTCCACCCTGGCCAGAATATCTTGCTCTACACAACCACCACTTAACAACCCCGTTTCTTCCCCATCTTCCGTAAAAAACATCATCGTTCCTTCTTTTCGATAAGCCGATCCCTCTACATGAATAATGGTTGCTACATAACTGCTACAATTACTATTTACGATAGATTGAATAACGGAGTAACTATCTGAAAACATTTCCGCACCTCCCATTATTTTCATCTTATCAACTAAACAAGTTTATTAGATTTTATGATGATTCATTCAATTAAATTGTAAAAATTCGAATTTTTTCCGAACTATCCGATGTTACAAAAGCTAACACAGGTTTTTATACAAATAATATATCGGATAGAAAAAAAAGTCACTGGGTTTATTATCTAATAAAAATAACATAAATTAGCTATTTTAAACAATTATTTTCACTTACATCATGCAGCATGATATAAAATATAACAACAAGTTATTTAAAGCAAGCTGTAACTTTGAGAACCCTTGCTCTTTACTTAAAGGGCTTTACCAAAAAAAAATGACACTAGCTTCCTTGAAGGTTTTTTCACCACAAAGAAAATAGTGTCACTATATTGTTCTACCATAGTACCTCTTTTTTGTTTTTTTCATGTTGTTTCATATAACGATAAATACAGAAAAGCACCCGCATCATTTGTTTTGTCTCATCGATTGTATTATTTCCAATGGTAGCTATTTGAATCCAATTGCGTTTTATTAAATACTTGCTTTCATATTGAAGAACATATCCTTGCAGCTTCATCATATCTCCAAGTAATTCTGTTGATAGGTCAGAATCTATTTGAACAGTAATAATCGTGAATGCTGCTTTTTTACTTTCAGTGATTACATGAAAGCCTTCTTCTATTAAAGATTCATAAACATATTGATACATTTTTTCCACTTGGAAAAACTTTTGTTCCGCTTTAATTTGAAGACTTTCTTCTAATGCCGAAACTAAGTGTGATGAATGAGAATATGGTACACTCTCTTTCTCCATATATTCTCCTAAATCAAGATAAGGAGGAAGTGAATGGCTGCTTTTAAGTTTATGATGATGAAAAACAAAGGATAAACCTGTTATGCTGCCAATCCCTTTTCCACTAACACCTGTAGCAAAATAAACATTTGTTAAATCAACAGGAATTGCTCCTATTGAACTAATGCCATCTACAATCAGTTTCATATGATTCTGCCTGCAATAAGTAGAAAGGTCGTCTATTGAGTTTAACATGCCCGTCGACGTTTCACAGTTTACGAACCAAATCCATTTAATATCCTCCGTAAGGGCCTCCTGTACTTCTTTTGCTGTAAACGATTGTCCCCATTCTTTTTTTATTGTATTAAAATGTAATTGAAATCTTTCTGCACGTGAAATTAATCTTTCTCCAAATTCACCATTGCTTAAAATAAGTCCTTTTTCGTTTAATAATTGAAGCTGTGAGGCAACACAATCATTTGCTAATGTGCCTGAACCTAATAATACTTGAACATGTTTGGCTGACGTTAGCTGACAAAGCTTTTGTTGAACATTTTTCATTTTGTTATAAAAAAGGTGGTCACGGTGGGAAATAACGTTATCAGTAAACGCCTGCATCACTTTTGAATTCACCTTAACTGGTCCTGGAAGGAAAGAAACTTCCTTTGTAAATAACTTGCTTTTTTGTTTAAACCATTCCGTTGTTACATACATCGGCTGATAGGCAGCAGTTTTCGTTCCAACAATGTGTGCAAACGGTGTAAATCCCATATGTTTGTATAATTTTAACTCATTTAATGTGCCGCTGATTACTGCAGCATCGTATTTGTTTTGCAGACAATATTTTAACAATAGTTGCATTAATCCAACAAATACTTTTGTTTTTCTATATTCTTTTTTTACAGATAATAATCTAACTTCACATAAATTTTCTGGTTTAATTGGTAAATAGGCAGATAGATCGCCAAGTTTTTTATCTAAAGAAAAAGGCCTTATATGATTAACACTTAACATGCCAATCACTTCATTATGTACTAATGCAATTAAATAAGTATTCTGCTTATGATAAGCATCTATTAACAATCTATCCTTATTTTCTTGATGCTGTGGAATTTCTTCCACAAATGTTTCATAATTTAATTGATGAATTTGTTCGATTTCATGCTGCAATGTTGCTATTTTAAATAAATAGGTTGGATTTATCCCCAATAGTTCCACCACCTAATAAATAATATATTCCATTACTTTTTGCATGTTTTTTCGTTAAGAGTGTAGAAATAATCTTTTTTCTATTTCTAAAAAATGATCGTTATACTGGCTTATTAATCGGAATAAATCCTTTCCAAGAAATATGATGAGACAAAAAAATCATCAACCATGTCAAGAGCGCTATGACAGTACATAACACGGTACCGTCTCTAAGAAGCAAAGAAACACAAACTAAAAATAATGCAATAAAACCGGTAAAAGTAAAACTTTTATAAATTAGATAAAAAACAAAAAAACTAATCATGATAATAATACTACTAAGAAAATCAAACGCGATTAGCCCTCCAATAAAAGTAGAAACCCCTTTGCCACCCTTAAATTGGAAAAACAATGGTTTTATATGACCTAAACAAACGAAAAACAAAGCAATTAATAGGATTTCATTCGAAAATTGAAAATACTTTCCTATTACAATCATCACAGCTCCCTTTAAAGCATCTCCTAAAAAGGTGAGGAAAAATGCTTTTTTACCATATAATCTACCCGCATTTCTTGCACCAACATTTTTGCTGCCTTCAAGTCGTATATCTACTCCTTTCAACAATTTCCCTACCAAATACCCAAATAATATATTGCCAATAAAATAAGATACTACTAAATACAAAATAATCGTAATCACACCTTAATAAATATATTTTCCATTGTGTTAATAACATTATTATACACTAAAAGAATAAATTTACACAAATGATTATTTTCTTCACATCTTCTTAATCCTAATAATGGTTAATAAATACATATATCCGATACTTTACGGCAAAAGAAGAATAATTTCACTTTTTTTGCTATTTATAATATAAATTTTTTTATTGAATAATTACGAATCTTTTTTTATGATATAGTTGTAATGCAAATTCCTGCCAAATAACAGCATCGTAAAGAATATTAACATACAATAAAGGGGATTAGCATTGTTTAGTGCATTTTACTTTATTTTATTATATATGTTTGCTAAACTTTACTTTTATGCAAGATGAAGAGGTGAATAAATGAACAAAGAAATAATTAAATTCCTTCGAAAAAATTATGAAATGACGCAAAGAGATTTTGCAAAAATAGTTGATTGTAGTTTTGCTTTAATTGCACTAGTGGAAGTCGGCAAAAGAAAAGTAAGTAAAGATTTAGAAAATAAAGTCAAAAGCGCCTTTAATTTAGATGATCAAGATATTCAATCTATTTCTTCTATTCTATCGGAATTCAGCAAGGGGATCCCTCCATTTATGTAAAAATACCTTTCCTATCTAAGCAAAATCTCATCTACTACTTTCTCTTCTCATTGATCATTCAAACTATATTTTGGAATACTTATACATACTTTACAAACCGATTCATTCTTTAAAAACTGTCCATTGTACATAGGACAGTTTTTTCATATTCTATCAATCGAAACCTCTTCCAATCCATGACTCAAATAGAAGTACCATTTTTTAATTTAGGCTGTTTTCGTATAGATTATTGCTTTTAAACGCGTAGCCTGCATACACCTTTGCGGGGACTTGTCTTTCTCACATTCCCACAGGAGTCTAAGTGTATGAGGCTGCTACGAAACGCTTTTCCATATGTACAGCCTTAATTTAAATGTCATCCTAAAACAATAATAGGAGCAGAATCCCCTTTTCGCTTGTTTTTACATAGTATAAAAGACGAAAGAAAAAAGGAGGAGAGCTATGCCAGACAAAAAGGAGCAATCACTTTTTCCAACTGTCTATAAACCTAAAACGAAATTAGAAGACAGTTCAAATCAAAAGACATTTCATCAAAATTATTTACATGATTATATGCAAAGCCAACATGATACTATGGATAAATTAACACACTTAATTCTAGACTTGCAGCAATTTGTAAAGGACAATCAACATGTCCAACAAGGGAAGTTTGATGGAATGAATCAAAAACTACTAGCTCAAGAAAGCCTATCATCTAATTTATTAACATCCTTTGCTAATCATCAATTAATGTCTAAGTCTTTTCAAGAAAAACTTTTGGCAATAGAATGTTTAATCAAAGAAAATGCAAACGTATTAGCAAACGAAACAATTATGAATCAAGCTATTCTCGATCAAGTTTCCTACCAAGAACAAGCTGTTATTTCATTAGGAGAACAGTTTCAAAACTATACCTTCATAGCTAATCAAATGCAAAAAAACATGGAGAAAGTGGATAAAAATTATGAAACAGTGACAGAAAAATTAGAGGTGCAGGAAATTTTCCACCAAACATTGATAGAAAAAATGGATGCAACCGAAGCAAATATGAGTAAAATCACAAGACAGATAGATGTGTTAAAACACCTCCTTTTTGAAAGAATTAGCTATTTATCAGACAAATTGGAAGCTAATTTCAAATCCATTTCTAAACCTGTTCAACGATTTCTTTTGCAAAAAGAAAAACAAGACTAAAAAACACCCATTTTTGGGTGTTTTTTAGTCTAATATTTTAACTTTTACTTTTTTTCTTCCCCAATCTAATGCATCTTTATTGGAAGAAACAAATACATCAATTTTATTTCCTTTAATTGCACCGCCAGTGTCCCCTGCAATTGCTGTTCCATACCCTTCCACATACACTTTTGTGCCTAATGGTATGACAGATGGATCTACGGAAATGACTTTTTCATTTGGTCTTTCTTTTAAATTTATTCCTGTTTTCGTTATGCCTGAACAGCCTTCACAGCTAGCTGTATAAGCAGTTGCAGTTACCGTTAATTCTTTGCCACTAGATTGTTCAGCATCAACTGTTGATTTCAAGTCTTTACTTTTATCATTTAGATTGTTGTTTTTCATTACTTTAACAGATTTTGAAGCTATATTTGCTTTCTTTTTATTACGCTTCCCTTTTTTAATAATTAAATCATTTCCTGGGAAGATACGTTCTGATTGTAATTGATTCCATTCAATTAATTGATCGACCGTAATATTATTTTTTTTCGCAATAGTCCATAAGCTATCGCCATTCACTACTTTATATGTTTTTTCCTTAGATACCACTAATGAATCTTTAGGTTTAATAATTTCCGTTTCTAGTTCGTTCCAGTTTTTTATGTCATTTACGGAAACACCATATTGTTGAGATATTTTCCAAAGTGTATCTCCATCATTTACGGTGATTTTCTCTGCATGTGCTTCAGTAGAAACAGTTGCTGTAATCGTTGCACAGGCGATAAATGATAAGATTTTTTTCATATTATGATTATTCCTCCTTGGTTAGCTTTACAAAGCTAACGGGACTAATCATAACACGAAATACACGTACAAAAAGAACAAGGAGATATTAAATCTGTTACTAATGTAACAATATTTTAACAGTTCAAAGACTAATCATCTGAAAAATACAAATATTATATTCTATTCTCCTATAAAAATATGATTTATACCTCTTTATACCTATTTAAGAAGCAGGAGGAAAGGTTAAATGGAAAGATGTTCCTTTATTTTTTTCACTATCAATAAAAACTTTTCCATTTAAGTTTTCGATTATTTTAAAGCTAACCATTAAGCCTAACCCGTTACCATCTTTTTTCGTTGTAAAAAAAGGCTCTCCTAATTTCTCTAATTGCTCTTTCTCCATACCAATACCAGTGTCTTTTATTATAATCTCAATTTCTTCTTTTACCTTCACTTTAACAAATATGTCTCCACCATTCGGCATCGCTTCTATCGCATTTTTGAAAAAATTTAAAAACACTTGCTTTAATTTATTTTCATCACATTCAATTACGACTTCTTCATTGTCATATTCAAAATGGATTTTACTCTTACTTTTTCTTAAATGGTAATCAAGTATGGATATAACATTTTTTATGATTGGAATTAATTCTTTTTTTTCCAGTACCGAAACAGTTGGTTTTGATAACAACATAAATTCTTCTACAATAGAATTTACTCGTTCAATTTCATCCAGAATAATAGTGAAAAATTCTTGCCGATTTTTGTCTAATTCATCCATACTTAGAAACTCTGTATATCCTTTAATGGATGTTAAAGGATTGCGAATTTCATGTGCAACACCTGCTGCCAGCTGCCCTACCGCTGCAAGTTTATCTTTGCGATGGAGAATTTCCTCTGTTCTTTTCTTGTCCGTTATATCGTTTCGAATTGCTAAGTATTGATAAATTTTATTGTTTTTATCTTGAAATGGAATGATGGTTGTATCCACCCAATAGTAGCTTCCATCTTTTGCTTTATTGCGAATTTCTCCCTTCCATACCCCGCCACTCGCTATTGTTGTCCATAATTGTTGAAAGAATTCCTTCGAATGAAAACCTGAGTTCACAATACGATGATCATTTCCAATCAACTCTTCTCGTAAATATCCAGAAATTTTACAAAACTTATCATTTACACTCGTTATTTTCCCGCGTCTATCAGTAAATGCAATAATGCTAGATTGATCAAGAGCAAAGTTAATATCACTTACTTCTTTAATACTTTCTTCTAATTGAATTTGCACCTTTTTTTGTTCCGTTATATCTCGTCTTATCGAAACATATTGATACGGAATACCTTTTTTATTTACAAATGGAACGATTACTGTATCTACCCAATAAAATGTTCCATCTTTTGCCTTATTACGAATCCCTCCTTTCCAAATATCCCCTTTTGATATCGTTTTCCACATATCTCTAAAAAATTCAGGAGGGTGATAACTTGAATTTACGATTCGATGATTTTGGCCAATTAATTCGGAACGCTTAAATTTAGAAATTTCTACGAATTTATCATTTACATATGTAATCATTCCATTATTATCCGTAAATACTACAATTGATGACTCATCAAGGGCATATTTCATATCACGAACATTTATATCACTTACAGCTAACTTTTCTGTTATGAGCGTACTTGTACCAATTAGCCCACCTAAAATTAAAATAGTAATAAATAACACAACATAGACAATAAAGCTGTTGTAATAGTCTGGAGATAATTCATTCCATTTAATAGGTGTTGTTTTATTCAGCAACATATATTGACTAGTCAGCGTCACCAAAGTAATTACAAAACAACAAAATGGTCTAATAAAAGAAGAAGGGATTATCGACTTTTTCGTTCGATAAAAAGAAAACCAGATCGAAAAAGAAAAACCTGCAAACAATAACCCAAAGCTAATAAATAATGAAAATAGATGATACTGAATTGTACTGCCTATTGAATATAATCCAATTACAAATACAGACAACATCGAAAAACTAAAAAATAATGCTCCAATATAAATTCGATGTTTATTATGTTCTTTATCTAATAATGAATAAAAGGCCATTCCACTAAAACAAATACCGACAAGCATCGATAATATGGTAATAGGAATTTCATAACTAGCTGTTGCATAAATATTATTTGCCATCATGCTGACAAAACTAAGAATCCAAAAACCAAAACCCATAGAAAAAGTGCTCGCTAAAAATAAGAATCGACTATTTTTTTCTGAATTTCTAACTAAATAAAATAAATCGAAGGAAGTAAACACTGCAACATACAATAAAAGTATGCTAACAATAATAAGAATGGTGCTGTACAATATTCATCCTCCTATACATAAAAATAAGTTTACTTAACATTTTACCCCCCCCAATCATTCTCGCCTAGTTAAAGCGTAATTATAGAAATGTTTCTTTATTATTCAAAATTAGCAACCTTTTCGTTTTTTAAGTTTTCAAAAATATGTTTCAACTATGATTGTAATGGAAATACAAATTATAGGAAAGTTTTTTTTACAAGCGATGGAAATAAAACATTATACTGGATCAATTGATTTGCTGTATATTTTTCCATTTTATTAAATTACTATTCTGCTGATGAGAATATTTTTTTACTGTAGCAAATTTCTATCATCAACTGCTGAATCCCCTCCAAAATTTTCTATATTTTTCTATCATATTTTTTGTTAATAAGCGAAAACTTTAATTAGGAGTGTGATAAGTAATGAAGAAAAAACAACAAATTCTGAATGCAGAAAGTAAATCGCTGAACGCTCGTTTTCGAGGAGATTCACTTGATACATTGGCAAATATAGAAGAAACGAATACAGCGTTAGCAAAAAAAGAAATAGAACAGCAACGAGATAATTTATAATACTTTAAAACGAAGTGTATCAAGAAGATTGTGAAATTAAAAATGAACCTGTGAAAACTGCCAATAAGGAATATCTTATCGATTCTATGGCGTTTGCAGGTTCAATTCTTTTTTCCCTCAATTATTTATTTGCGGTAATTCTCTCATTTCAACAGAAGTTTCATTTCCGCATAACGGACATTTTAAATCTTCTGTCGCAAAATCCTTTCTCATCCATCCATTACAGGAATTACATGCATATACCTCTAAATTTATTAACACTTCTTCTGGTTTTTCTTCTAACCCTTTTCTATTGAAAAATATTGGAATCGCCCCCTTTTTAAGTTAGTATGACCAATATTAAATAAATTAGTAATATTTTTTGGCTGTTTTCATATAGATTGTTGTTTTTAAACCCGAAGCCTAAATACACTTCGCTTTCCGTGGGCGAGCGTCGAGCCTCCTCGTCGCATACGCTCCTGTGGGGTCTCGTCTTTCTCGCATTCCCACAGGAGTCTACGTGTATGCAGGCTGCTAAGAAATACTTTTTCTCCCATTTTCCATGTAAAAAACAACAAACTTTGAGAACAGCCTATTTTTTAAAAAGGGATGCGCTTTATTAATACATGCATGCTAATAATTGTGCAACTATTAGCATGCTCGGCTCTTTATATTTTCGGTTTATTAAAATCATTTTTGTTATTTACTTTGACTGAGTTTTTCCAATTCCAGTTTGGCTAAAACGATTTTGATCATAAAATAGCTAATATGCTCTGGCACCAACTCTTTTATTGGCTTTAATTTATCTGCACCAACTTGACTTATTGCAGATAATACTTGTGATTCATCTGAAGCTGTAATAAACTTGCTCCAATCTACATTTTTCCCTTCTTTTCCTGAGCGAAGAAGATGATTCTCGATCGTTATATTGCTTAATTCTCGTTGATCTGCAATTTCGTTTATGGTTAACCCAGATTGAAATAACTCATAGCTGATAAAATGAGAATTTTCTACCGCTTCTTTTTTCTTTCTTTTCGTGGAATGAACAGTTGTTTGCACGATTGATTTATCTACTTTTTCTTCAGGATAACTACTTCTGAAACGAGCAATTGCTTCAATTATTATTTCTCCGTACTTTTTCAGCTTTAACTCTCCAACCCCTTTTATGTTAGAAAACTCATTCATAGTAGCTGGTTCATTTGCTGCAATGAGGCGTAAGGTTTCATCAGAAAAAATGATAAACGGGGCAACGTTTTCTTCTTCGGCGATCTTCTTTCTAATGGATCGCAAATGTTGAAATAGGACATTATCTTCAGCCAATTTATTAGCAACTACTTGCTCTTTTCGTAATACCGTTTTTTTTCCTAACAATACTTCTTTTCCTTTAATAGTAACCTTTAGTATCGGCAGAGTGCCTGTTGTCACCTCGATATAAGAGTCAGAAATTAAAAACTCGATAAAATCACTTACATCCTTGGCAGACTGCTCCTTCATTAGTCCATATGTCTTTATGTTATGCAGAGAAAAATCGATCAGTTTTTTATTCCGGGAACCAGTTAAAACTTGTGCAACCATTGTTTTGCCGAATCTTTCACCCATTCGTATGATACAAGACAGCACTTTTTGCGCATCTGTTGTTACATCTACAACCAACCTGTCATCATTACAATTGCTGCATCTTTCACATTTCTGCCCAGATAATTCCCCAAAATACTTAAGAATATATTCTTGTAAACATTCTTCTGTATGGCAATAATTGATCATTGCCTGCAGCTTATCAAGATCCTGTTTTTGCTTATTCGGGTCATTAGTCGTTTGATCAATCAAAAACCGTTGAATCCTTATATCTTGTGCAGAATATAATACGATACATTCACTTGGCAACCCATCTCTGCCAGCACGGCCAGCTTCTTGATAGTAGCTTTCCATATTTTTTGGGAGCTGATAATGAATACAGTAACGAATATTTGATTTGTCAATTCCCATTCCAAAAGCTGTTGTTGCGACCATAATTAAACAATCGTCGTTTATAAATCGCTGTTGTTCTCTTGCTCGATCAGCATCCAGCATACCCCCATGGTATTTTGCCACCTGCAGATTTTTCTTTTTTAAGCGTTCATACAACTTTTCGACATCCTGTCTGGTCGCTGCATATATAATGCCTGACTCCTCTTTATTTTTAGAAATAAATGAATCAATATAGGTTAATCTGTTCTCTCCTTTCACAACAGAAAAGGAAAGATTTTTCCTTTCAAATCCAGTAATAACAGTATGCTGTTCATTTATTTGCAATTGTGTACAAATATCTTTTTGAACCTGTGGCGTTGCCGTTGCAGTAAGTGCTGCTATTATTGGTTTTTTATGTAGTTTATTGATCATCTTTCCTAGTCGAGAATAGCTAGGTCGAAAATCGTGTCCCCACTGAGATATACAATGAGCTTCATCCACTGCGATTAATGGAATTTCGACTTCGTTTAAGATATCGATAAAAAAATCTGCCTCTAACCGTTCTGGTGCCACATATAAAAGCTTGTATTTCCCTGCTTTAATTGCATTTACTCTTTCTTCTACCTCCACCATTTGTAAAGTGCTGTTTATAAACGTAGCAGGAATACCAACTGCTGTTAATGTATCCACTTGATCCTTCATTAAGGAAATGAGTGGGGAAATAACAATGGTAACGCCATTAAAAATCATCGCTGGAACTTGATAACAAATCGATTTACCCCCACCTGTCGGCATGATGCATGCAACATTTTCTCCATTTAACAAGTAGTCAATTACCTGTGCTTGTCCATTTCTAAATTGCTCATAACCAAAATACTCTTTTAATATGGTTAACGCTTTATTAAACATATTTTCACTAAAACCCTCCCAAATCAATAGAATGGTGTTCTCTTATATATTTTATCATGAAATTCCAAACCAAAATCTAAAAAATAAAAGAGATCTTATAAGCCGGTGCTGCCGGCTTATAAGAAAGTCCCCTATTTATTATCTTATAACCAAGCTGCACCAACGATGATTAATAAAATAAATAATACTACAATTAATACAAAGCCACTTCCATAACCACAACCTGTTGCAACTGGTGCTACTGGGGCTGCATAACCACATCCATATGAACTTCCACAACCGTAACCGCCATAACCGTATGCCATTTATTTAACACTCCTTATTTGTTTTATATTAATAACAACAACCGATATAGCTTGAACCTACAATGATTAATAAAATGAATAGCACTACTAGTAGAGCAAACCCTCCACCAAAACTTTCTCTATATTCTTCTGGATGACCACTCATTTAATCCACCTCCCTCATACACATAAGCATCATATGTATGGAAAGCTTGTCAGGAATGGGCACTTTATTATTTTATAAAAAATTATTTTACTTTTCTAAGTATAAAAGTTTTCAACTTAGACGAGTGTCTAGCTCCAGCACCTAGCTCCTGTGAAGGATAACCTCTTGTCTCTAAAAGTAAATGACACTTTTTGAGCCAAGAAAACATTTTTCTTCTGGGCTGAACAAGGCGATTCCGCTTTTCTTATAATTTCGTTATGTATAAGCAATATTAACTCAAGGGATAAAGCATTTCTTTTTGATTTCTAAACAATAAAATCGAACAATCTTTTTTGTTATGAAAACAGAAAGAAATGCCTGTGGTATTAATTAACTGATTATTAAAAAAACGGAATAAATGCTAAAGCTGCAATTAGCCCAAGGGAAATGCCAATAGCTGCCCCTGCAAAGCCCCAACCAAATCCCCAGCCAGGACCTGGACCGTAACCTCTATAATAACCGAAGCCAAAGCCACCGTAATTTCTGCGACTTCCTCCTAATGGTCGAATAAACACTTTATTACGTGTTACCCTATCAATAATGCCAGTGTGTACTTTGCCATCATGTGTTCTAATACGAACGCATTTTCCAATTCCATTTGAACACTGATGATAATATTGATTACCAGACATATTTTACACCTCCAACGTTTGCTCTTTACTATACTATGTACAAGTGTAAGGAATGGATGGACAACCGTCATAAGATAATAGCGGATTTTAGTTACAAATCGTCAATCAAAATAAAAATCACCGACCTAGACAGTTCCAGGTCAATGACAAGTCATTCTCGTTTATTTGTTTTCATCATTTTAAAGATTGGAGAAAGTCCCTTCTAAGTGTAGTATTATTAGAAAACGGTTTCTCATTATCCACTATCTATATTGATTCTACTATCTCTTTATTGTTGATATATTTTTCTGCTTTCTCTATTTTTAGTAATAAAATAGTTAATACAACTCCTACGGAAGTTACTACACAAAAAAATAAATACACATAAAAGATATTAAACTGATCAAAAATAATACCACCAACAAACGTATTAAACCAAGTTCCAAGACCATTTCCGATGGCAGAATAAAATGTAATAGCGGTTGCCATCATATGTGAGGGTGCAATTTTTTTGACATATTGCAATCCCACTGGAATAAATAGCCCTACTCCAAATCCTTGTAAAAACGCAGTAGCATATATAATCATCAAATTTGGTTCAGTGAAATATAAAATCCACCTAACCAATGAAAGGATTCCTGATAATAAAGCAATTTCCAATAATCCAAATTTATTAATCCATTTACCAGCTATCTTCATGAAAGGAACTTCTGATAACACAGCAATTAAAAAGGCTATTCCGATACCTGTAAACGTTCCTCCACTGTTCTCTACAAATAAACCAAAAAAAGTATTATTAGCCAAGTTAGGACTAAAAATCATAAATGTAACGACTAAAAACATCATATATTTTTTTTGGACAACCAACTGTTTTATTCCTTTAAAAGGATTATTATTCGTTGCTGGTTTAGCCTTTGGCATTTTATTTGTAGAAAAGGAACAAATAAGAAAAGAAATAAAAAAAGAAATAAAAATAATACTAGGCTTTATTTCAGACAATTTTCCCATTATAAATACAGCAATACCAAATCCTAATGCCCCAAACATTCTAATATGGCCATAATCTAATTTATAATCACTAGTGAATTTAATCGTAATGCTGTCGGATAACGGAACAATCGCACTTTGAAAAATAGCAAGAATAATTGCTATGAAAAAAATCCAAAGAAATGTATCAAAAAACAGAAATCCTAAACTGAATATTCCTGTAAAAAATGTACATAATCTAAGAATAGTTGATGGATTGTTTCTTTTATCTGAAATCATTCCCCAAATGGGTTGAAAAAAGATAGTGACTACCGGTCCTATTGACATAACTATTCCAATTTCAAAGCCGGACAATCCAATGGAATTATTTAAATACACGCCTAAAAAAGGAAGTAAACTCCCAGTGCCAAAAAACGAAAAAAAATAAAAAGCCTGTAATATATAACTATTTCTAATAATTTGGTTTTTCATTATCTCGTACTCCTTTGCTTGTCCATTATACCTTAAGAATACAAGTCAATAAATGGGGGAATAGTAAATAATCCATCTAATTCTACCTTTTAATGTCTGTACAAAAAGGTAATAATTTAGAAAATAAAGTGCGATGTTACATAGCTCCCTGCAACGTTGAAGATCTTATTTAGATACATGAGCAAACCAACGACCTTCTCTCTTGATTGTCCTTACGCTCGGACACACACTTTTCACTAAATGCTTACGACAAGGAGAAATAAAAATGTTAGAAGCAGCGATTTGGGGTGCATTAGCAAGTATGTCCTTGTTAATTGGTTCTATTATTGGTATTTTTTTCACCATTCCAAAAAAAATTATTGCTTATTTAATGGCGTTAGGAACAGGTGTTTTAATCGGTGCCTCTTCTTTTGACTTATTAATAGAATCTTTACATATAAGTGGACTTTGTTTTACCATCTCATCTTTTCTTAGTGGATCTTTTCTATTTACTATTATTGAACTATTTTTATACAAAAAAGGTGGAGCAAATCGAAAACGTTCCAATAAAAAAACAGACAATCATTCTGGCATAGCTATCTTTGCAGGAACATTAATGGATGCGATTCCAGAATCATTAATCATTGGCTTAAGTATTCTTACAAACAATAAAGTTGATGCTTTATTTATCCTTGCTATATTTATTAGTAATTTTCCAGAAGCGTTATCTTCTACAGTAGGATTAAAAATGGGAGGCTTTACGAATAACAAAATAGTCAGTTTATGGGCAAGCGTCGTGTTTATTTCAAGTATCAGCAGTTTAATTGGGTTTATTTTCCTTAAAAATTTTTCCGAGGTTGCAATAGCAAATATTGAGGCGTTTGGTGCTGGTGGCTTGGTTGCAATGGTATGTTCTACTATGCTTCCAGAAGCATTTGAAAAAGGTGGGCCTATTATTGGATTTATTACTTGTTTCGGATTAATGATCTCCTTAACACTTACTTATATTTCCTTTTAATCAGTTCCCCATGCCATTTTAGAAGATGTTCAAAAAAGCACCAAATCATAAGCCTTCGTTTGCTTGCTTCCAAATTGCTACCTTTTTAAACACGTGCTTTTAGGAACATGGGGAATAACTTATTTTGCTATTCTTTTTTGGTTTTCAATTAATGGTTTATTTTCCGGTTTTGTTTTTTTATCCGAAAAAATATAAATATTAAGTGCACCCACAAAAAATGCTCCACCGACAATATTTCCTAAAGAAACAGGAATCAAATTATGTAACGCACTGGAGATCGTTATCGTATCAGGATGTGGAACAATTAAAGCGATGGAAAATAAGGACATATTCGCAATGCTATGTTCATAGCCTGAAATCATAAACCCAAACACAATTAATATGGTTGCTAAAATTTTACCAACATCACCTTTAATATTCATTGGTAGCCATATCGCTAAACAAACGAGCCAGTTACAAAGAATCCCTTTAACAAATAATTCAGTAGTGGTCGCACTCATTTTTATGTTTGCCACTTCCATCAACCATGTTGATTTTTCAGCTAAATGAAAAAGACCCGAATAATGAATAAGAACAGCAAAAAATAACGCTCCAACTAAATTCCCAAAATAGGTTGACACCCAATTATAAAGTGTATCTTTCCAAGTAGTAGCGCCCTTTAATGTACTCATCGTAAATGCCATTGTGTTGCCTGTAAATAGTTCGCCTCCACAATAACTGATTAATACTAAGGCAATACCAAAAAACAAACTTGTCATCATATAGGTTGCAGGTGAATGAACAGCAGAAAATGGCTGCGCAAGCTTATAACATATCATAATGGCAAAACCTATATATATACCTGCTAATATTGACTTGGTGAAATAACGCAAAAAAGAATCCTCGATTGTAGCTTTCTTTTTTAACGCATAATTAACCGCTTTATCTACTGGTTGAATGTCCATTATACTTCCACCCTTTCTTTGATAGTTGTATTATACTTTACAACAACAAACAAAAGATTGTGTAAAATTGAACAATCATTGACATTTTTAAAGCAATATAAGTCCGAAAACAAAAATTTTTTTCTGATTGTTTGGAAGACTTCCTTCATTTCAACCCCCTTATTAATTTACAATAATTAACAAAAAAGGTCTGGACGATAAACTAAAGCTTAAAAAGAAATCTTCCATTTTACTATTTTTTCATTATGTAGGGAAACCTTGCTTGTCTTCTAATCAATGAGATGTAGAAGAAGTCAGTTTATTACTTTGTTGCAACGGGACAATAAATTGGGATCTTGGTTTTGTAAAACTTATTTTTATTCCTGATTTTTTCATTTTATTTACTAAATCAACAAGCTGTTTTTTTGCCATAATATCTACTCCTTTACGACTGTTTTTTCTATCATACCGGGTAATTATGAAAAAATAATGAACGAATTATAAATTTTTATGTATTATTATTGTGACTAACTGAATTTTCATATGGAAGTAAATAAACTTGGCTGTTTTCTCAAAGTTTGTTGTTTTTTACATAAAACATTTAGAAAAGTGTTTCTTAGCAGCCTGTATACACGTAGACTCCTGTGGGAATGCGAGAAAGACGAGACCCCACAGGAGCGTATGCGACGAGGAGGCTCGACGCTCGCTAAACGGACGAAGTGTATGCAGGTTGAGCGTTTAAAAGCAACAATTTATACGAAAACAACCATAATTTTTAACGCTTACAACAATATATTCTATTATCACCCTGTTTTTCCTTTAATTTTTTTTTATTTTCTAATCTTTTTCTTTCTTTTTATATTGTTTACGATTAATTCATGAAAAGGATTCGCTCATCCTTATGAAAAATGATATAATTTTATAGATATTATTGTATGTTGGAGGAAATAAATTAAATGATAACAGTTAGCAATGTAAGTCTTCGATATGGTGACAGAAAATTATTTGAAGATGTTAATATTAAATTTACGCCAGGAAATTGTTATGGCTTAATCGGTGCAAACGGTGCCGGAAAGTCCACTTTTTTAAAAATTTTATCAAACGAGATTGAAGCACAAACTGGGAATGTCTCTCTTGGCCCCGGCGAACGATTAGCTATCTTAAAACAAAACCACTTTGAATACGAAGAATTCGAAGTATTAAAAGTAGTAATAATGGGACATGCTCGCCTTTATGAAGTAATGCAAGAAAAAGATGCTATTTATATGAAAGCAGACTTTACTGATGAAGATGGCATGAAAGCAGCTGAGCTTGAAGGGGAATTTGCAGAATTAAATGGTTGGGAAGCTGAATCAGAAGCAGCCATCCTTTTAAAAGGGCTTGGAATTGGTGAAGAGCTTCATACTAAAACAATGTCTGAACTATCAGGTTCTGAAAAAGTAAAGGTTTTGCTTGCGCAAGCATTATTCGGGCAGCCTGATGTTCTTTTATTAGATGAGCCTACCAACCATCTTGACCTTAATGCAATTCAATGGTTGGAAGAATTCCTTATCAATTTTGAAAATACCGTTATTGTTGTCTCACATGACAGACACTTTTTAAATAAAGTTTGTACGCATATTGCCGATTTAGACTATGGAAAAATCCAAATATATGTTGGGAATTATGATTTCTGGTATGAATCAAGTCAATTAGCATCTAAAATGGCTAGTGATGCCAATAAGAAAAAAGAAGAAAAAATTAAGGAATTACAAAACTTTATTGCTCGATTTAGTGCAAATGCATCTAAATCAAAACAAGCAACTTCTAGAAAGAAATTATTAGATAAAATTTCTTTAGATGATATTAAACCATCATCAAGAAAATATCCTTATGTAGCTTTCACGCCTGAAAGAGAAATCGGAAATGATTTATTGCGTGTTGAAAACTTATCTAAAACAATCGATGGCGTAAAAATTCTCGACAATATTAGTTTTATTATGAATAAAGAGAATAAAATTTCCTTAGTCGGAAAAAACGAGCTGGCAAAGTCAACCTTATTTAAAATCTTAATGGGTGAAATCGAACCAGACAGCGGAAGCTTTAAATGGGGGATTACAACTTCTCAAAGCTATTTTCCAGCAGATAACTCTAATTATTTTAGTGAAGACGATCAAACGCTTGTTGATTGGCTGCGTCAATATTCACCGAACGATCAAACAGAAAGCTTTTTACGTGGTTTCTTAGGAAGAATGCTATTCAGCGGCGAAGAAGTATTAAAAAAACCAAGTGTACTTTCTGGAGGAGAAAAAGTTCGCTGTATGCTTAGTAAAATGATGTTAAGCGGTGCAAATGTGTTGCTGTTAGATGAACCAACAAACCATTTAGACCTTGAATCGATCACTTCTTTAAATAATGGATTAATTAATTTTAAAGGTTCTTTAATTTTTGCATCCCATGACCATCAGTTTATTTCTACCATTGCCAATAGAATCCTAGAAATTACTCCAAATGGCTTAGTGGATAAACAAATGAATTATGACGAATATTTAGAAGATACAGAGTTACAAAAGCAAATTGCGCAAATGTATAAATAAGAAAAGTGGAAGCGCCTGTCAGACTTCAGAAAATTTATATTTCATAAAAAAAGTAGTGCATTTCGTAATTGAAATAGCACTACTTTTTTTATCAACTGGTAACTATACTTTATGAACGTTTTTTTGCAACTAGCATTGTTACTTGTGCTGAAGTAAATGGCAAAGATGACTTTTTCCGATAAGCTAAATATTTCGGTTCCCAGATATTACAATATTTATTCTTGAAATTTCTTAATCCTCGGAAATGGTAAAATGCATGACCATGATGAAAGATTTGATCTGCAATTTTCTCACTTAAAAATGAAAACCTCGATACACCAAGATTTGAAAGTGGCGCCATGCCAAGATTACAATAATGCACGTTCTGTTCTTGTAAATAAATAAACGTATGTAAAAATAAAAAATCCATTACACCAGTTGGTGCATCAGGCAAACTTCTCATTAAATCAACCGAATTCATTTCTTTATGATAGGTTGGGTTTAAGCTTAAAAAAGCAATGATATTTTTATTACTGTCGGTGACATAAACAATGCTGACAGTATTTATATAGTTCTTATCATAAAAACCTAATGAAAAGCCTTTTTCAACTCTCCCTTGCAACCATTCATCGCTCACATGCTTTAATTGATTAATTAAACTGTTATCGTGTGGAGGTGAGGAAACAAAAACTTGATACCCTTCTCTTTCAAATTTATTTTTTAATGCCCTTTGGTTTTTCATTTTTTTACCAGATAAAGAAAATTCACTAATATCAACATGACCTTCTTCACCCAGCTTAAAAAAGTCATAGCCGTTTCCATGTAGAAATGGAAGCATCGATTTGCTAGTTTGATAAAATACAGGTGTATAGCCATATGTATCAGCTTTTTCATAAAGTTCTTCAATTGCTTTTAAAAAGTAAGCTTCATCCCCAATAGGGTCTCCTAACACAATTAATTTATCTGCATATGTTTGATAAGAAAATAAAACATTTTTAGAACTGTTCCAAAATATATACTTATCATGTAAAAAAATTAAATGAGACAATGTTGTACCCTTGTATGTATTCAAATGCTCAATAATCTCTTTTTCATCTAGTTTAGAGTGGATTTTTATCCAATTTTTTGGCTTTTTTATTAAATAGCCCAACAAAATAATAACAAAAGCTAGGAATAGACCAATAGCAGCACTAATAAATAAACTCTCCGCATTTAATAAAACATATGGAGCAATAATAGAGGGTACTTTAAGTTGAGTTGATGGCAAACTTAAATACCCTAACCAAAGATATCCAAATGTAAAAAGTGCAATCACAAAAAAATCAAAAGTGATTTTCCCCCATGTAAGGACAAAGCTTTCTCGATAAAATCTTCCTTTCGAAAGTACGAGTAAAATAATAACACCGATGATAACTAAAGCCTCTTCATAATCCAACCCTTTTAAAAATGTACTAATAGCGGCTATTACAAGAACAAGCAACGTTAAATGATACGTTCTTTTTTCTCTATATTCAATCCCTCTTGCAAGCCCTAATAGAACAAACCCAGTACCTACAGAAACATTGTGGGTAATATTCATTACTTTAATACTTAATAGTTCTTGTGAAATTTGCAGTCTTGTTAAAATACCCGGCATGGCGGCTGAAACTAGCAGAATAATTCCAGATACAAACACAAGTATAGTTAAAAAGAAATGACTAATATTTTCAACGATTGTTTTTGGAATATTACTCCAATAGCTATTCCACTTTTTCCATAAATCGCCTAGAAATAAAAGAAGTCCAGTTAAAAACGGTACAAAATAATAACCGATACGATATAAAAGAAGCACTACTATTAATTTTTCAGTAGGAACCCCTAAATAATCAAATCCCCATAAAAACACTAAATCAAAACTCCCGATTCCACCTGGAATCATACTAACTATACCTGCACTTACTGCAACAAGGAAAATTTTTATAAAATCCCACGTCGAAACGGGTAGATGCATCATGCATGCTAATGAATATAAATAAAGAAAAACAAAAAGCCACTCTGTCAGAGATGCAGCAATTAATTGAATAACAAGACGCGGTGATTTCATTAAAGTATGTAATTTCGTTTTTTTAATAAAAAAACCAGCTAGAATAACCGGAAAAATTAAACCAACTATTAAAACAGAAACAAATAAAAAATGATGATTTTTGATTAAAGGCATGTTCCAGCTATCAAAAAAAACAAGCCATGCAAAGATACTGATTCCCGACAAATAAAACAATGTGACAAATGCAATTCCTTTTAAAAGAATTCTTTTGTCACTTTCATATTTTTTATAAAAAAAGGTTCTTAATGCAACACCAATTAAACCTCCAAAACCGAGTAAATTAGAAAATGAGTTGCTAATTAAAGAATACTTTCCTAATTGCTTTAAAGGGATCTTGGCTTTCAGCTGCTTTTTTAACACAATGTCGTATAAGAACATTGGGCTAATCGCAATAAATCCTCCTATCACAATATATAGAATAGAAAATGAATTTAGTTTTTTTAAATATTTCATTAATAAGTTTCTATCAATAGATAAAAACATATCACGAAGTTCTAAAGAAACTAGTAATAATAAAGTAAACGGAAATAGTATTTTTACAATTAAAAATAATCGGTCTTTATTTAAGAACGACATCGTTTTCACCTCTCAAATTGCATATAACATATGTAGCATATAAAAGAACAGACCCCCTTATCATAACGTAAAATGCTTGTATCGCAAACTAAAAAGGGAAAATTTATAAAAACTTCTTATTAAGAAAAGCAAAAGCGCCTTGCTTATCCCTTAAGAAAAATGTTCATTTGACACGAGAAATTGCTTTTAAATGGTTATTTCAAAAGCGGTATTCTCTGGCCGAAAAGAACACCACATCCTTCTGGCTTCAACATCCAACTTCAAAAATTTTATGCTAACTTATTTTTGAAACAACCTTTTTTTCTGTAGAGATTATGATGACTTTTCCTTCTTATTATTGGTCATCCAATAATAATCTAAGCATATATATAGAAAAAATTTACAATCAAGCAAAGTAAAACGCTTTCAACTATTGTATAACAGTATGTTATTTATCAATGGAATTTATATAACAGTTTTAATAACAAATAATTCTTCCTTTTAAATATTTTTTCTCCAAGAATCTAAAAAACACTGATATAACAAGAGTTCACATTTCAGACACAGAAACTTCGCAAGATGTACACATTTTTGTGAATAATATCACATTAAATCTGTTATAGTTATTTTAGCAAGAAATTAACACTCTGTTATATAGTTTTTCATAAAATGTTGAGGTGAATTAAAATGGAAAAAGTGGAAGCGAACTACTGGGATGGTTTTAAAAGTGGAACATGGCAAAAAGAAGTAAATGTTCGTGATTTTATCTTAAAAAACTTTAAACCCTATTATGGAGATTCAACTTTTTTATCAGGTCCAACTTTAGAAACTACTGAACTATGGGAACAAGTCTTAGCGCTTTCAAAAGAAGAACGCGAAAAAGGCGGCGTTTACGATCTAGATACTAATATAGTTTCAACGATTGTATCACATGGCCCAGGTTATTTAGATAAAGCAAAAGAAAAAATCGTTGGTGTTCAAACAGACGTTCCATTCAAACGTTCATTCCAGCCAAATGGCGGAATTAGAATGGCAGTGCAAGCATGTGAATCATATGGATATAAAGCAAGTGAAGAATTAGAACAATTCTTCACTGAGCATCGTAAAACACATAACGCAGGCGTTTTTGATGCTTATACAGATGAAATGAGACTTGCAAGAAAAGCAGCCATAATAACTGGCCTTCCAGATGCTTATGGTCGTGGACGTATCATCGGTGACTACCGCCGAGTTGCACTTTATGGTGTAGACTTCTTAATTCAAGAAAAACAAAAAGATAAAAAAGCAACTAGTTCTGTCATGTCAGAAGATACTATGCGTTTAAGAGAAGAACTTTCAGAACAACTTCGTGCATTAAACGAATTAAAACAATTAGGTGCAAGCTATGGATTTGATCTATCTCGCCCTGCAGCCAATACAATCGAAGCATTCCAATGGTTATATCTTGGTTACCTAGCTGCCATTAAAGAACAAAACGGTGCAGCAATGAGCCTTGGACGCGTATCTACTTTCTTAGATATATATGTAGAAAGAGATCTTGAAAACGGCACATTAACGGAAAAAGAAGCTCAAGAAATTGTCGACCATTTTATTATGAAACTTCGTTTAGTAAAATTTGCTCGTACACCTGAATATAATGATTTATTTAGCGGTGACCCAACATGGGTAACGGAATCTATTGGAGGTATTGCGAATGATGGCAGACCTTTAGTTACGAAAAATTCATTCCGGTTCCTTCATACTTTAGATAACTTAGGACCTGCTCCTGAACCAAACTTAACTGTTTTATGGTCTACGCAGCTTCCAGAAAACTTTAAAAAATTCTGTGCGCAAATGTCCATTCAAACTAGTTCTATTCAATACGAAAATGATGATATCATGAAACCACAATGGGGCGATGATTATGGTATTGCATGTTGTGTTTCTGCAATGGAAATTGGAAAACAAATGCAATTCTTCGGTGCTCGTGCGAATTTAGCAAAATGTCTATTATATGCAATTAATGGTGGTAAAGATGAAAAACTAAAAATACAAGTAGGTCCTACCTTCTCCCCTATTACTTCTGAATATCTTGAGTATGATGAAGTTATGGAAAAATTCGACAATATGATGGAATGGTTAGCAGGACTTTATATCAATACATTAAATGTAATTCATTACATGCATGATAAATATAGCTATGAAAGAATTGAAATGGCATTACATGACACAGAAATCCTTCGTACAATGGCAACAGGTATTGCAGGTCTTAGTGTTGTAGCTGACTCTTTAAGTGCGATCAAACATGCAAAAGTAAAAGTAATTAGGGATGAAAACGGCATCGCTGTTGATTTCGAAACAGAAGGAGACTTCCCTAAATACGGAAATAACGATGATAGAGTAGACAGCCTTGCTGTCGGTTTAGTGGAAAGCTTTATGAAAAAATTACGTAAACATGCAACATACCGTAATTCTCTTCATACAATGTCCATTTTAACTATTACATCCAATGTAGTTTACGGTAAAAAAACAGGAAATACTCCAGACGGCCGTCGTGCTGGCGAACCATTCGCACCAGGGGCAAATCCAATGCACGGCCGTGATACAAAAGGTACTCTCGCTTCCCTTTCTTCGGTTGCAAAACTACCTTATGATTATTCATTAGATGGTATATCTAACACATTCTCTATCGTACCAAAAGCACTCGGTAAAGAAGAAAATGCTCGTTCATCTAATCTAGTATCTATTTTAGATGGTTATGCTACAAAAGCAGGACATCATTTAAACGTAAACGTATTTAATAGAGAAACACTTTTAGATGCAATGGAACATCCAGAATTATATCCACAATTAACTATTCGCGTTTCTGGATATGCAGTTAACTTCATAAAATTAACACGAGAGCAACAAACCGATGTTATCAACCGCACATTCCATGAATCTATGTAATTAGTTTTATCTAAGGGGGATGGGAGCTTCCCTTCCCTCTCTTTAAATAGTAGTCTTGTAATACCCGCTGGTTGTTTTTTATTAAAGGAGCTATCAACAGCTGTTATTAAACCATAACAAATCGTAACCTTTGGTTTATTATGGAGGGTTGATTGCTCTCAAGCTTAAGTGAGTGTAGTCTCTCGAAAGAAAGATAGCACGATGAACTACGTTGAAGGGGTTCGGTAAAAACACACCTGACGGAATGTATCCGATGAGATGTTCTTTCAGTCTCCTGATCTGTGAGTGTTGAGGAAGAAAGCTAGCCTAGGTTATGGAAGCGAAACACCAAAAACACATGTCCGCCCTTTGACTTTAGCAAGAAGGAAAATACCCTTTTGGAGTTTGGTCAGAGATGACTTCTTATTGCTTAGTAATGGAGGAAAACTATCATGATTGGCAATATTCACTCAATCGAAACTTTTGGCACGGTAGACGGCCCAGGTATACGCTATGTTATTTTTACTCAGGGCTGTTTACTGCGTTGCCAATTTTGTCATAATGCGGACACATGGGAAATTGGAACAGGAAAGCAAATGTCCGTGAAAGATATTATGGATGATTTACAAACATACCTCCCTTTTATTGAAGCATCCGGTGGAGGTATTACAGTTAGTGGCGGAGAACCATTGCTTCAAATGCCATTTTTAATTGAATTATTTAAAGAGTGCAAAAAAATAGGCATTCATACAACTATTGATTCTTCCGGCGGCTGCTATTCAACTGCACCACTTTTTCAAGAACAGCTGCACGAACTATTACAATATACCGATTTAATTTTATTGGATTTAAAACATATTAACCGAAAAAAACATATATCTTTAACAGGAATGGGCAATGAACATATCTTGTCTTTCGCAACATTTCTGTCAGATAAAAAAATTCCTGTTTGGATTAGACATGTTCTTGTTCCAACCATTAATGACAATGAAGAAGATTTAAGTGGTCTTGGTGATTTTATCGCTACACTATCCAATGTTGAAAAAATTGATATCCTTCCCTACCATAAGCTTGGCGTATATAAATGGGAAGCATTAGGTCTGGAATATCCATTAAAAGACATTGAACCACCAAACGAAGACTCCGTTGACTTTGCTTATAATATCCTTACTAAGTCTTCTGCACATCAGCAATAAAAAAACATGAGGCATATACTCATGTTTTTATTGCTGATGAATATCATATGAAGAATTTTTTAAAATTGCAGCCAAAATTCAAGTGTTATGATGCAAGAAATGCTAAAAGAAATGAAAGAACAACTTTAATAGTGAAAAGAAAGGGTGTCATTTTCTCGACACCCTTTCTTTTTATTTCCACCAAGTATCAAACATGGAGACAGGTACTTGACGCTTATGTTCTGTAATTAAATAACGTGTTTCAATCTTTTCTGCAACATCTGATGGAACTTTTTTTCCTTCTAAATAGTCATCTAATTGATCATATGTAATTCCTAATTCTGTTTCATCCGCTTGTCCAGGATTACCATCTAATAAATCCGCAGTTGGTACCTTTAAGTAAATGCTTTCTTCTGCATTTAATTCCTTTAATAACTGTTTGCCTTGACGTTTACTTAAACCCGTTAATGGGAGTATATCCGCTCCGCCATCACCATATTTAGTAAAGAATCCCGTTACCGCTTCTGCAGCATGGTCAGTTCCTACTACAAGCAAATTTTCTTGACCGCCAATCGCATATTGTGCAATCATTCTCATTCTTGCTTTTACATTACCTTTATGATAATCTCTCAGCTGCTCACCTGTTGTCATATCATCATACACTACTTTTAACTGATCGACTGGATTTTTAACATTAAAAACATACTCTTTATCAGCTTGAATAAAGGAAAGAGCTCGTTTCGCATCCTCTTCATCTGCTTGTATGCCATAGGGCAGGCGCACCGCAATAAAAGTTGCGTCATATCCTTCTTCACGTAATTGTTCAGCTGCTAGTTGTGCTAATCTACCTGCTAGAGATGAATCTTGTCCTCCGCTTATTCCAAGTACAAATCCTTTTGCTTTCGCTTTTTTTACATATTCTTTTAAAAAAGTTACACGTTTTTTTATTTCCCCTTTTGGATCTATTTCTGGCTGAACATGTAATGCTTTAATAATTTGTTGTTGCAAACTCATGTTTAATCTCCTCCCTTTATTGTTTCATTTTTTATCGTTTTTTTCACTTTATCCAAATGCTGCATTTTATTTTCCCAACATAATGTACTTAAATCAACTGGATATTCTTCCGGATTTAAAGAACGTTTATACTCATCCCATAAAACATCCAAATTTTCACCAGCATATTTTTGAATGGCAAAGATATCAGGCGTTTGATAAATTAATTGACCATCTTTAAATATTTCCTTATGAATATCTTTTGCTACATAATTCGTTACAAATTTACTAATATACGTATGGGTCGGATGAAACATTTTTAATCGTTCTTCTTTTTCTGGATGTTCTGATTCTAAACAAATATAATCCCCTTCTGACTTTTGGTTCATACTATTAATAATCCGATACACTTTCTTTAACCCTGGCGTTGTCACTTTTTCCGGATTCCCACTTATTTTAATCGTATCCTGCATGTTGCCTTGTTCATCTTCAATGGATACTAGTTTATACACCCCACCTAATGCTGGTTGATCAAATGCAGTAATTAATTTTGTGCCAATGCCCCATACATCAATTCTAGCACCTTGCGCCTTTAAATTCATAATGGTGTATTCATCTAAATCATTACTAGCGATAATTTTTGTATCATGGAATCCTGCTTCATCCAACATTTTTCGTGCTTTCTTTGATAAATAAGCAAGATCGCCGCTATCCAGCCTGATACCAATAAAGTTGATGCTATCTCCAAGCTCTTTTGCTACTTTAATTGCGTTCGGCACGCCGGACTTTAGAGTATCGTATGTATCAACTAAAAAGACACAGTCCTTATGCCTTCTTGCATACTTATGAAATGCTGTGTACTCATCCCGATAAGCTTGAATCATGGAATGAGCATGAGTTCCAGATATCGGAATTCCAAATAATTTGCCTGCTCTTACATTAGAAGTGGATCCAAAACCTCCGATAAATGCAGCTCTCGTTCCCCATAGTGCTGCATCGAGTTCATGTGCTCTTCTACTGCCAAATTCCATTACTGTGCCATCACCAACTACATTTTTTATCCTAGAAGCTTTAGTAGCGATCAATGTTTGATAGTTCACAATGTTAAGTAATGCCGTTTCAATAATTTGAGCTTGTGCAAGTGGTGCTTCCACTCTTATTAACGGTTCGTTTGCAAAAACAATTTCTCCCTCCGCAACCGAACGTAAATTTCCTGTAAATCGAAAATCTTTTAAACATTCTAGAAAATCATCTTTAAATCCTTCTTTTTTTAAATAGTGAATATCACTTTCTGTAAACTGAAGATTTTGTAAATATTGAATAATTCTTTCTAATCCAGCAAACACAGCATACCCATTATTAAATGGCAGCTTTCTAAAATAAGCTTCAAAAACGGCATTTTTCTCCGCAATTCCATCTTCCCAATATGTCTCTGCCATATTAATTTGATAAAGGTCCGTGTGTAACATTAAACTATCATCTTCATATTTATAACTCATTTTGTCCTCCCAATACTGCAATTACACCTTTATTATATAGTTGTTTCTAATACTTCCTATCCTTTATTCGATTAATCCCTGCCATCTTCTTGTATTTTCTAAAAAAATAACTTCAACTCAATCTCGAAGCAATCACCCTTAGTATGTATAGAAATGATAAACACAAAAATAACGTGGATAACAATATCCATTTTTTTGCTTTGTTACGAAGTATGCAAGATTTGTCGATAACCTGATGAAAATTATTATATCGAACTTCCTTTTAGTTTGCCATTCTTTTCATGTTTCTATTTTCCTATTATCTTTACGTAACATGTAATTTTGGAAATAATATTTTGTTCCCTCTCATCTAATAATTTCAATCAAATTACCAACAGGTGTACCACTATCATACACCCTATTACAAAATATGAAAGGTAGAATTTAATCCATATAAAAATTTATCCTTCGTTCATAATGTCTTCTTCTTGTTTTTATTCGATTGTTTTAATCCTTTCATATATTTAAAAGTCCTCTAAGATAAAAAACATAAAAATCGTCACAATATTGCCTTATTTAAACTATAAATTCCATATCATCTTCTTTGCTTTCCTCTCATTTTTCCGGTATAATTTTATTGCTGAATACTAATAGAGGTGTATAAATGTTAGAATTCTTATTGGATATAACAACCATTCCAAGCTATCAAACCATTTACTTTACGATACTAGTTGGTTTAATGGTCAAATATTTTTGGGATTGGAATTTACAAACTACAGTTAATGAAAATGTCATTGCTTCCGAAAGCAGTATTAACTTTCAGGCTAGCATTGCAACCATAAATATAAATGTACAGAAATATAACTCCCCAATTTTACATTGGATTTGTAAAAATATAAGAAAACGAACAAAAAGTTCAGCAGATGATCCAGAAAAGCCTAATTCCTCCTATCTAACTATCTAAATTTTTCACAAAAATGGAGGAATTATTTTGAAAAAGTCATCTAAACAATTATTAGTTATTTTTTTTATTACCATTACTACGCTTTTATTGTCCGCTTGTTCTTCTACACAAGCTGGAAAAAGCGATGGTTTTTTTCACCATCTTGTAGTAGAACCTTTTGCTTCCTTAATACACAGTACTGCTATGTTATTTAATGGAAGCTTTGGATTGGCGATTATTTTAATTACGTTAATCATTCGTTTATTATTAATGCCACTTATGTTAAAACAATATAAAAAACAACAAGTAATGAAAGAAAAAATGGCAAAATTGAAACCAGAAATGGATTTGCTGCAAAAGAAGTTAAAAACAGCAAAAGATCCAAAAGAACAGCAAAACCTACAGCGGGAAACAATGGAACTTTATAGAAAACATGGGGTAAATCCGTTAAATATCGGTTGTTTGCCCATGTTAATTCAAATGCCAATATTAATGGGATTTTATTATGCAATAAGAGGTTCTGCAGAAATTGCTTCCCATTCCTTCCTATGGTTTAATTTGGGGCATTCTGACCTTGTTTTAACTGCTATTGCAGGAATCGTTTATTATTTACAATTTAAAGTTTCTCAAAATACGCTTCCTGAAGAACAGCAAAAGCAAATGAAACTATTTGGGTTAATGTCTCCCATTATGATTGTGATGGTATCTTTTCATGCACCAGCAGCCCTGCCTTTGTATTGGACAGTCGGAGGTACCTTTTTAATTTTGCAATCTATGTTAGGGAAAAAATTATATCCGCCAACTACCGTAACCAATACGATTAGTACAGAAAAATAATAATGGAAATAAAAAACTGTTAATCTTTTGATTAACAGTTTTTTACTCGTTTAATAACATGTTGTCTGTAGTTATTATTGCATTTTTTTCAAACTACTTTGACTGTACAAACACCTAAAAAGGCAAAGAAAATTCCACCTATAAAAGAAATTCCTGTATATAATAGAAAGTCTTTTCTTTTTTTAGAACGGAAAAGTTGAATGGCTTCCATAGATAATGTTGAAAAAGTTGTATAAGCTCCTAAAAAACCAACGCCAAACAAAAAATAGAAAGTTTCAGCTGCATGTATACTAACTAACACTCCTAAAAAAAACGAACCGCTCAAATTTACGATGATAGTCGGAATTGGAATTGAATACGTCCATCTTTTTTTCAAAAAATTAATCAGTGCAAATCGACTAATACTTCCTAAAAACCCTCCCGCAGCGATACAAGCAATCCATTTAATCATGTTTTAATCTTTCCTTTCAAAAAACTCATTTCACCTAGAATCATACCACCATATGCTGCAGACAAACCAAGAATCATGCTAGTTGCTATGTAAATACAAGCTTCCGCATAATGCTGATGTTCCAATAGCTTGATTGTATCAACACTAAAAGTAGATAATGTAGTAAAGGAGCCAATGATACCTGTCCCAATAGCGGTACTAATATCTTTTCGAATTGTTTGTCTTTCTGTGACAAAAACCGTAAAAACAGCAAGTAAAAAAGAGCCGAAAATATTAATGATACTGGTATTTAACGGATAGCTGTTAGCAAGTGGAATGAGACTGATAAAATATCTTGCTAAGCTTCCAATTATTCCTCCTATTCCAACATAAACATACACCAACAAATACTCATCTCCATTCGTTTTATCCATTCCATCAACAGCGATTAGATCTTTTTATGAATCAAAATGAAGGAAGAAAACAGTTGTTTTCTTCCTTCATTTTGGTTAAATATCTTGAAAGTAATCTTTGTAGAAGCCGCCAACTTTACCTGAATTATCAATGATAAAATAAAATTCTTCTGTTTCATTTTTTACTTCATAATTTTGACCCGCAGTTAAAACTCTATTAACAATATATTTATTTGCATCCGTATGTACACATTTAACCGTTTTCACCGTTTCTTTTTTTTCCCAATTTTGATGTATCATTTTTTTCTTGCCCCTTTCTTATATACTACCTTAGTATATAAGGAAAGGAATGGGCGATGCAACAAACTTCTCGAAATTCTTACCTTGTTTTTAAAATATGAACGATGTTTCAGTTCTGGCCGATTTCATTTCTTAAATCTAAAACTTTTTGCTACTTTCAACTAATTTCCAATCTCCATGTTCTATTTCTTCTACTAGCATTTGTTTCCGATTACAAATATAAATATATGCATGCCATTTTGCATTTTCACCGTATACCTCGATTAACATTCTTTCGTATATGTTATCTATTGCTCCCGGTATAAACTCTTCAAAATCATCTAGTTCCTTGATTTTTTCTACCGGCACTTCATATATTTCACCAACTACTTTTTTTTCTTGATCTAATGTAAGAAAAGGATAGCCTGCTCCTGCATCATACAGCTTTCCATAAACCCAAACTTCTTTTGCGATACAACGATATTACTGCACCATAAAATGATTTTGTTCCCCTTGTCTTAATGAACCGTATACAAACACATTTATCCACTTTTCCATATTAATCATCCTTAAGTTCGAATTAATTTTATATAATACTGACGGTTCCGCGGTCCGTCAAATTCACAAAAATAAATTCCTTGCCACGTTCCTAACAGCAATTTTCCATTTGAAATTAATATCGTCTGGGAAGCTCCCACCGTGCTTGCTTTCATATGTGCAGCTGTATTTCCTTCCAGATGACGATCTTTTTCCAACTCCCATGGAAAAATTTCATCAAAGCGACGAATCATATCTGAAACAACATCTGGATCAGCATGTTCATTTATGGTGATCCCGGCAGTTGTATGCGGACAATACACATAAGCAACTCCTTCTTTTACTTGATGCTTTATCACTGCCTTTTGTATTATTTCTGTTATTTCTATAAACATATCATGTTTTTTTGTATTAATTGTTTCTTTTGATAACATTACCTTTCTCCTTTCAATTTGATCATCCTAAATGTGAATGATAGTCGGTAGCCAATACTATAACTTTTCTTTCTTTTTCTTCTAATCCCTTTTTCTTAGCAAAGAAAATATGTTGTAACAAACTACCTATTTTTTTTTCCTATTGATATTTCACTTCTCATAGAGTGAAAAATAGGTTATGATTTAATTGTTAGAAAATTCAATCCATTTTATTTAAGGAGGAATGCTAAATGAAAATTATGAGTAATGAACAGTTAATCTTCTCTTATCGTGATGCATTAAAGGCCGGAAATGAAAAGGAATGGGTTTCTATACTTAAGGATGAAATTAAACGTCGTGGATTAAAACCTAATAAAGGCTAAATTTGTTGTCAAATATGGATGGATGGTGATGATAAACAGACTATTTTGATGATAACTGTTTTCCTTTCACCATCTTTTTCTTACACAACGGTTTTGCCGCAAACAAGTGCTGACTCCTAAAAGTCGATTTTTTCGAATTTTTTGGAGTCAGCTATTTTTGTATAAGAATAAAATTTTTGTGGTTTAATAACTGACCATATTCAGAGCTGTTCAAGGCGCTTCCGCTTTAGTTCAAAGATAAGAAAGTATAAAATTTTCAACTTAGACGAGTGTCTAGCTCCAGCGCCCTATCGACTTCAACGCTTCCCTCACCTCGTCTACGATAAGTCAACATCGACGCTTGCGCTCTTCGTGTTTCCTTTATCTCTGTAAGGTACACAATCTAAAACCGCCACGTCCTGTGGCAACGATTGTGTGATCCACATCCTGTGGAACTCACCTTTTTCCGTCGATGAGCAAGGGCGCTTGCGCTTTTCTTATTACGCCTCAAATAATAATGATTCTGGATCTTCTAATAATGCTTTTATTCTAGCTAAAAATGTTACTGCTTCTTTGCCATCAATAATACGATGATCATAGGATAACGCAACATACATCATTGGTCTATTTTCCATGTTTTTTTCATCAATGGCAACAGGGCGAAGTTGAATTTTATGCATACCCAGTATTCCAACTTGTGGTCCATTTAATATAGGAGTCGACAATAAGGAACCAAAAACGCCTCCATTTGTAATCGTAAACGTTCCTCCTTGAAGGTCACTTAACGATAATTTATTATTTCTTGCTTTGTTGGCAAAGTCCATTATATCCTGTTCAATTTCTGCAAAATTTTTACGGTCTGCGTCTCTTAAAACAGGAACCACTAAACCTTCGTCAGTTGAAACAGCAATGCCAATGTCATAATATTTTTTTAAAAGGATTTGATCTCCTTGTATTTCCGCATTTAATAAGGGCGCTTTTTTTAAGCAAGCAACGACCGCTTTTGTAAAAAAAGACATAAAGCCTAATTTCACATCATTTTCTTTTTGAAATTGATCTTTTCTACGATTTCTAAGTTGCATAATATTCGTCATATCCACTTCATTAAAAGTAGTAAGCATCGCTGTATTTTGCTGTACTTCTAAAAGTCTGTTCGCAATCGTTTGTCTTCTTCTCGTCATCCGAATTCGTTCCACTTTTTCCTCTTTTTCATCCTCTAGAACCATTGGGGCGCTATTTACTGCAGTATTAGAGTCAATGACAGGTTCTTTGACTTTCTTCGCTATTGGTTCATATTTTTCTACATCATGTACTCTAAGTCTCCCTAGTGGATCACTTGTAGGAACATTCGTTAAATCAATCCCTTTATTTCTAGCCATTTTTCGTGCAGCAGGAGAAGCTATCGGTTTATTTAATGATAAAGGAAGCGTTTCATTCTGCTTCACTTCTGGTTCTTGCACTTCATTTACGGAAGAGTCCTCCACTGTTGACATTTTTTCTTCCTGCAAAGCATCTTTTGATACGATGGCAATTGTTTCACCAACTAAAACCGTATCACCTTCCTTTGCTTTTAACTCTTGTAAGATACCGCTTTCCTCTGAAATAATTTCCACGTTCACTTTATCTGTTTCTAATTCAACAATATATTCCCCTTTTTCCACAAATTCGCCCGTTTTCTTTAACCATTGTGCTACCGTTCCTTCTGTAATTGATTCAGCTAGTTCTGGTACTTTAATTTCAGCCATTTAACATCCCCCTCAGTTCATTCCATGTTAATGCTTCTTCAATGATTCTTGCTTGTTCTTTACGATGCACATTTGGGTCCCCTTCTGCAGGACTAGATCTTCTCCGTCTGCCAAAATATTGCAGAGAAACAGAAGCAGGGACAATTTTTTTCAATCGAGGCTCCAGAAAACTCCATGCTCCCATATTTTTTGGCTCTTCCTGAACCCAAACCACTTCTTTCACTTGTGGAAAACGAGAAAAAATGTCTTTTAATTTATTCTCTGGAAATGGATAGATTTCCTCCACTCTTACTAGGTGGAATCGATGCATATTATGTTGCACTTTTAATGCTTGATGAAGATCGATCGCCATTTTACCAGTAGACAATATGATTCTTTTCACGTCGTTTACATTTTTAAATAGATTCTCTTCCTCCATTACAGACTGAAAACTTCCTTCACTTAGTTCCTTTCCATTTGATGCGACATCTGCATTTCTTAGCAAACTTTTTGGTGTCATCAGTACAAGTGGTCTGACTTCTTCCATATTTAAAATTGCAGCTTGGCGGCGTAAAATATGAAAATACTGAGCGGAAGAAGATAAATTTGCAACGGTCCAGTTATTTTCAGCAGCTAATGCTAAAAATCGCTCCAACCTGCCGCTGGAGTGTTCTGGTCCCTGCCCTTCGTAACCATGTGGAAGCAGCATTACCATTCCTGATTTTTGCCCCCATTTTGCTCTTCCCGCTGCAATAAATTGATCAAATATTACTTGAGCAGCATTGGAAAAATCTCCATATTGTGCCTCCCAAAGTACTAATGTTTCAGGAGCAAAAACATTATATCCGTATTCAAACCCTAACACTGATCCTTCAGAAAGCGGGCTGTTATGTACGGCAAATGATGCCT
Source organism: Niallia yueguangensis (assembly GCF_052663115.1). Taxonomy (NCBI): domain Bacteria; kingdom Bacillati; phylum Bacillota; class Bacilli; order Caryophanales; family Bacillaceae; genus Niallia; species Niallia yueguangensis. The sequence goes on from NZ_JBQTCX010000001.1 coordinate 323,380, forward strand.
TTGCAGAGGATAAAGCATGTAACGGTGAAAAGGACATTCCTGTTACATGATCATGCAGCATAATATTTCTTTGGGCAAATGTACCTCTTTGTGAATCTTGTCCGGATAAACGAATCGGCGTGCCATCTTGCAAAATACTAGCAAATGCTAAAGTTTCCGCCAGCCCCCAGTCTATCTTGCCGTCTGCTTCTAAGGCATTTTCTCTTCTTTTAAGAATTTTTCCTAGCTTTTCAAAAATTTGAAACGAAGGCGGAAAATGAAGCAGCTCTTTGTTTATTTGTTTTAATCTTTCTAAAGGAACCGCTGTATGAATATCTGGAAGCAGTTTCTCCACCGAATTGGGTGGATTCTTAACTGTAGGTGCCTCTTTTTTCTTTGGCACTAATTCATAAGCTTTTTGTAATGTCGTGCGGACCTCTGTTTTTATTTCTTGCACTTCTTGTTCTGAAAAAACAGCTTCCTTCCTTAACTTCTGCTCATACAATTTTGTTACAGTTGGATGTTGTTGAATCAGTTTATACATTAACGGATTAGTAGTCATTGGCTCATCCATTTCATTATGGCCATATCTTCTGTAGCCAATTAAATCAATTAAAAAATCCTTTTTAAATGTTGCGCGATATTCACATGCTAAAAGTGCAGCCTTTATACAAGCTTCAGGATCATCAGCATTTACATGTATAACTGGAATTTCAAACCCTTTTGCTAAATCACTTGCATACCTTGTAGAACGGGAATCCATTGAATCAGTAGTAAAACCAATTGTATTATTAGCAATAATATGTATGGTTCCTCCCGTTCGATATCCTTTTAATCCTGTTAAATTTAATGTTTCCGATACAATTCCTTGTCCCGGAAATGCAGCATCTCCATGTATTAATATTGCCTGGGCAGAGTTAGAATCTTCGACCGGAAAACCAGCTTTACCCCGATCGTCTTGTGATGCTCTTGTAAAACCTTCCACTACAGAACCAACAAATTCTAAATGACTCGGATTATTGGCAAGTGATAAACGAACGGTTGATGTGCTGCTGTTTTTTAATTGCCGGTTTAACCCTAAATGATATTTAACATCTCCTGTCCATCCAAAACTGATTCCAACTGACCCTTCTGATGGTACTAATTGTTTATTTGGCGCATGCTGGAATTCAGAAAAAATCATTTCATACGGTTTTTCTAAAACATGTGCCAATACATTTAATCTGCCGCGATGAGCCATACCGATATTTATATTTTTTGCGCCATTCACCACAGATTGAGAAATAATTTCGTCTAGTATCGGCACCATTGTATCTAAACCTTCAATCGAAAAGCGTTTTTGTCCAACAAATGTTTTATGTAAAAAATGCTCAAATTCTTCTACTTCTATTAATCTTTTTAATAATTTTTTCTTCATAGAGAACCCATATTGTGATTGAAGACTGCCTGACTCTACTTTATTTTGCAGCCAGTTTTTTTCATGAAGGTCATTCACATGATAAAACTCGAATGCAATTGTGTTTGAATATACCTTTTTTAAATAATTGATTGCTTCATAACCATTTTTAATTGTTGGTGGTGCATCAGGACAAATGAATGATGCTGGTATATTTTCCAAATCTTCTTTTGATAAATGAACATGAGAATGCTCAAAAATGTCGTCTTCTCGTTTTTGATCTTTCAGCGGATAAATATCAGCTGCTAAATGGCCATATGCTCTTATTTTATTTACAAGTGTAACAGCCGCAATTACCTTTTCCATTTGAACAGTTTGATTAGAACTATTAAAAGAGGAAGAAGAGTCTTCTTTCCTTTCCAATGGAGGTCCCCAAAGATCAAAATGATGTCGTATATCATCTTCTACTGAATAAGGATCTTTTTCATACATTTCATATAATTCCATTGCAAGCCCAAGATTCGGCCCATAAAATTTTGGTTGACGTGAGCTTATTCCGTTAGTTGGCTTTCCCATGAAGAACCCCCTCCACCACAATTTAATTCATCGGTTATTACCTTATTTTCTAATTTACACTAAATTTGTACAAATTCAAAAAATAAACATTTAAAAATTTAATAAAAATTCTAGACTTTTGTTTAGAATGATTACTAATCATCATAGACTATCAGAATATTCACTTATTATACTACAGGATACATAGCAAAAAAATAAAAATCCTAGAATCGAATACGATTAACAAACATTGCAAACAAAATGTTTCCATTTCATGATTTATCGTATTTTTCATCAAAAAAAGACTGAGTGTATCAGCCTTGTAAAAAGTAGTTTATTCATTTATTCAGGAAAGTTACAATAACTTTTGTGCCTACTCCTTCTTGACTTTCAATAACAATTTCCCCTTCATAGTATTCCACTATTTTTCTGGCAATTGCAAGTCCTAAACCTGTCCCACCTTGTTCTCTACTTCTTGCTTTATCTACTCGATAAAATCGATCAAATACTTTCGGCAAATCTTGTTTTGGTATACCAATCCCGTTATCGGCTATCTTCAATACAAACTTTCTTCTCAGTTCCATTGTTTCAATCGTAATTTCCTTTTTTACGGGCGAATATTTAACCGCATTATCTAAAAGTATCGTAAGAATTTGTTGAAAATGTTGCTCTGTAACTCCATATAAATTAGTATACTGTATTTTTTCGATAAACTGAAAATCTTTATAAAGCATATGAAAATCTTTGACGGTATGGTGAATGATTTCTCCCACGTTTTCAGGCATAATCATACTTCCGCTCCGTGGATGATCAAGTTTTGATAAATTTAATAAGGAAAGCACTAGTTTTTTTAATTTCGCTATTTCTTCTACCGAAGCTTGCAGTGATTCTTCTAATATATCTGGATTTTTTTTCCCCCATCGATTTAGCATGGAAAGATGTCCTTCTAATATCGAGATCGGGGTGCGCAATTCATGTGAGGCATCTTCAATAAACTGTTTTTGCTGCTGAAAAGTATCATCAATTCGATCCATCATTTCATTAAATAAAGTGGAAAGCTCTGAAATTTCATCTTCTTGTGTATACACTGGGATTCTTTCTTTAAAACCGGCACTTTTAATTTTGTTCATCGTTTTTGTAATAATGCTTAATGGTTTTAATAATTGTAAAGATAGAATATAACCAATACCAGCACTTATAAGGATGGTTGTGAGTGCAAACAGCATCATTGCAAATGCTAAATGCTTCCTTACTAAATCATACGAATCCAACAACCGAATAATTTCTACTTTGCCGGAAAAGTCTTTCCCATTTAAAGATTGACTGTAAATCAATGATTGTTGTTTTCCGATTGTGAAATAACTGATTTTTTTATATCCAAGTAGTTGATTCGGTTCTATTATAGGAAAATCACCATTCATTTGAGATACTATCAAATTTCCTTTTTGATCAGTTACCCGTATTAGCTGATTTTTTGTATTTATTTTTTCCATAAATGGCACACTAGCTTGAATTTCTTCCTTTGCAAGAGATCCTGAACTAGAATGGAAGTTTTTTAATAACTCATTCATTGTTTGTTTCACAGAATTTTCTTCTTGTTTTAATAACCAAGAAGAAACCGTATGGTATTCAAAAAAAGTAAAAATGCTAAAGGTAAAAAAAATACTAGCGGATAACCATACTGTCAATTTCCACTTCCAAGATAAAAGGGATATTTTTTTTACGATGTTCATCTCATTACATATCCTATTCCACGAACGGTTTCAATATAAACTGCTTTACCGGTAGCATCAAGTTTGTTGCGTAAATAACGAACATATACATCGATTACGTTTGTTTCCACTTCTGATTCATATCCCCAAATTTTATTCAATAATACCTCCCGTGTCAGCACAATATTAATATTGTTCATAAACATGCTTAATAAGTCATATTCTCGTTTTGTAAGGGAAAGGATATGATCCCCTTTTTTCGCAATATGTGATTCCACTTCTATCGTGATATCTTTAAAGTTGAGGATCGTCATTTTTTGAGAAGACGGGTTGGCACCCACTCTCCGAAACAAAGCTCGTAAGCGTGCTAACAGCTCTTCTATTGCAAATGGCTTTACTAAATAATCATCTGCTCCGCTGTCTAGTCCTGAAACTTTATCAAGGACACTGTCTCTTGCTGTTATCATAAGGATTGGAGTATCTTTTACTTGCCTGATTCTCCGGCATACTTCTATTCCATTTAATTCTGGAAGCATTAAGTCTAATAAAATAATATCCCAATTTTCTGTCATTGCTTTATTTAATCCATTTCTGCCGTCTGAACAAACTGCGGCTTCGTATCCTTCATATGATAATTCTAATTCAATAAATCTTGCTAAGTTTTTTTCATCTTCAATAATCAAAATTCGTCTCATACTTCACTCTCACTGATTCGTATATTGTTACTTCATTTTTTTATGAAAACATAAATCCATTATAGCATGGGTAAATGCGATCATCTGATAGCTTAATAAAGAAACTGCCGTAATAGAGAAAAAACTAATCACAACATATCGTAAAATCATCAACAATTGGACCCTCTCCCTTCATTTGGCCGATATTCAGCAAATTTTCACTTCTCCCTTCCCCCAGATTTTTACTAAACCCTTCTTGTGATTCCGATTATCTCAATGGTAAATACCATTAACCTGTTACTGATGTTATTAATACTGTAAAAATAAATACAACTATGGTCTTTTTTCATTCTAAAACCTTATCGAGAAAAACAAATGAAAATAGTGTTAAAATTACATGAGAATATTTTTATAAAGGATAAAATCGAAATAAATGACACATTATAAATGATAGAATTCATTAGGAGGCAAAAACATGAACATAGGAAGAGCCATTGAGATTATGACCACTGGAGATATCATAAATGTTCGTTACCAGGGAGAAAGCGTGATTATTCAACATGTTGACGAAAACGCGAAAACAGCAAGAATCTATCCAAAAGCAAATCCGGATCAGGAGATGGAAGTGAATGTACAGCAATTATCAGAAGAACAATAACCACCATATAGTCAGTAAAAACGGACATAATACTATTTCATAACTCATAATTATCTCATAAGACATCATCATCATTTTCTAAACAACCTTATTATGTACAAATTTTCCCTTCTTTTAAAAAAAAGAGAATCATTAAAAAAATGGTTGCTATTCTTATCAAAGTATAGTAAATTTATAGAAAATTACATAGATAATTTCTTATCGAGAGAGGTTGAGGGAATGGCCCGAAGACACCTCAGCAACCTTCAGTCACACGAACTGAAAAGGTGCTAATTCCATCAAGTTAAAAAACTTGACAGATAAGGAGAATGACCTTATAAACTAACACAAGTCTTCTTCTTACTTTAGGAAGAAGACTTTTTTATGGAAAAAAACTTGTTGCTACTTCGGGTAATGAGTATCATTCACAGATACATATAAAACCTCGCCTCTTAAGAATAGAATTATAATTGTAATATTTAATAATATTGAAGATCAATTTCTGTAAAGAAAAACATCATTGATTATGAAGGAGTGTTTTACATGTATAAAGCAGAAACAAAGTTGGCGCAAATTGGTAACAGAAGTGATAATGCAACAGGAACGATAAATCCTCCTATATACTTATCAACTGCTTACCGTCATACTGGAATTGGTGAATCAACCGGTTATGATTATATCCGAACTGGAAATCCAACAAGGGAACTATTAGAAAATGTCATTGCTGATTTAGAAGAAGGAGATCGCGGATATGCATGCAGCTCCGGCATGGCTGCTATTCAAACCGTCCTTGCTCTGTTTCAAAGCGGAGATGAATGGATTCTTTCAAAAGACTTGTACGGTGGAACTTATCGTTTATTAGAACAAGGCTTTAAAAAATGGGGTCTTCGATGTTCGTACGTCAACACTTCAAATTCAGAAGAAATTCGTGTACAAATAAATGCTAATACGAAAGCTATTTTTATTGAGACTCCAACAAACCCACTGATGGAAGAAACAGATATTGCTGAAGTAGCTAAAATAGCGAAGGAAAATAACATATTATTGATTGTGGACAATACGTTCTATACACCAATTATTCAACAGCCTATTCTTTTAGGAGCGGATATTGTTATTCACAGTGCAACGAAGTATTTAGGTGGTCATAATGATGTACTTGCAGGACTTATTGTCGCTAAAGGAAAAGAATTATCTGATGAGCTTGCGATGCATCATAATGCTGCGGGTGGTGTATTAAGTCCATTTGATTCATGGCTGTTAATGCGCGGGATGAAAACATTGCCACTTAGAATGGCAAAACATGAAGAAAATGCACACGCACTTGTTTCCTATTTAAAAGAGCAGGAAAATGTCATTGATGTCCTTTATCCAGGCAGAGGCGGGATGATTTCTTTCCGTGTTATTGATGAAAAATTAGTAAATCCTTTTTTACAAAATTTACAATTAATTTCTTTTGCTGAAAGTTTAGGCGGCCCGGAAAGCTTTATCACTTATCCTGCTACCCAAACACATGCAGATATTCCAGAAGACATACGCATTGCAACAGGTGTTTGTAATAAACTATTGCGTTTTTCTGTCGGTATTGAAAATGTAGAAGATTTAATTAAAGATCTAGATAAAGCATTTACTTTAGCTAAAGTGGTTAAATAATAAATGATTATACATTTGAAATAAAACTGCTTCTTAATAATTATAATTTCGAATTCGGAAACAGATGTGGTAAATATGTCAATTCAACACGCCTCTATTTATCATCAGAAAGATATTGTTTCATTTGGCAATATGATTATAGTAGAAGTTTACACACTTCTAGAGAAGCAATAGAAGTAGTGAACGCACAATTAATAGATGAATACAAAGGCTTTGCTTTTGCATCTGGAATGGCAGTTATATCAACTGCCTTCCTTCTTCTTTCACAAGGAGATCATGTGGGTTATTATAGAGGGTGTGTACGGTCGTACGTATCGTATGGTTACTAGTGAATTAAACCGTTTTGCAATAAGCATGCCTTTGTAGACATGAATGAAAGAAAATAGGAGAATTACATTATATATAGATTTTGAGGTGTACAAAGATGTCCTTTCTTAAAAAGATGGAAAATGAAATATTAATAGCTGACGGAGCAATGGGTACACTTTTATACTCCTATGGAAAAGACAGTTGTTTAGAAGAATTGAACCTTTCTCACAGCGATAAAATAGAAGAAATTCACCGCGCTTATATAAACGCAGGTGCCAATTTAATCCAAACAAACACATATGCAGCTAATTATTTAAAACTGCAGCGATATGGATTAGAAGACTCTGTAAAAGAAATTAATAGTGCTGCTGTGCGTATAGCAAAAAAAGCAGCAAATAAAGACACCTCAATTCTTGGAACGATTGGTGGAAACCGAGGTATTAAACCACAAGCCATAACCTTGGAAGAAATAAAAAGAAGCTTTCGTGAACAGCTGTATTGCTTATTATTAGAAGGTGTTGACGGCATCCTTCTAGAAACATATTATGATCTAGAAGAATTACACACAGTACTTTCTATCGCCAAAAACGAAACAGATCTTCCGATTATTTCGCAAGTATCAGTTCATGAAATTGGCATCTTGCAAAATCAGCTTCCTGTTGCAGAAGCTTTTCGTCAATTAGAAGAATTAGGTTCTGACGTAGTTGGGTTAAATTGTCGACTTGGACCGCATCATATGATTGCATCATTACAAGATGTTCCTTTATTAAAACACGCCTATTTATCCGCGTATCCTAATGCGAGTTTACCAGCATACAATGATGGAAAATTCGAATACAAAGAGAATGCTGAATACTTCCAAAACTCAGCAATTGAATTTCGTAAACAAGGTGTCCGTTTATTGGGAGGCTGTTGTGGAACAACACCTGAACATATACATGCCTTTTCCAGTGCATTAAAAGGCACCCACCCTATTGTTGAAAAAACAATAAAAGAAAAGCATGTATTGAACCGTGTTGAAACTGTTCAGCCATTAAGAGAAACGAAACCGTTGGAACAAATTGTAACGGAAAGACCATCTGTTATTGTGGAGCTTGATCCACCAAGAAAATTAAATACAGATCGTTTCTTTGAAGGTGCTCAAAAACTAAAAGAGGTTGGAATTGATGCCCTTACATTAGCGGACAACAGCTTAGCATCACCAAGAATTTGCAATACCGCTCTCGGGTCACTAACGAAAAATAAAATTGGCATTCGTCCATTAGTGCATATTGCCTGCCGTGACCGTAATATGATTGGTCTTCAATCCCATTTAATGGGGCTTCACACATTAGGTTTGCATGATGTATTAGCCATTACAGGAGATCCAGCAAGAGTCGGCGATTTTCCAGGTGCATCGTCAGTTTATGATATGTCTTCCTTTGATTTAATTTCGATGATTAAACAATTAAACGAAGGTATGTCACTATCTGGAAAAGACTTAGGTGAAAAAACAAACTTTTCCGTAGCTGCTGCTTTTAACCCGAATGTTCGTCAAGTTGATAAAGCAGTTAAACGATTAGAAAAGAAAATAGAAGCTGGTGCGGATTATTTTATTACCCAGCCTGTTTATTCAGAAGAAAAAATTATCGAATTATATGAAGCTACTAAACATATTAATAAACCTATATATATTGGTTTAATGCCGTTAATCAGCAGCAACAATGCTGAATTCCTTCATAATGAAGTTCCAGGCATAAAAATATCTGATTCAATTCGAAACACGATGTTTGCGCATAAAGATAATCCAGTTCAAGCATGCAAAGAAGGTATAAAAATAACACAATCGTTAATAGATGTTGCAGCACAATACTTTAATGGCATTTATTTAATCACTCCTTTTTTACGTTATGAACTATCAGTTGAACTAGCAAAATACACACATGAAATCACTGCCCGTTTAAGGAGGACATCACATGAGAAAAGCAGCGTTAAAGGATGAACTAAAAAAGCGAATCCTGATTATGGACGGCGCAATGGGAACAATGTTGCAAAGAGAAGAATTAACTGCTGAGGATTTCGGCGGAGAAGATTTAGAGGGCTGTAATGAAAACCTAAACTATACTCGCCCAGATGTAATTTCAAAAATTCATGAAGAATATTTAGCTGCCGGAGCTGATATTATCGAAACGAATACGTTTGGTGCAACAAGTATCGTATTAGATGAATACAATTTAGCAGATACAGCTTACGAAAACAATGTCATAGCAGCAAAACTAGCGAAAGATGCAGTAGATAAATTTTCAACCGCTGAATGGCCAAGATATGTTGCCGGTGCTATGGGTCCAACAACGAAAACATTAAGCGTTACAGGTGGGACAACATTTGACGAACTCATCTCTTCATATGAAGAACAAACAAGAGGCTTAATTGACGGCGGCGTTGATTTACTTTTATTAGAGACAAGCCAAGATATGTTAAATGTAAAAGCAGGTTTTATTGGCATTCAACAAGCCTTTGCAAAAACAGGAAAAGAGCTTCCCTTAATGATATCAGGTACAATAGAACCTATGGGAACAACACTTGCTGGCCAGCCTATTGAAGCATTTTATATATCAGTTGAGCATATGAAACCTATTGCAATCGGCTTAAATTGTGCAACAGGACCTGAGTTTATGCAAGACCATATTCGTTCTTTATCTGAGCTTTCACAATTTGCTGTCAGCTGCTATCCTAATGCCGGTTTACCGGATGAAGAAGGACAATACCATGAAACCCCTCTTTCCCTTGCAGAAAAATTAGCAGGTTTTGCAAAGGAAGGATGGCTTAATATTGTTGGCGGCTGTTGTGGGACAACACCTGAACATATAAAAGCAATTGCAGATAAAATGCAAGAGCATGCACCTAGACAATCAGCATCTAAAAATGTTCATATGGTTTCCGGTATCGAACCATTTATTTATGATGACCCGACTCTTCGTCCGATCATGGTTGGAGAAAGAACAAATGTAATTGGTTCAAGAAAGTTTAAACGCCTAATAAGTGAAGGCAAATATGAGGAAGCGTCTGAAATTGCTCGTGCTCAAGTAAAGGGCGGCGCACATGTAATTGATATTTGTTTAGCGGACCCGGACAGAGATGAAATAAGCGACATGGAAGCTTTTATGCATGAAGTTGGCAAAAAAATAAAAGTTCCACTTGTAATCGATTCAACAGATGAAAACGTCATTGAAAAGGCTCTCTCCTATTCTCAAGGTAAAGCCATTATTAACAGTATTAACCTTGAAGATGGAGAAGAAAGATTTGAAGCCATATTACCTATCGTCCATAAGTATGGAGCAGCGGTCGTAGTCGGTACGATTGATGAAGTAGGAATGGGCGTAACAGCAGAAAAGAAAGTAGAAATTGCGAAACGATCGTATGAACTACTTACCAAAAAATACAAATTAAAAGGCAATGATATTATTTTCGACCCATTAGTATTTCCTGTTGGAACGGGAGATGAGCAGTATATTGGTTCTGCAAAAGCAACTGTTGACGGAATCAGGTTAATTAAAGAAGCTTGTCCTGATGTGCAAACAATACTAGGAATAAGCAATGTTTCCTTCGGCTTGCCCCCTGTCGGCAGAGAAGTGCTTAACAGTGTCTTTTTATATCATTGTACACAGGCTGGTTTGGATTATGCGATTGTTAATACAGAAAAACTCGAAAGATTCGCTTCCATTGACAAAGACGAAGTGTTGCTTGCTGAGAAATTATTATTTGATACAACAGATGAATCATTAGCAGAGTTTACTAACTTTTATCGTGGAAAGAAAAAAGAGCAAAAAAGTACTTTACCTGATATGACATTGGATGAAAGATTGGCATATTATGTAGTCGAAGGTACAAAAGAAGGTCTTGTAGAAGACTTAGATCAAGCGTTAATCAATTACAGTGCTCCTCTTGATATTATTAACGGTCCTTTAATGGACGGAATGAAAGAAGTTGGAAGATTATTTAATGATAACCAGCTGATTGTTGCCGAAGTTTTACAAAGTGCCGAAGTAATGAAAGCAGCTGTTTCTCATTTGGAACCACATATGGAAAAAAATGAAACAAGCTCTACTAAAGGAAAAATTATTTTGGCAACTGTTAAAGGGGACGTTCATGATATTGGAAAAAACTTGGTCGATATTATCTTAAGCAATAACGGCTACAAAGTAATTGATCTTGGAATCAAGGTCCCTCCTGCTGAACTTGTAGCAGCGATAAAAAAAGAACAGCCTGATATGGTTGGACTGTCCGGTTTATTGGTTAAATCTGCTCAACAAATGGTAATTACAGCATCTGATATGAAACAAGCTGGAATCGATATTCCGATTCTAGTTGGCGGTGCGGCATTATCAAGGAAGTTTACTGATACAAAAATTTCAAAAGAATATGAAGGACTTGTCCTTTATGCAAAAGATGCCATGAATGGTCTTTCTATTTGCAATCAGTTAACAGACCCAGAAGAGCTAATCCAGCTTAAAAAAGATCATGAGGAGAAACAAGAAAAGCTCCAAGCAAGCGAAACAAATGTTGCAGTAAAAACAGTGCAAAAACCAGTGAAGATAACAAAAACAATTAATCAAAACGTTCCTGTTTTTGTTCCGCAAGATACAAAAAGTCATATATTAACGAACTATTCTCTTCCACATATTAAACCATATGTGAATAAACAAATGTTGCTTGGCCATCATTTAGGTGTAAAAGGAAAAATTGACAGGCTTCTAGCGGAAAAAGATGAAAAAACAGTGAAAATAAATGAAACTGTTGAAAATCTGCTGCTGCAGGCCGAAGAAAATAATTGGATTAACCCCCAAGCTGTTTATCAATTTTTCCCTGCACAATCAGATGGAAATAAAGTACTCATCTATGATCCAGAAAACAAAAAAGATGTTATTCAATCTTTTGATTTTCCAAGACAGGAAAAAGCCCCTTTCCTATGCCTTGCTGATTATGTAAAATCAGTGGAAAGCGGTATAATGGATTATGTTGCATTTTTTGCGGTTACATCTGGAGACGGAATTAGAGCTGCTTCAGAAAGCTTAAAAGCAGAAGGTAAATTTTTAGAATCTCATGCTCTCCAAGCTTTGGCATTGGAAGTTGCAGAAGGATTTGCTGAATTAATTCATCGCCAAATCAGGGATAGATGGGGTTTCCCTGACCCAATTAATTTTACAATGAAAGATCGTTTTTCTGCAAAATATCAAGGACAACGTTATTCTTTTGGTTACCCTGCTTGTCCTGAATTAGACGATCAAAAAAAATTATTTGATTTGATTACCCCTTCAAATATTGGCATTAATTTGACAGAAGAATGTATGATGGAACCGGAAGCATCTGTATCTGCCATGGTATTTGCCCATCCAGATGCAAGATACTTTAATGTTCTAACAAGTTCAATATAATAAAAAAGGAAAAAATCCTATCGAAAAACTGATAGGATTTTTTCCTTTTTTTACAAGCTATGAAGAAGAAATTATTAAACTTAGACAAATAGCTAGTACAACAACTGTGCATTAGAAGCTAGACACTGACACAAATGCATCCAAGTTATCAACAGCCATAGAGAGTTCACTTACTAATAATAGATTGAATATCCATAAAAGGTGAAATTACTTTTTCAATCTTCTTCCAGTTTTTCTCTTTTGTATCTATGCCTTTTATTACATAATCTTTTTCCACTGTTTGCAGCGTAAAAGTCCATGAAGGAAGTGACTCATAGGGTGCACTTAGCTCTAGATCCCATATTTTTAATTTATATATTTCTTTTTTTAATGCTAAATAATCATTATCCACGACTCTTTTTCCAAATGGGAGCGTTTGTTTATTTGCTGAACGGTGCCATTCTTGAAAAATATAGGTCTCTTTCATAAAATCAATCGTAAATTTATACCAACAACTATCATGATTTTGATATTCGATTATTAGTTTTTTTATTTCTTTATCTGGAAGGATAGAAACAATATTATTGTCTACATAAAATAAGTCTTTTTTTCTGGTGATTGCTGATTTAATCGATGAAAGTGGAACTGGTCTATTTTCCTGTAACTGTTCGCTTGGAAGGTTATTTATTTCTTCATGAATAGAAAAAATGGTTGTCGGTCCTATTCTTTCTATTACGTCTAAGATTCTTTCATACATGCTGCTCATCAGACTTCCTCCGTTATTTTCAATCTTTTTCCTTATCTATGTGCTTCTTTCCACTAGTATAACAAACTAAAGTTATTTTCCATAGACTAATAGTTGCTTTATTTTGTGTATATATTTGTCACTAACAACATTACGGTTGTGCCAGAGTGTTGAAGAAATATCATTTGGAAACTTATTCAGGTTGATCGAAATTGCTTGACGCATCGCCGTGTAACGTTTTGTGAGGAGTTCAAGTTAGTAGTTGTAATAGAGAGCCGACGAGGAATAAGGAAAATGAAGAAAGCAAATGTTTTTCGACAGCCTGACACAGTATTACTGTTGTTCATTATTGGTTATAAGCAATAATTCATGATAAATGATTGTGCTCATTTCTATATAACCTACAGAGCTTAAGTGAATTCCGTCATCACTTATTAAATCAGTTAGTTCACCTGCGTTTTTAAGTGCTGAACGAATATCAATTGAACTAATATTTAATTGCTGAATTAATTTTTTTAACTGTAGATTATATAAACCATGCCAATGTTCAATGCCACCACAACAGCTTATCCAATGTCCAACGCTTGTTCCATATTTTTTCACAATAAATTGGTAATATCGTACAGGATCTAATGGAGGCAAGGTTAATAAAATAGGTTTGATATTGTATTCATTTAATTGTAAAATAATATTTTTTATATTGTTTATATATTCAGTCATCGATACAATTGGTTCATGATTTTTTTCCGGGAACTTGGCAACCTCGTCCCATATAAAATTGCAATCATTCCCTCCTATACCAATTAACACATAGTTTGGTCTTTCAGAAATGACATCTTTATTTAATCTTTCTACTAATAATCTTGAGTTATCATTAAAAACTCCTTTATTAATGATAACGGTCTCTTTTGTAGTATTCGAATTAAATAATTTTTGTAAAAAAGCTGGGTAATTTTCTTTTACGATTCGCAGTCGTCCTTTAATTACCGAGACGCCTCGCGTTAAACTATCACCAAAACAAACAATTTTCATCCAATCCACACCTTTAAGATTATTAGTTTTTTCGGATTTACAACATAAACCCCTTCGCTTTTCCTATTTATCAACAATTTCTTTCCATCCTTGTGCCGTTTCTTGAAAACCGAACTTCTTATATATATACTGTGCTGAATCATTGCCATTGGTTACAACTAAATAAAGTTCTTTATAGCCCTTTTTGTATAGTGATTCCATACTGTGAGCAAGCAATTGTGAAAAAAATCCTCTGTTTGTATGTTCCGGCAATGTTACTGCGTACATTAATACAGGTACATTTTGAAATAATGTAACTAAAGAAGCAGATACAACATGATTTTTTTCAATAAATAAATAAGAACAATCAAATAAAAAAGGACCAAACAGTCCCTTTAATAACGCTTTCAATTCTTTTTGATACATGATTAATGTCTCTCCTTTGTAATCGATATTATCTTTGAAGCCATGATAAAAAAGACTACTTAATACGCTTTGATCACTTTTTCGAACCGTTCTTATTTTTGCTGACTTTTTAATAAATGGAAAAAAAACAACGGGAGATAACGTCACCTTCATTTTTGTTCTCGTTATTTGATTCATGGTGACTTTTTCCTGCTGTGGCTCCATTTTTAGTTGTGTATTTTCCACCAAAACACCTCTTTTCTCATCATTCTACTCGTTATTTTAATATGTACTGATATTTCTCTTTAAAAGGAATTTCCGTATATTAATAATTTAATAACAAAAACAGGCAGTGAGATTTATTCCTCTACACTGCCTGTTTTCTATCTATTAAAAATTAAAGTTGTCAGGATCTGGACCTACTCGTTCATTTTTATTTATTTCATTTATTTTTTTGATATCTTCTTCATTTAACTCAAAATCAAAAATGGAGGCATTTTCAATGATTCGATGTTCCTTTATTGATTTAGGTATGGTAACAATATCGTTTTGAATATCCCAACGTAAAATAATTTGCGCAACTGATTTATTATAGGATGAGGCAATTTCTTTTAGTACTGGATGCTCTAATAGCTGACCTTGTGCTAATGGTGACCATGCTTCAACCACGATATTCTTTTCATTACAATAAGTACGTAACTCAGTTTGGCTTAATAAAGGGTGCAATTCAATTTGATTAACCATTGGAACAATTTCTGCGTCTTCTAATAAATCTTCCAGATGATGTTGATGAAAATTACTGACTCCGATACTTTTTACTTTACCGTCTTTATAAAGCGTTTCTAACGCTTTCCATGTTTCTTTATATTTTCCTTTGACGGGCCAGTGAATCAAATATAAATCAACATAATCTAATCCTAATTTCTTTAAACTTGTTTCAAATGCTGCTAAAGTAGATTCATAGCCTTGATCTGCATTCCATACCTTTGTTGTGATAAATAGGTTTTCTCTCGGTACACCAGCTTCTTTAATGCCTTGTCCTACTCCTTCTTCATTTTGATAGGCTGCTGCAGTATCAATACTTATATAACCTGCTTTAATAGCAGCTTTTACTGATTCGATAGCTTCTTGCCCATCTTGTACTTTCCAAACACCTAACCCTAACCTTGGCATGTTCACACCATTATGTAATGTGACTGTCGATTGTAAATTCATCTAACCCCTCCTCATCCATTACATTTTCTCATATTATTTCTTGTGAAAAAAGAATTTTGCTCAATGGAAAAATGAAAAAAATCAATAACGATTCATGAAATAGCACCTTATTTACTGTTTTAAAAAATGTCTCTGTTAAACTGCAATGTTGATATTTGCTAGAATCCGCTCCCTTTCCGCGGGAATAGTCCTCATTTGTTACGAAACGGACAGTTGTTCAACATTTAATCAAAACTGTTTAATGAATGCACCGCTAGCTGCTCGATTGTACTATCATCCATTGGCGGATTATGTAAACCGGCACGAACATCACGATAATATCGTTGCAACGGACTTTTTGCTGATAAACTTTGTGCTCCAACAATCCGCATAGCGAGATCGACTACTTCTATCGCTAAATTTGTTACCGTTAATTTAACTGCATTCAATTCAGGCTGCATGAACTCTTTTTCTTCTTCCTTTATTTCATCCCATTTTTTACTTACTGAATACAAAAAATGTTTTGCTTGCTGCATCTTTAATTCCATTTCACCAATTTTAGTACGAACATTCGGCAGGTCACTGATTGTGCCTGAAATACTGTTTGGAGAGTAATTTTTTGCAAATAAAACGGCTTCTTTTTGTGCAGCAGCTGCGATGCCAAGATAACAAGCTGGAATATGTATTAACCATGCATTTACTTTTTTGTGTTTATTTAAATCTTCCACATAAAAAGACTCTTCTATTTCTACATTTTCAAAATAGACATGATGACTGCCTGTCCCTTTTAGGGCAATACTATCCCATGTCTCATCAATTCTTATTCCATTTGTTTCTTTAGGAATAAGGAAATTCCCTACATCTTCAGTATTAGTTATGGAAGCTGAAACAATAAAATAATCTAAAACCGGAGACATCGTTGTAAATGATTTAAGTCCATTAATTACCCACTTATCCCCAATCTTTTCTGCATTTGTTTGTGGCTTTCCCCCTCTTGTCGGGCTGCCTGTCTGCGGTTCGGACGCTGCAGCATTAATAAGGGCACCATGATGTAATCTTTTATATAATTTTTCTAACAATTCCTGATCCCAGCTGCGTTCCTCCATATTTCTTGCCGCACCCATATGCCAACCAATCGATAAGGCTGTTGCACCATCACCTTGAGCAATCACTTCTTGTAACCGTACAAGTTCATAAAGGGAAATTTCCTGCCCCCCATATTTTTTAGGTATCGTTAAGGCAGTATAACCAGATTGTTGCAGCTCCGCGATATTTTCGTAAACAAACAATCCTTTTTCATCAATTTCAGCTGCTCTTTCTTTAAATCGTTCTGTTAAATTGGCCAATGCTTTTAACCGCTCATCTAGGGATTGCATTTCCACTAAATTTACATTCATTTTTTATCACCTTTCTTTTTTACATTATATACTTTAATAGAAAAAATCACCTATTAATATCCAACTATTCTGTGAATAAATTATTCTAAAAATAAACTATTTCCTGTGACATTATCCGATTTTTAATAATACGTTATTCATAATAGGAAAGATTTATAAGAAAAGCGCAGGCGCCTTGCTCAGCCCCGAAGAAAAATGTTCTCTTGACTCAAAAAGTGTTTTTTACTTTTAGAGGCAAGAGGTTATCTTTCACAGGGGCTAGGCGCCGGAGCTAGACACTAAACTAGGTTCGAAATTTTATCTTTCTTATCTTACAAAAAAGAACAATAGTTACTCCCATTGTATCATTATTTTTTCTTTAAAATAATCTTTCTGTATGTGTACCTTAAAAAAGGGAAAATTATGCTTGTTAGTAATTTTTATTTCAGAAAAAAGGAGGAGATTTCCCTAATACATGTTACAATAAACTAGCATAATACAAAGTACGAAGGAGAGTTTGTTTTGATTATAGGATTATTATTTTTAATTGCCTATTTACTTGGGTCGATTCCTTCTGGATTAATAATCGGAAAAGTTTTTTACGGAATCGATATTCGGGAGCATGGCAGTGGCAACTTAGGGGGAACCAATACTTTTCGAACTCTTGGTAAAAAAGCAGGATTCGCTGTTACCATTTCCGATATTTTAAAAGGAACATTAGCGACACTTTTACCTTATATGTTTGTTGATGACATCACGATAAATCCATTGATTTTTGGTGTTGTTGCTGTAATAGGGCATATGTATCCAATTTTTGCTAGTTTTAAAGGCGGAAAAGCAGTAGCAACTTCTGCTGGAATTTTATTAGGACATGAGCCATTATTGTTTCTATTTATCATTGTTATATTTTTTATCATTTTATATATTTCTAAATATGTGTCCTTATCTTCCATGACTGCTGCGGCTGCTGGCTTAATTTATTCCATTTTTTTATGGGATGATAAACTATTAATTGCTATATTAGCTATATTAACTGTATTTGTTGTGTACAGGCATAGAGCAAATATTAAACGTATTTTGCATAAAAAAGAACCAAAAGTAAAATGGTTGTAGAATGTAGGTTGTCTCAAAACGTTTGGGGCAGCCTCTTTTTTTACTTTTTTTCACAAGGCGCTGTTAAATTCCATTGTTGATTTTCAAAAGGTCAGGGAATCCACTCCCTTCCTATAAACCATATTATCGTTAAACAGAGCCTTCTTTAATATTAAGGCTGTTTTCTCAAAATTTGTTGTTTTTACATAAAACTTAGCAGCCTGAATAGATGTAGACTCCTGAGGGAAAAGCGAGAAAGACGAAGAGGCTCGGCACTCGTCCGCAGAAATCGAAGTGTATTCAAGCTGCGGGGTAAATAACTATAATCTATACGAAAAGAGTTATTTAAATGACATACCTGATTTTTTTCGACATAGACTCTATTAAGCAAAAAGTAATTTTATTTCGAGCACTTTATTAATAATGCGTGTTCAAAAAGAAGGACAGAGCCACGAAGCCCGGAGCGTAGTAGAGAGTTCGTGAGGATTAGTGGGAAGACGTAACGGAGCTATTTACAAGCTTGTGTTCCTGGACTTTTTGAATAACCCTAATTAAGGAAAAAATCATATTTTTAAAGGATGGTATCATTTATGAACTTATTAACAAAAGCGATAGAAAAGCTTCCTTTTCCATACTTCTTAATAAATCACAAGTTAGAGATAATCAGTACCTCGATTCCCCATTCTTCCTATTTAACGTCAACCTTTGCAGATTACATTCATTCAAATATAGATGATTTTTACTGTTTTTTAGAAAGTGACATAAATGAAATGGAATTAGCTGTTCATTTGCCCATACTTCAAAATGAATCATTCTATCGCATTTATAAAGTAAGAGAGGATCAATTATTCCATTTATTTTGTTTTCCATTAAAAAAACAAGATCAACATGTAGAAAGATTGTCAGACCAAATAAAAAATCAATTATTCGAGTTTCATCAACATATGAATGAGCAAAAAGTTTTTTTTGACCATACTATGCATACATTTAAAGAATTAGCACTTTCCAATGATTATAGTAAAAATATTGGGAAATTAGCAGCTGGTATTGCTCATGAAATTCGTAATCCGTTAACGACAGTAAAAGGATTTATTCAACTGATTAAACCGCATTTAGAAGAAATAAAAAAAGAACGTTATGCAGAAATTGCTTTAGAAGAGATTGACCGCGCAAATGATATTATTTTTGATTTTTTAAATGCTTCTAAACCAAAGGAAAATAATTGGAATTTCCTCTCCATTAATACGCTTATTCGTGATATTTGTACATTATTCGAAAGTGAATCTATCATGAAAAATATTACGATGAAACTGGAATTGACGGATCATGCTCCATTTATCTATTTTAATGAAAAACAATTAAAACAAGTTTTAGTGAATATCATTAAAAATGCTTTTGAAGCAATTGAAGAAAGTGCTAATAAACATACTGGTATAATCCTAATACGAACATCTTTAAACGAGTCAAACGTCTTCATAACAATAGAAGATAATGGATGTGGAATTAGTGATGACGGTGTTAAAAAATTATTTAACCCTTTTTATACAACAAAAGGCGAAGGAACAGGGATTGGCTTAAGTGTATGTAAAAAAATTGTGGAGGATTATGGAGGAAAATTATATGCTAAAAGCGAAGGGACTATTGGCACAACATTTTATGTAGAACTCCCCCTTTCCATAAAATTTTGAAAGAATGATTATTTTTAGATTCACCTTGTCATCTATTACTGCATGTTCGAACTGTTTTTTCATTTTAAGGATAAGAAAAGCGATAGCGTCTTGATTAGCCCTGACGAACAATGTTCATTTATACTTATTAAGTTATATGATTCATATAGTTCCATAAAAAAATGGTTTGTTTTATAATAATCATAGTACGTGTTCAAAAAGAAGGACAATTAAAGTGGAGGCACGAAAACCTAGAAGAAAGCATTGGTGATTGCTTCTCTTTAGGAATAAAGTGACGACGTAATGATGAGGTTCTCCTAATGATTTTTGAACAACTTATTATAAGGCTATTTTTGCATTCTATTCATATAAAATGAAAAGAGCTTTTAGCGTTTTGTTTGCAATATATCCTTAATGAAGCTAACTATTCATAAGAAAATGAGGTGTTCCGTAGCATGAAAATTTTTATTAGTGATAAAGCTGCATCTTGGTATAAAGAAGAAATGTTGTTAAAGGATGGAGATTATGTTCGATTTTTCGCCCGTTATGGTGGATGCAGTACGGTACAACAAGGTTTTTCCCTTGGGATTTCAAACGAAGAACCGATAAACATTGGTGTAAGTACCATTAAAAATGGTATTCACTACTATATTGAAGACAAAGATTTATGGTATTTCGACGGAAATGATTTATATGCAGAATTTAATGCAGATGCAAATGAGCCGGAGTATTTTAACGAAAAACAGCTATAAGAACAGTGCAAGTTCCTTGTTCATCACCGTACGGACTGTGGCAACATCGGTACTTGTACGTCCTGTACGTCGAAGCTGGATGCGGACACAACCGCCAAGTTATCCACAGTCCCATTTCGTTTATAATCTCCTAGACGAAAAAAAGTTGCGCCCTTTGTGAGACACTTCTCTTAATTGGGCGCATGCTTTTGTATCATTTAATATGGGTGGTAATTCCTTCTTTTGTTAATATTTTTGTTTGCACTTCTCCTACTAAATCAAAATGGGAATAGCCGTCTTTTCTTTTATGAATCCATTCTTCCTTCAGTCCGTGCTTTTTTCCCCAATTAATTAATTTTTCCATGTCTGAACAGCCAACCTTTGTGACAGTTTTACTTTTTGGAAAACGTTCGTCTAACCAATAATGAGTTAAAAAAGCAATTTCCCCCTTATCAATTTGACTTTTCCATGCAAGCAACTCTTTTCTGTTTATTCCAAAAGCCATTCATTACGCTCCTTTTTATTCTTAACACATGCATTACGACCAATTCAATTAGTGTATGAATTTCCACTTTTAAAAGATAAGATAAGGAGAAAATCATTTTTTATCGCTTATCCATGCTTTATTTTGATTTCTTCATATTTATTAAACCATTCAGGGAAACTTTTTTTAAAAGATTTTGGTTTAAAGCTGTCTTTACTCACAATAATATGAGTGGAGGAACCTACAACACAAGTTTCTCCCTCTCCATTTTCTACTCTATAACCATACGTTGTTTTTAATCCATCATTTAATTCCACCCATGTTTTCACAAACGCTTTATCACCATAGCGCAACGGCTTTTTATAAGTTGCTTGGATATCATATACAGGAGCAAAAAATCCTTGTTCTTCCATCTCTACATAACTAAAACCAATATCTTCTATTAGTCCTACTCTACCTAATTCAAAGAATTTTAAATAATTTGCATGATAAATAACACCCATCATGTCAGTATCTGCATAATACAGTTGTATTTCTCTTGTTGACACAAACTCTTTATTCAAATATGATTCCCCCAATTTAAAACGCTATTTTTTCCTTTCGTTCTTGATTAGAAAAGTGCAAGCATCTTGTTCATCGCCGTACGACTGGCTGGCTAAATGCGCCACTTCCTGTTGCAACGCCGGCACTCGTACATCTGTACATCTATCTGTACGTCGGAACTAGACACTCGTCTCTACCTTCAAAAATTTTATTCTTTCTTATCTTTGAACAAAGAAAGTGCATTACGTAAATCTATAGCTGTTAGTACACTATGCTCAGCTTCTTTATCGCCGTCTTTCTCTAAAAGGCGCAATGCTTGTAATTGAACCGCTTCATCAATTACATTTGTCGCAAATCTTCCGTTTCCTTGAATCGAGGTCGTATTTAGCTCCTGCATGATATACGTAATTGCTTCATCTGTTAATATATAGTCATAGCTAGAAGCATATGCTTTCATAATATTTATTAATTGTTCTGCATTGTAATCTTCAAAGTGGATAAATTTTTTAAAGCGTGATTTTAACCCAGGATTGCTTGCTAATAATTCTTCTGTTTCATTTGGATAACCAGCTAAAATAACGACTAAATTTTCATTGTGTTTTGTCATTTCCATTACTAATGTATCAATTACTTCTTTGCCGAAATCTTGATTAGAACCATTTAATAAGGAGTATGCTTCATCAATAAATAAAACGCCTCCAAGTGATTCTTTTATTTTCTTTTTTGTTTTTATCGCTGATTGGCCGACATAACCTGCAACAAGATCTGCTCTGCTTGTTACAATCAAATGACCTCTTTTTAACATGCCGCAATTCTTTAAAAATTGAGCATATAGTTTAGCAACCGTCGTTTTACCAGTTCCAGGGTTGCCTGTAAAAACTGCATGGAGTTGAATAGGAAGCAGTGTTTGTCCTTTCTCCCTTCTTACTTGCTGCAATTTCACAAAAGCTATTATTTTTTTTAATTCTGCTTTCACTGCCTCTAAGCCGATTAATGATTCTAATTTTTCAGCTGGATTCTCAGAAAACATTTCTTCATCAATTGCAAAATCATCCTCTTCTAAAAGAGTATATGCTAAAAAATGTTGATCATTTAATCGTTGAGAACCTTTTTTAAAAATCGCATCAAGGACAATATTTTTTACGGCACGAGCATTGCCAAAGCTTTCATCTACTTCTTCCTTCTCCAATCTTTTTAACAGTTCTTTTTTTCCTCCTTCTGTTATCACATAATCATTATCACTTGCTATTTTATCGGCAATTTGCAAAAGTTCATGTTTATTATAATTAGGGAGATGAATCATATTAGAAGATGGAAAACGACTCCGTAGTCCGTGATTACTGTCTAAAAATTGTCTCATTTCCTCTGGGTATCCAGCTAAAATTACGGCAAATTTCCCACCAAACTCTGTGCCAGTCATTAAAGAAACTAATGTATCAATTGCTGCTTGTCCGTAATCATTGCTAGTTTGTCCCTCTCTTTTTAAGCTGTATGCTTCATCAATAAATAGCACCCCGCCTAATGCTTTTTTTACGACGGCACGGACATTTTCTTCAGTTTGCCCCATAAAACCGCCAATTAATTGGGAACGATCCACTTCTACTACTTCTTCACTTGGTAAAACTCCTAATTCATAATAAATACTAGCTAATAAACGGGCTAATGTTGTTTTTCCTGTACCAGGATTACCGGTAAAAATCATATTTAGGCTTAATTCATCTTGAACCGTATACCCTAAGGCTTTTCGTGATTTTTGATAGGTTAAAAATCGATAATAATCTTTTACTCTTTTTTTTACGGTTTCTAAACCAATCATTTGCTGTAATTCATCTAAAGAGGACTTTCCCTTCTTTTTGTTTTCCTCACTTGCAAATATATGCTTCCATTCTTGTTTTAGTTCGCTTAATTCTTCAATCAATTTTTTTACACTTTCATAATAAATAGAAGTATGAAATACCCCGCTTATCGATTCTTCGTATTCTTCAGCAGATTTTAATAATTGGGATGTTTTAATAATAACTTTATTTAATAAAGCAAGGATTTCATTATATTTCGTAATCAATTGGGAATTGCCAAAACTTTTTGCTGCAGTCAATTGGGCCTCCAGCTTCTCATTTTCCTCTTCTACATCATGTAAAAACTTTTTACAAATATTTATATACTGCTCTGCAACTTTACGTTTTGCTGTTCGATTATCCGTTTCTCTTATTGAAGGAAATATCAGCTCTTGTAATAGCTGTTGGTATTTTTGCCAGTCATGCTGTGACAAATAATTTGCAGCTTTTTTATTCGTTGGATCCAATTGTTGCGCCTTGTTTAACCAAGCTATCGCTATCGAATCTTGTTCATTCGTTTCCATTCGCGCCAAGGCAGCAATCGTTAATAGTATCGATAATTCTTTGCTATCCTGCTGTTCATTTAATGATTGAATAAGTTGTAATAATTTTTCTTCCGTTACCTTTATTCCTTTTTCAAAATAATTTTTTTCGATTATTTGAATGTTTGCCTCTATAGTCTGATCTATTTTATTTTCTCTGTTCATTTCGTTCACTTCACTCTATAAAATATTCTTGTATATAATCTTTTCACCTTATACTACCATATTCCCATTCTTTCGTTAATTAAAATGAAAGGATCACTAGTTACATTAATAAAAAACCAGCTCTCATTTCAGTAGACGAGAGCTGGTTTTTAAAGTATATTTTGAAATTAGTTAAGTGGCTAGGTTTAAAGTGAACTAGGTGCTTACGCTTTTCTTTGTCTAGCACCAGCGCCAAGCCCTTATGAAAAATAACCCTTCGCCTCTAAAAGGTTTGAGTCGAATGAACATTTTTCTTCAGGGCTAAACAAGTCGCTTACGCTTTTCTTATTCCCCTTTTGTTTGTATTACTTGAGGATGTTGTCCTGACTTATCTTGCATTTGTTTTCCTTTATTTCCACCAAACTCTTTTGGTTGTGTTCCAATATGGCTAGGAACAAAGTGCTTACTATCTTTTTTCGGATTACCCATAATATCAACTCCTTCTTTGTTATTATGCGCAATCTAAAAAAGATGATAATTGGTAATAACTGTTTTATAGAAGACAACAAGCACTTTAACGTACTTCTTTTAAGTGTTTTTTGCCAAGTCGTTCTTCCAGTCGTTCTTCAATTTTTTCAATCGCATCTTTGTCCTTTAATAATTGAAGCTTATTTTCTGATACTAATTCTTGAAAGGAACGTTTACGTGGTTTTCTCATTATTTAAAACTCCTTTTTATTCGATTATTTTCTATCTTTTCCGATAATCTCTATAATCATTAGGATTTTTTAGAAATTTTATTTTATACCTATAATTCATAATATAAAATTATTTCTGAAAATTCAAATGGTAAACTTGCAACTTGTATCCATTTTATTATAAATTATTTAAAACACAATCGCAAGCGCTTTCATTCATTTTGAATATTCTCTCATAATTGTAATTGGCATAGCGGAATAATATTTTTGCTTTATTACCCCATTTTCATCAATAAAAAAAGTGGTCGGAATGGTTATTATTTTATAAAGCTCATTCACTTTATCCTTTTCATCTAAAAGAATTGGAAAAGTTAAATGTCTATTATTTACAAAATCAACTACATCTTCTGTTCCGTCAATGTTTACTGCTAAAATGACAACCTTATTCCCACTTTCCTTAAAGAATTGCTGTATCGTTGGCATTTCCTGTTTACAAGGAGGACACCATGTTGCCCAAAAGTTTAGCATTACTTTTTTCCCACGATAATCTGATAATTTGACTGTATCTCCAGCAAGATTCTTTAATGAAAAATCAGGTGCTTTTGCTCCTATTTCTAACTCTTGTGCTTCGTTCTGTGCTGCTAATGTATCACTGCTGCAGAATATTAAGGTCAAGACAACTGAACACATTATTTTTTTCAGCATCTTACTTCTCCATCCTTTCATAAAATATGTAATTTTAGAATAACCAACCAAGCTTATTTTTACTTATCGTCTAGGAAATTATAAACGAAATGGGATTGTGGATAACTTGGCGGTTGTGTCCGCATCCAGCTCCAGCGCCTAGCTCTTGTGAAAAATAACCCCATGCCTCTAAAAGTAAAAAGCACTTTTTGAGTCATGTGAACATTTTTCTTCAGAGCTGTTCAAGGCGCTTCCGCTTTTGTTCTTCAGTATGAAGATATTTTTTAATATGTATTGGATGCGTAAAATTTATTTATTTCATCAAAAAAAACAACAGTTTTCTACTGTTG